>NZ_CAKKMF010000028.1 GCF_918697925.1 Arthrobacter sp. Bi26
AGGGCGATGTCTTTCCAGGTTTTGGCGTCAGCCACTCCGGCCGGCCCGGCTCCGGCTCCTCCACTTTTGGATCCGTCGCCGCCGCGCTCTTGGCCATCGCGTCCAAGAGCGCGGAAGCTTTTCCCAGGATGTCCACGGCAGCCTCGGACCGTGCCAGCTTGGCCTTGAGGATTTCGTTTTCCCTCAAGACCCGTTTGAGCAGCTGCTTATCGCCTGCGTTCAATCGCTGGTCCTCCTCTAAGTTGTCGGATCTGGACCTCAGTTCACCGGACTCCCGCTCGCGGCACCAACGGTTCATGGTGCCTTCGGTGATGCCCGCCGCCCTGATGAATGCGGCTTTAGATCCCCACTCGAGGCATTTGTCGTACTCATCCAGAATCGCGTGCTTCTGGTCGGTAGTGAAGTGCTTCCGGTTCGAAACACGAACAGGCATAACGAAGTCCATGATGGACCTTCCCCCGCTCTGAGCACCGGCTCCAGCAACAGAAAACCTGTCACACAACAGCCTGACACACAGGGAGTTTCCGGCGACCCCGCTGCGTTCCGGCGACTCGGCGTAGAAGTCGTCCGCCAGGCCGTCAGGCCCTCAGCTCGTCAGGTGCAGCGACGCCGAAAGCGCCGCGTCAGCATCCCGCAGGACCTTGGCCGCCACCTGGAGGCCCTCGATCCGGCCCAGGGAGACGTCCTCATGTTCGATGTTGACCAGCATGTTGGGGTCCACCTCGTACAGCGCGCGCAGGAACTCGGTCCAGTAGGCGGTGTCGTGCCCGCGGCCCAGGGCCACGAAGTCCCAGGCGGAGTCCTTGGGCCACTCGTTGGCCCACTCGTCGCCGCCGAGGTTGGTGCGGCTTTCCTCCGGGGAAAGCCGGCGGAAGCTGTTGTCGAGGACACCGTAGAGCGCGGCGTTCCCCGTGTTCACGCGGACGTCCTTCGCCGCCGCCTGGAAGACAAGCGGACCGAGCTCGCGGACCACCGCCACCGGATCCATCTGCTGCCAGAACAGGTGCGAGGCGTCCAGCTCGACCCCCACGTGGGTCGCGCCGGTCAGCTCGATGAGCTTGTGGACATCGGCAGTATTGAACACGATGTTCTGCGGGTGCAGCTCGAGGGCAACCTTCACGCCGTGATCGGCTGCGAGGCGGTCGGTTTCCTTCCAGAAGTCGGCCGCGATGCCCCACTGATAGTCGAGCACGTCCAGGGCCGCCGAGTTCCAGGCGTTCACGACCCAGTTGACCGTGGTGGCTCCGGGTTCGCCGCCGGGCAGGCCGGACATGGTCACCACGCGGTCCTGTCCCAGCCGCTGCGCCAGCCGGATGGAGCGGCGGATATCCTCGGCATGCTTCTCGCCGATTTCACGCTTGGGGTGCAGCGGGTTGCCGTTGCAGTTCAGGCCGGCGATCGAGACGCCGGTCCCCTCGAAGATCGCGAGGTAGTCGTCGCGGGCCGCGTCGCTCTCAAGGATCTGGTCCATGGTGGGGACGTGGACGGCCGGCAGGAATCCACCCGTGTTGATTTCGATGCCGGTCAGTCCCAGGCCGGCGATGACCTTGAGGGCCTCGGGCAGCGGCCGGTCGTGCAGGATTGCGTTGTAGACACCGAGTTTCATAGCGTGATTTTCTTTCCGTTGTTGAGGGCGGATTCAGTGACAGCGCCGAGCAGTTCCATGTTGCGCACGCCCTCGTCGAACGTGGCGCAGCGGGGCAGGGAATCCGCCTGGCTGAGGCCGGCGACCTCCTCGAGGAAGGCCCGGGACTGGTAGGCGAAGGCGTCGTTCTGGCCGAACCCGACACTGGGCGCGTCCATGGCCAGGCCGCCGGCGATGTACGGGTGTCCGGGTCCGAGGATGACCTGGCGGTAGCCGTTCTCGTTGGCCGGGCCGTCGTTGAGGAACAGTTCGATTTCCGCGGGGCGGCGCTGATCGAACCGGGCGGCGCCGTTCTCGCAGAAGACCTCGAAGATGAGGCTGTTGGCGTGGCCGGCCGCGACACGGGAGACCTCGAAGCCGCCGGCGCCGTTCTCGAATTCGGCGGAGAACACCGCGTAGTCGTCGTTTTCGACCGGCTCGAAGGTGTCGCTGACCGCGGCGTGGTCGTGGCCCATGACGGCGCCAAGCGGCAGCGGGCGCTTGTCGATCACGGTGCTGAGGCGTCCGCCGCTGATGGACTTGATGTCGCCGCAGAGGAACTCGGCAACGTACGTCAGGTGGCTGCCGACGTCGGCCAGCGCACCGGAGCCCGGGCCGCCCTTGTAGCGCCAGCTCATGGGGGCCGACGGGCTGAACCCGTAGTCGGTCCAGTAGCGGCCGCTGAAGTGCAGGACGTTGCCCAGGACGCCGCTACGGATGAGGTCGCGGATGTACGCGATGCCCGGCGTGCGGCGGAAGGTGAACCCGATGCGGGCGATCGAGCTGGCGTTGCGGGCCGCCTCGGCCATGGCGCGGGCGTCGTCGATGGAGTCGCTCAGCGGCTTTTCGCACAGCACGTGCTTCCCGGCGGCCAGCAGGCCCTCCACGACTTCGCGGTGGAGGGAGTTCGCGATCACGACGCTCACGACGTCGATGTCATCGGCCTCGGCGATCGCCTGCCACGAGGTGTCATTGCGTTCGTAGCCAAAACGCTTCGCGGCCAGGGAACCGAACTCGGCGTTGACGTCGCCGATGGAGACCAGCCGGATAGGAGGAAGAACGGGGCTGTAGAGCGCGGACGCCGTCCGGTACGCAGCCGCGTGCGCTTTTCCTGCCATTCCGGCGCCGATTACGGCAACTCCCAAACTGTCAGCCATCGATTTCTCCTTTGAAATTCGGCCAGACCGCCGGCCCGACCCTTGAAAATTGGAGCGCTACAAAAACGGGCGCTGAACAAAAGCGTAGCTATGTACATATGTCCTGTCAATGGTTGACCGGTTATCCTCGGATGAGACGTGAAAGGCTCTGCAGATGTCGTTGAACACCCCCCGAACCCGACGCCCGACGATCTACGATGTCGCAAAGAGCGCCGGCGTCTCCCCGTCGCTGGTCTCGCTCGTGCTGCAAAACCCGTCGAAGGTCAGCGAGAAGCGCCGGGAGGCCGTCCGGGTGGCCATGTCGGAGCTCGGTTACCGGCCCAGCCGGGCGGCGACCACGCTCGCCAGCAGCCAGACGAAGAGCATCGGGCTGGTCATTGACGACTTCCGGAACCTCTGGTTCGTGGACCTCCTGCGCGGCATGGAATCCGCCCTTTCACCCCACGGCTACCAGGTCACCCTCGCGGATTCCCGCCCGGGCGAGAACCGCATCACGGAGGCCACGGACGGCCTGCTGTCCATGCACGTGGAGGGCCTTGTCATCGCCGCCGAGCCAAGCGAGTCCATGATGGCCGGGACCTGGGTTCCGGCAGTCGTCGCCGGCTGGCGAAACGGCGTTCCCGCGGGAGCAGACCTCATTACGAACGACGACGACGGCGGCGGCCGCATGGCGGCGGAGCACCTGCTGGGGCTCGGCCACACCCGGATCGGACACCTTTCGGGCTCCGGAGGTGCCGCTGCCCACCGGCGGGACGGTTTCCGCAGCGGCATCGTGGAGGCCGGCGTCGAGGTCCGGATCGCCGGTGAATCCCAGGGGACCTCGGAGGAGGATGGCTACGCCGCCGCCTGCTGGCTGCTCGACCACCACCCCGACACGACCGCCCTGTTCGCGGCCAATGACACCATGGCCCTGGGTGCCCTGGCCGCGGCCAAGGCCCGCGGCCTGTCCGTCCCGGCGGACCTGTCCGTGATTGGCTACGACAACTCCCAACTGGCCAAGTCTCGGTACCTGGACCTGACCTCCGTGGACAATCGCAGCGACGTTGTGGGGTCCCATGTCGCCAACACCCTGCTGGCACGGATCCAGGACCCAACTCTCGAACCCCGGCGCAAGCTGATCGAGCCGGCCCTCATCGTCCGCGGCACGACGGCCCGCGTTTCCGGCTGAGCCCTCCCCCACCTCCGTCGAACTCGTGGGAGGCGCCCGCCAGCCTCCCGCCGTCGAAATCGCGGGAAACCACCGAACTCGCCGTAAACTTGCGGCGCCTCCGCCGCGTTCCGGCGAACTAGGGGCGGCGTCCCAAAAAGCGCCGTCGCAACAAATCTGGGGTGCGGCCTCGCGTTTTCCACATAACGACGGCGAGGCCTCCCGCCCGATTGGATGGCAGCGCAAGCTTGTGGCATGACGCAGATATCCCTCCTGGAGCTGCCTCCGACAGGCAACCGCTGGCGCACCGAACAACTCCTGGACCTCGGCTACGGCTCGCGCGCCATCCGTTCGCTTCTGGATTCGGGGGGCCTCGTCCGGCTCCGGCACGGCTGCTACATCCGCGCCAGCCTGTGGCGGGCCCAGTCCCCCGCCGTCAGGAGCCGGCAGCTCATCTACGCGCATGCCCACGGGACGCGCACGACGTCGACGGGCGCCTTCCTCTACAGCCACACTTCCGCCGCACGCCTCCGCCGCCTCTACCTGTGGGACGTGGATGACGCGATCCATGTCCTCCAGAAAGTGCGCCCCTCGAACGAGCGCCACGGCAGGGACGTCCGTTGCCACACGCGCCCCTTCGCGGAACACGACGTCGCCGTAGTGAACGGCCTTCGGACGACTTCCCTGGAGCGCACAACGGCCGACTGCGCCATGCTGCTGGGCTACAGGCAGGCGTTGATCCTCACTGACCACGCGCTTCGCCTGGCCGCGGACCCGGCCGCCCTGCAGACCATGGCAAATGATCTGGACGGCCGCCGGGGAATCCGGACGTTCCGGCGGGTCCTCGCCTCGGCCGATCCGCGGTCCGAATCTCCCGGCGAAACCCTGGCGCGCGAGCTGATCCTGCGGTGCCGGATCAGGCCTCCTGAGCCGCAACTGGAGGTCTCAAGCCGCGCCGGGCGCCATCGCCTGGACTTTGCGTGGAAAGAGGAGAAGGTCGCCCTCGAGTTCGACGGCAAAATCAAGTACTTCGATTACAGTCCCACAGCCGAGGTGATCTTCGAGGAACGGCGCCGGGAGAAGGCCCTGACTGAAGAGGGCTGGCGGTTCGTCCGGGTTGAGTGGAAGGACCTCTTCCGCGAGCAGGAATTCAAGAGCCGTCTGCTTCGTGCGCTGGCTAGACGCCCGCACCCTTGAGCGTCGAATTCGCCGGAAGCCCGCAACGTCGCAGGAATCTTACGGCGACCCCGCGGGTTTCCGGCGAAGTGCGTGGCGGCGGGGCGCGGAGTGGGCGTCGGCCGAGCCCGTTCTGCCTCTCGGGTCCCTTGGGTGGCGGCGGGGCGCGGAGTGGGCTCCGACGGGCGGCGAACTGCGCGGCCGGCGGCGGATTGGGTGGGCTGCGGCAGGGCGCGGAGTGGGCAGAGGTCGGCGGCTGCCTACGCCCCGTAGCTCGGTTCGCGCCTCTTGACCCAGCCGATGGCGAGCGAGGTCAGCGGCACGAAGGCGAACTCCACGAGGGTCTTGTAGAGGAAGCCCACGAGGACGTAGTTCACGAACATCCCGGCGTCGGTAATGCCGATCACGGACGCGGCGATGCTACAGAAGATCAGTGTGTCCACGAATTCGCCGGCCACGGAGGAGCCCATGATGCGCGCCCACAAGGACCTTTCTCCGGTCCGCGCCTTCATCTTCACGAGGATCCACGAGTTGATCGTCTGGCCTGCGAGGAAGGCCAGCAGCGATGCCAGCACAATCTGCGGGACCGGCCCCAAAGCACCCTCCAAGGCTGCCTGTTTGGAGGCACCGTACTCGTCGCCGAACCCCGGAAGGGCGATGATGACCCAATAGCAGAGGGACGCAAAGACGGACAGCGCAAAGCTGGTGACGATAGCCTTGCGCGCCACTTTGAAGCCATAGACCTCGCTGATGACGTCGCCCAGGATGTAGGCCAGCGGGAAGAGGAAGAATCCGCCGTCTGTGATGACGGGGCCGATCGCCACGCCCTTGGACGCCCCGATGTTGGACAGGATCAGCACAACGGCCATGACGGCCAGGATGATGCCGAAATACGGGGAGCCGATCGAGGCGAACCTCGGCGGAGCTGAGGCCGGGAAAGTCTTGGCGGAAGTCATGGGCATTCCATTCGTAGTGGTTCGCTCGGCGGCCCGTGCCCGCAAGGGGAACACGCTGGACGGCCGGCTGTATTAGCACTGGACGGCCCCGGTGACGCGAGCCGACGGAACCGCCTCCATTGTCGCACCCGGCGGTGCGGGCACGGCGGTCTGGACGGCGGTGTAGGCCCGACCAGTAGCCGCGAGTTCGCCGGAAACGCCCGAGGTCGCCGGAAATACCGAATATACGGCGATCCGGAGCGCTTCCGGCGATTTCGAAGACGACGGGCCGACGCCGCCGGGCCCACGCCGCCGGGCCCACGCTTCGTCGGCGGCACCCACGCCGCCCATGCGGCTCGCCCTCACCCTGTGAACGCTCCGGGCGTGGTGGCAGGATGGGGCCATGGACAAGACCCATGCCTGACACCGCACTTTCCACGCGCGCCCTCGTCAAGCGCTACCGCGACGTCACCGCCGTCGACTCGCTCAACCTCGACGTCCGCCGCGGCGAAATCTACGGGTTCCTCGGCAGGAACGGGGCGGGTAAAACGACGACGATCCGCATGTTGCTCGGCCTGATCCGACCGACCAGCGGGGAGGTGAGCGTACTCGGCCGGCGCGTCAGGCCTGGCGAGACGAGCGTGTTCTCGCGCGTCGGCTTCCTCGTCGAGACCGCGACCGCCTACCCCAACCTCACAGTGCGCGAGAACCTCGACATCCAGTGCCGCCTCACCGGCTCGCCGGCGCGATCCGTTGCCGATTCGATCGCGCTGTTGCGCCTCGATCCGTACGCCGACCGGAGCGCCGGGCAGCTCTCGCTCGGCAACAAGCAGCGCCTCGCCCTGGCCCGCGCGCTGCTGCACCATGCCCGTGGCCCGTCACTGGTTCGCCGTCGCGAAGCTGGCGGTCGCGGCGGTGTGGTGGATGGCGCTCGTAATCATTGTCCTCGTCGAGGCGATGGGGATCGGACTGGCGATGGGATTGCCGGGGTTCTCGGCGCGGCTGGCCGGGACCGGAATCGCAAACGTGCTTCTGGCTGCGGGGATCTCGTTCCTGCTGGCGCCGGTGATCGCCTGGATTGCCGTCTGGAGCCGCGGCGAAGTGGCCCCCATCGCCTTCTCCCTCGTGATGCTGGCCCTGGGCAACCTGTTCGGCAAGACCGGCTGGGCGGAGTGGTTCCCCTACTCGATCGTCCCGCTGCTGATCGGCTTGGTGGCCGACCCCGTCGGCTCGCTCCCGGCGGGCAGCTATGTGGTGCTCGCGGCGACGTTTGTAGCTGGCATCGCCGCCACAGTCCTGCAACTGCGGTTTGCGGACAACGCCCAGTAAGCCCGGGGCCGGGCGGTCGCCGCCCAGAGCCGACACCCTACCGGCGCCAGCATCAACGACGACGGCGTGCCCGCGGCTCCCGGAACGCACGTTCCGTAGCCGGCGGCCCGCCGTCGTTCTCCCCCGAGACAATCCCCGAGTCGTGGCGCCTAGCGGCGCGAGGCGTCGATGAGGTCCTTGTCCTCGTCCTTGGGGCCGGAAACACCGGCGCCCGTGTCGACAGCGGCCGGCGCCCAGGCGTGACCCTGCTCGTGGTCCAGGTGCGTGGACTTCTTGTTCTTCAGCGCGAAGATATAGACCAGAAGGGAGATGCCGATCGCCACCGTGACGTAGGTGAAGAAGAGTTCTTCCTGGCCGGCTTTCTGCAGTGCCGCGCCGATCAGCGGGACGGTGCCGCCGAAGAGCGAGTTGGCGATCGCGTAGCCCAGGCCCACGCCGAGGGCGCGGATGGACGCGGGGAACAGCTCGGCCTTCACCAGGGCGTTGATGGAGGTGTAGCCGCCCACAATCAGCAGGCCGCCCATCATGAGCAGGAACGCGGTCATCGGATCCTTGGTTCCGGCAAGGGCGGACAGAAGAGGCCAGGTGAACAGGACGCCGGTGATGCCGAACCACAGCAGCAGCGGCTTGCGGCCCACCTTGTCCGAGATGATGCCGTAAACCGGCTGGAGCAGCATGAAGATGAACAGCGCCCAGAAGTTGATGACCGAGGTGTCGGTCTTGGCGATGCCGGAGGTATCGTTCATGAACTTCAGGATGAAGTTGGTGTATGTGTAGAACGCCACGGTGCCGCCAAGGGTGATCCCGATGCAGATCATGAGCGGCTTCCAGTAGCTGGTGAACAGCAGCTTCATGGTCCCCGGCTGCGCCTCGCCCGCCACGGCCGGGGCCTTTGCGGCCTCGATCTGTTCGGGCGAGACGGTCTCCTCCATGGAGCGCCGCAGCCACAGGACCACCAGGGCGGCCACGCCGCCGATCGCGAACGGGATGCGCCAGCCCCATTCGGTCAGCTCGGCCTTGGGCATGGCGTTCTGCAGGATCACGAGGACAAGCAGGGCCAGCATCTGGCCGCCGACCAGCGTGACGTACTGGAAGCTGGAGAAGAAGCCGCGGCGCTTGGAAGTGGCAGCCTCGGACATGTACGTGGCGCTGGTGCCGTACTCACCGCCCACGGAGAAGCCCTGGATCACGCGGATGAGGACCAGCAGGATCAGGGCCCACAGGCCGATCACGTCCTGCGTGGGCAGCACTGCGATGGCGAAGGAGCCTGCGGACATCATGGTCACGCTCAGCGTCAGCGCGGCCTTGCGGCCCTTGCGGTCGGCGTACCGGCCGAAGAACCAGGCACCGATCGGGCGCATCAGGAACGACGTCGAGAAGACGGCCATCGCCTCGAGGCCGGCCTGGAGCTCGTCCGTGGAGTTGAAGAAGTGCGCCTGGAAGTAGGCGGCGAAGACGGTGTAAACGTACAGGTCGTACCACTCGACAAGGTTGCCGGCCGAGCCTTTGAGGATGTTGCCGACGGCTTTCCGGGTCTGGGCCGCTTCGGACAGTTGGGTGCTCATCAATGAACCTTCCTGGATCCGGCGCCGCCTGTAAGCAACACCGTCCGCCACCCTAGTCCGCGTGATCCGGAGCACTAAGGTTTTGTTCATACTGTTCATGGAATGCTTGTTCATGAGCACAATGCGGGTGGATTTGGCTGCGTGGCAGGATGAAACCATGACTTCTACCGCATTCGACTCCGCTGCCTTGGCCGTTTCCGATACCGCCTCTGACGCCGCCTCCTCCCCCGCCGTCGCGCTGACCATCGCAGGCTCCGAAGCGACCGGCGGCGCCGGCGCGCAGGCTGACCTGAAGACGTTCCAGGAACTCGGCGTCTTCGGGATCGCGAACCTGACCTGCATCGTGTCCTTCGACCCCAAGGACAACTGGAACCACCGCTTTGTCCCGGTGGACCAGCAGGTCATCGCGGACCAGCTGGAAGCGACGACGGCGGCCTACGGTGCCGCGTCCGGCGCACCGGCCGTGTTGGACACCGTCAAGATCGGCATGCTGGGCAGCCCCGCGACGATTTCGACCGTGGCCGCGGCGCTGGCCGGCGGACAGTTCGCCAACGTGGTGCTGGATCCGGTGCTGATCTGCAAGGGCCAGGAACCGGGCCACGCCCTGGACACTGACCAGGCGCTCAAGTCCCACATCCTGCCGCTGGCCACTTTCGTCACGCCGAACCACTTCGAGGCCGAGTCGCTCTCCGGGCTGGCAATCACCGACGTCGAGTCCCTCAAGGCCG
Organism: Arthrobacter sp. Bi26; assembly: GCF_918697925.1. Lineage (GTDB taxonomy): Bacteria > Actinomycetota > Actinomycetes > Actinomycetales > Micrococcaceae > Arthrobacter. Next base: position 9,662 of record NZ_CAKKMF010000028.1, read on the forward strand.
CCGCGGTCCGCATCCACGAACTCAGCGGCGCCGCGGTGCTCGCCAAGGGCGGAGTACGCCTGGTTGGCCCCGACGCCGTCGACGTCTATTACGACGGTGAAACGCTGGAAGTCCTGTCCGCCCCGAAGGTGGGTGAAGTGGCCGTGTCGGGCGCCGGGTGCTCGCTCGCCGCGGCCGTGACGGCCGAGCTCGCCAAGGGTGCGACGCCGCTGGCCGCCGCCCGGACGGCCAAGGCGTTTGTGACCGCCGGAATCCGGAACCGGGTGGCCTCGGGCGCCCCGTTCGATGCCTTGTGGCAGGGCGGCGCGCGCTAACTCGTTGCTGGGGATCGTTGGAGGGAACGGGAATGGCACAGCACTTTGAGTCCGTGGAGGAATACATCGCCTCGTTTCCTGCTGACGTGCAGGAGGCGCTGCAGGAGATCCGGCGGCGCGGCCATGCCGCGGTACCCGGGTCAGCGGAGATGATCAGTTACGGCATCCCGACGATCACGCTCGGGGGCAAACACGTCGTGTATTTCGCGGGCTGGGCGCACCACATCTCCGTCTATCCCGTGCCCGACGGCGACGAATCGCTGAGCGCGGAACTCGCACCCTACTGCGCAGCGAAGGGCACCCTGAAGTTCCCGTTGCGGAAGCCTGTCCCGTACGAGCTGATTGGAAAAGTGGCGGCGGCCCTGGCACAAGAGAGCCGGAGCGGGGCGCCTTAAGTCGCCGAGTTCGCCGGAGTCACTCCAGTTCGCCGGAAGTTTGCGGCGAACTGGAGAGCTTCCGGCGATTTGGTTCCCGGTTGTCTGCCCGTCAGCGCGGGTCCGCGACCTTCCCCATGAAGAGCGGGAGCCCGGTCTCGATGTGCACGATCTGGTAATGGAACGGCCGGTCGAACTCGATGGTCCGCTCCGGCTGGGGCGGGGCACTGGTGACTGCGCCGTTGACCTGGGTCACGGCCGCGGCCACGGTGCCTTTCTCTGCGACCGTGATGTTGGCGGCCTGGGCAGCCTGCGTGAGCGTCAGCTTCGGCTGGATGGCGTTAAAGTCCTCCGCAGTGCTCAGAGTTTTGTGCAGTCCGAGGGCTCCAAGCACCTTGCGCAGGTCAAAACTGCATTTGTGATCCCACCGGGGCAGCTGGATCTGCACGGATTCCGCCTGCGCCGTGTCGAAGGCTGCCGCAATTTCCGTCAACTTCCCGACGTCGAACGCAGTGGCCGGCGGGCCGGAACCGGCGTCGGGCAGAACCAGCCGCATGACGAAGCCCTCCGCATACGGCAGATCAACTCCGCGCCAGCCCTTGCCTTCCGCGTATTTCATTTTCAGTTCGTTGTTCATGGCGGGAGCGGCGATTTCCTCGCCATCCGCCAAAGTGAAGGGCAGGTCCGAGGTGTTGTTCGGATCAAAGGGCGCACTCCAGGCGGCCGCGAAGTACAGCGCATTGAGCAGGCTGAAGGTGTTGTCCGGATCGTATTTCGCCGGAGCCTCCTTGATCCGGCCACCGGTGTTCTCCGCCACCCAGGCATCCATGGCAGGCTTCGTGGAGCGCTCGTCCGGGAAGTTCACTGGGTACACGCCGGTTCCATAGTGCCGGCCAAGGGTGGCCAGGTACTCCTGGCCCGTGGGCACGGTTTTGTCCACAAACAGGCCGTTCGCCGCGTGCATCACCGGTTTACGCGGCGGGTTCTCCTCGTCCACGGCCCCGGGGTCGCCGTCGAACTTTTCGAGGGAAGCGAGCACCGCGTTCATGGCTTCGTCCCGCCGGTCCGCGGGGAGTCCCAGCACCCCGTCCATTTCGGCGGCGGTGTCCCCGGTGGCGCCGGCCCGCAGCATCGCCAAGGCAATTAGCAGGCTTCCCGGCGAGGAAACGACGTTGCCGTTGGTACCGTCACCGCCGTCGGACAGCAGCGCCGCGCCGAGTTCAAGGGCGGAAGCCCGGAATGCCTGAAGTTCGGCGGCATATGCCGTGCTGTCGACCGCAACCCGCTCCACGCCGTCGGCCTTCAAGAGCCCTGGGGCCGGGGCCGAACATGCGGTGAGGGCCGCCACGGCTCCCGCCGCAGCAATTCTGGCCACCTTCAACTTCATGGCTGCCCTCCGACAGGTGCGTCCGACTATAGGCGGAATCCGCCGCTCCCAGTCAACCAGCCGGAGCGTGGCACAACGATGCCTGTACGGTCACGGTTTGCCGTCGTTTTGGTCTCGGGGCGGCGGCTCCGCGGTTCCCATCCGGGGCGCCGATCCGGTGGTTCTCCTGAGGCACGACGCCGGTGCCACTGACGTCCAATTCGCCGGAACTGCTCGAGTTCGCCGGAAGTTTCCGGCGAACTCGAGACTTTCCGGCGAACTCGCTACGTCCCGGGCGTCAGCGCCGCGGGATGTTCCGCAGGTTGCTCCGTGCCATGCTCACGGCCTCGCCGGCGCCCCGGTTGAGGACCACTTTGGACATCGCCGTGGCGAAGCCCAGGACCTGGGCGCCCTTGATCTTCGGCGGGAGGGACAGCGCTTTGGGGTCCGTGATGAGCTCCACGAGCGACGGCCCGGGGTGGGCGAAAGCTTCCCGGTAGGCGGCTTCGATGCGGGTCGGGTCCGTGACCCGGACGGCGTGGAAGCCCAGGGCCCGGGCAACATCCGCGTAGTTGGCGTCCGGGACATCGACGCCGAAGTCGGGGAGGCCGTCCACCAGCATTTCGAGTTTCACCATGCCCAGCGTCGAGTTGTTGAAGACCACCACGTTGACCGGGAGCCGGTGCGCGGCGACTGTGATGAGCTCGCCCAGCAGCATGGACAGGCCGCCGTCGCCGGAGACCGAGACCACCTGCCGGCCGGGGTAGGCCAGTTGGGCGCCGATCGCATGCGGCAGGGCGTTGGCCATGGAGCCGTGCAGGTAGGAGCCGATCAGCCGGCGGGTGCCCAGCGGGTTGATGTACCTCGCGGTCCAGACGTTGCACATGCCGGTGTCCGCCGTGAAAATCGCGTCCTCGGCCGCCACCTGGTCCAGCAGCGAGGCCGCGTATTCCGGGTGGATCGGCTGTTTCGTCCCCACGTTCCGGGTGTACGCCCCCACGGCCTTGTTCATGAGCCGGTCGTGCTTCCTGAGCATCGAATCCAGGAAACGGCGGCTCTTCTTGGCCGTCAGCAACGGCATGAGCGCGGCCAGGGTGGGAAGGACGTCGCCGTGCACGGCAATGTCGACGTCGGTTCGCCGCCCGAGCTTGTGGGCGGCCCGGTCCACCTGCGCGGTGCGGGTTCCCGGGAGGAACTGGTCGTACGGGAAGTCCGTGCCGAGCAGGATCAGCAGGTCCGCGTCCTCGATGCCCTCGGCCGCGGCGCCGTAGCCCAGCAGCCCCGTCATGCCGATGTCATACGCGTTGTCATACTGCATGAAGTCCTTGCCGCGGAGCGAGTGGCCGATCGGCGCCGCGATCATCCCGGCGAGCGCGATCACCTCGGCGTGGGCGCCCTCGACGCCGGCGCCGGCAAAGATGGCGACCTTGGCGGCGGCGTTGATGGCGTCGGCCAGTTCCTGCACGCTGGCGGGGTCCGGCGTCAGCGTGGCCGGCCGGAATGCCGCGGGGGCCGGGGTTGCGGCGGTCGCCTCCAGACCGGCGATATCGCCGGGAAGGGTCACGACGGCGACGCCGCGGAGCCCGACGGCGTGCTGGATGGCGCTGTGCATGACCCGGGGCGCCTGCTCCGCGGTGCTGATGAGCTCGGAGTAGACCGAGCATTCGTTGAAGAGCCGGTCCGGGTGGGTTTCCTGGAAGAAACTGCTGCCGATCTGCTTGCTTGGGATGTGCGAGGCGATGGCCAGCACCGGAGCCCCCGAGCGGTTGGCGTCGTAGAGCCCATTGATCAGGTGCAGGTTGCCGGGCCCGCAGGAACCGGCGCACACCGCGAGCCGGCCGGTTAGTTGGGCTTCCGCCGCCGCGGCGAACGCGGCGGCCTCCTCATGCCGGACATGGATCCAGTCGATGCCGCCCTGCTGCGAGCCGCCGGTCTTGCGGACGGCGTCGACGATCGGGTTGAGGCTGTCCCCCACGATCCCGTAGATCCGCTGCACACCGGCAGCCTGGAGTTGTTCTATGAGCTGGGTGGCAAGTTCTTTGGCCATGGGTGCACGCTCCCGCGAGGTGGATCGATGAGCTGACACAGGCCAATATAGTCCGCCCGGCCGGGCAGAACCTGAGTGAGGCTCAGTTCCCCGAATGCGCCTGCAGGAAGGTGTAGACCTCGGTCTCGTCAACGCCGGGGAACGCGCCCGGCGGCATTGCGGCCAGCAGGTGCGAATGCGCCCGCGCCGAGGGCCAGGCGTTGCCGGCCCACTCGGCGGTCAGCGACGCCGGCGGGCGGCGGCAGCAGCTTTCGTCCGGGCATGTGGACTTGGACCGCTCCGTTGTGTCGCGGCCGCGGAACCACTTCACATGCGCATACGGGACACCCACGGAGAGCGAGAACTCCCCGTTCGCCGAGCGTTCCGTCCGGGCCGTGCACCAGTACGTCCCGGCAGGGGTGTCGGTGTACTGGTTGTACGCGCTGAACTTGTCCGGGACGTCGAACACCACCCTGGAGGTCCAGTTCCGGCACGAGAACTGGCCCTCGATGGCGCCGGTGTGGTCCTGCGGGAACGTCACGCCGTCGTTTTCGTAGGCCTTGTAGATGATGCCGCTCTTGTGCGTCTTCTGGAAGTGAGTGCGGATGCCCAGGTGCTGGGTGGCGAGGTTGGTGAAGCGGTGCGCGGCTGTCTCGTAGGACACCGCGAAGGCGTCCCGGATGTCCTCGACCGCGATTTCCTTGGCTTGTTTGGCCTCCTGCAGGAATGCCACCGTGGCCTGCTCGGGCAGCAACAGCGCGGCGGCGAAGTAGTTTGTGGCCACGCGCTGCATCAGGAAATCGCCGTAGTTGTTGGGGGTCTGGTGGCCCAGGACGTAGTGGCCCAGCGCCTGCAGCAGCACCGAACGGGGGTCGTGATCGCTGCGCGCGTTCTGCGTGAGATAAATTCGGCGGTTCTTAAGGTCGGTCACCGAACGCGTGGAATGCGGGAGATCACCCACATGGTGGAGGCTGAATCCGAGGTGCCCGGCAATGTCCGAGATGACGTGGTGGGACAGCGGACCGCTTGTGTGTCCCACCGAGGCCAGGACCTTCTGCGCCTCGGCTTCGTACTCGGGGAAGTAGTTGTTCCGCTCCCGCATCATCGCCCGCAGTTCACCGTTCGCGCGGCGGGCCTCCTCCGGCGTCGCGATCTGTTCGTTCAGGCGGCGTTCCAGCTCATGTTGCAGCCCCACCATCGACTCCAGCACATCCATCGGAAGCCGCGAGCTGATGCGGATTTTCGGCAGGTTCAGGGACTCATAGATGGGGCTGCGCTGGTACCGTTCCAGCTCGATCTCTAGGGCCGCACGCCGGTTGGGCGGCTCCGCGCCAAGCAGCTCGTCGATGCTCACCCCGAGCGCCGCTGCAAGCTGCTGGAGCAGGCCAAGCTTGGGCTCGCGTTTTCCGTTTTCCATCAGGCTCAGCTGGCTTGGCGCTGTGCCGACGGCGGCACTCAGGTCGTCGAGCGTGAGGCCTGCCGCCTTGCGCAGATGGCGGACGCGCCGGCCCAGGCTGATGACGTCCACCTCCGGCGCTGCGGGCGCGGACGGCGAAAGAGCTTGGCGATTCCAGCTGGTTGAGTGCATTTCTTGAGAATACGCGAAGAAGTGCATTTCTTTCCATCCTTTTAGTCTAGAAACCCCTTGGAAAGTGAAGAAAAGTAGAACTCACGGAAAGATTCGCATCCGGAACAACCAGTCAGGATCTGCAGAGACGCAGACTGGCCGGCCCGGACCCATCAAGGAGACAAAGATGACTGCAGCATTTGAGCCCACCCAGCAGACGCCCGAGCAGCAGGCCGCCGCACTGGAGCTCGAGTGGGCCGCCAACCCCCGCTGGGAAGGTGTGACCCGTGACTACAAGGCAACGGACGTCGTCCGCCTCCGCGGCCGCGTCTCCGAAGAACATACGCTGGCCCGCCGCGGCTCCGAAAAGCTGTGGACGCAGCTCACCCAGGAGCACAGCACGGGCAAGTACACGAACGCCTTGGGCGCACTGACCGGCAACCAGGCCGTGCAGCAGGTCAAGGCCGGGCTCCGCGCCATCTATCTCTCCGGCTGGCAGGTCGCCGCCGACGCCAACAACTCCGGCCACACCTACCCCGACCAGTCGCTCTACCCCGCGAACTCGGTGCCCACGGTGGTCCGCCGCATCAACAACGCCCTGCTCCGCGCGGACCAGATCGAGTTCTCCGAAGGCATCCAGACGGTCGAGGACTGGATGGTCCCGATCGTGGCCGACGCCGAGGCCGGCTTCGGCGGCCCGCTCAACGCCTACGAGCTCATGAAGTCGATGATCCAGGCCGGCGCCGCGGGCGTGCACTGGGAAGACCAGCTCGCCTCGGAGAAGAAGTGCGGCCACCTCGGCGGCAAGGTCCTGATCCCCACCCAGCAGCACGTCCGGACGCTGAACGCCGCCCGCCTCGCCGCCGACGTCGCCGGCACGCCGTCGGTCATCATCGCCCGCACCGACGCTGAGGCGGCCACCCTGATCACCTCCGACGTCGACGAGCGTGACCAGGAATTCATCCTCCGCGAAGGCGGACAGCCGGTCCGCACCCCGGAAGGCTTTTACAAGGTCCGCAACGGGATCGAACCCTGCATCGCCCGCGCCAAGGCCTACGCCCCCTATTCGGACCTCATCTGGATGGAGACCGGCACCCCGGACCTGGAGCTGGCCCGCAAGTTCGCCGAGTCCGTCAAGGCCGAGTTCCCGGACCAGATGCTTTCCTACAACTGCTCGCCGTCGTTCAACTGGCGCAAGCACCTCGATGACGCCACGATCGCGAAGTTCCAGCGCGAACTCGGCGCCATGGGCTTCACGTTCCAGTTCATCACCCTGGCCGGCTTCCACGCCCTGAACTACTCGATGTTTGACCTCGCCCACGGCTACGCCCGGGAAGGCATGAGCGCGTACGTCGAGCTGCAGGAGAAGGAATTCGCCTCCGAGTCCCGCGGCTACACCGCAACCAAGCACCAGCGCGAGGTCGGCACCGGCTACTTCGACGACATCGCCACCGCGCTCAACCCGAACGCATCCACCCTGGCCCTGGTGGGATCCACCGAAGAAGGCCAGTTCCACTAGACACTTCCCTGCCAGTTGCTATATCACTTTTGGTCCTCATCGGCCGCCTTGGGGACCAAAAGTGATAGGGCAACAGCGGACTTTCAAGGAGCACCTCCCATGAACAGCTTCACTGACAACTTCACCATCAACGGGATCACACTGACCGCGCAGCCGATTTGCCGGCAGAGCGAGGTTCTTACCCCGGACGCTTTGGCCTTTGTGGCCAAGCTGCACCGGGCCACGGCCGGTCGCCGGCAGGAGCTGCTGCAGGCACGGCAGGAACGCCGCCACCAGATCTCCAAAGGCCAGGATCCGCGGTTCCTGCGCGAGACCGAGGCCGTCCGCAACGACGCGAACTGGCGCGTCGCTCCCCCGGCCCCGGGCCTGGAGGACCGCCGGGTGGAGATCACCGGGCCGGTGGATAAGAAGATGACCATCAACGCGCTGAACTCCGGGGCCAAGGTGTGGCTCGCGGACATGGAGGACTCTTCCACCCCGTCCTGGCGCAACGTGATCCAGGGCCAGCTGAACCTCACGGACGCCCTGGAGCGCAGGATCGACTTCACCTCGCCCGAGGGCAAGGAGTACAAGCTGCGCCCGGCCGGGGAGCTGCCCACAGTGGTGGTCCGTCCCCGCGGCTGGCACCTGCCGGAAAAGCACATGCTCATTGACGGCGCCCCGGTCGCGGGCGGGATCGTGGACTTCGGCCTGTACTTCTTCCATAACGCCCGGCGCCTGATCGCCCAGGGCAAGGGGCCGTACTTCTACCTGCCCAAGATCGAGAGCCGCCTCGAGGCCCGGCTGTGGAACGACATCTTCATCCTGGCGCAGGACCTGCTGGGCATTCCGCAGGGCACCATCCGCGCCACGGTGCTGATCGAGACCATCACGGCGGCGTTCGAGATGGAGGAGATCCTCTACGAACTGCGGGACCACGCGGCGGGCCTGAACGCCGGCCGCTGGGACTACATCTTCTCCCTGATCAAGAACTTCCGCACCCGCGGCCCCCGCTTCGTGCTGCCGGACCGCGGCCAGGTCACCATGACCCAGCCGTTCATGCGGGCCTACACCGAACAGCTGGTCCGGGCCTGCCACAAGCGCGGTGCCATGGCGATCGGGGGCATGGCCGCGGCCGTCCCCAACCGCAAGGACCAGGCTGCCAACGCGATCGCCTTCGAGAAGGTCCGCGCGGACAAGACCCGCGAAGCCGGCGACGGCTTCGACGGCTCGTGGGTGGCGCACCCGGACCTGGTTCCGGTCTGCCGCGAGGTGTTCGACGGCGTCCTCGGCGACCGTCCGAACCAACTGGATCGCCTCCGCGAGGACGTCACCCCGGACGACCGCGCCCTCCTGGACATCTCCACGACCACCGGAACCATCACCGAACAGGGCCTCCGGAACAACATCGAGGTGGGGATCCGTTACATCGAGTCCTGGCTGCGCGGCAACGGCGCCGTGGCCATCCACAACCTGATGGAGGACGCCGCCACCGCGGAAATCTCCCGCTCGCAGCTGTGGCAGTGGATCTTCTCCCGGGCCATCACCGACCACGGCGATGTGGTCACCCGGGAGTGGGTGGAGGACATGCTGGACGAGGAATTCGCCAAGCTGGAGCGCTTCGAGGGGGACCGTTTCGCCGACGCGCGGGACATCTTCGAGGAAGTCACCCTCAGCAACGAGTTCCCCTCGTTCCTGACCCTGCCGGCCTACGACCGCTTCCTGCATGAAGCGCGCGACGGCGCCGACGTCGCCACCGGGGACCCCGCGCTGGTTCCGGCGTAGGACTCCACGGCCCCGGGCATCCGGGTCCGCAAAGATTTCCGTTAGCTGGGCTGCCATGCCCTTCGCAACAGGCACCCCGAAATCCGGGTGGCAGTCCAGCAACGGAAGACCCCCACCTACTCGACAACGGCGTCGAGATGACGGCTAAGGCCCATGTTCCTCACGAACATGGGCCTTAGCTGTTGTCTTGATTGAAGTCACCCCGGCGCAGCTTCAACACCCTCAAGCATTTGCGGTCGCTGCCCGCGGCGGTCACTGCCCGCCCGGTACGACTAGCTCGTCCTCACGTACAGATCGGCCGCCGCCCTACAGTCCTTCGTCATCTGGAGCGCAGCACTGGTGTTGGTAAGACCAGCCCCTAGCCCTCCTGGTCGATGGCCGACATATCGCCGACGCCAGGCGTGCCATCGGCGAGCGCGTAGCGCTGCATCACCGCACCCTTCGGTGAGGCGACGACCGGCTCGATGAGTCTGAGGTTCGTCGGAACCACACCGTCGGCGAAGACTTTCTTTCCACCGCCGAGGAGGATCGGATAGACCCAGAGCGTGAGCCGATCGAAGAGCCGCTCGGCGAAAAGGGTCTGTACGAAGTCGAGGCTGCCGATGACGTGGATGTTCGCGTGCCGGTCGCGCAGTTCGCGCACGGCGGCGACGACATCAGGACCGAGCAGTGTGGAGTCGGCCCACTCGAGGGTCGGCGTCTGGCGCGAGGCCACGTATTTCGGGAGGCGGTTGAACAGCCGCGCGATTTCCCCTTCCGCGTGCGGCCAGTACGCGGCGAAGATGTCGTAGGTCCGGCGCCCAAGCAGCAGCGCGTCCATCCCCGCCATCCCGGAGTCAATTTGTTCGCCGACGACCTCGTCGAAGAGAGGCGCCTGCCAGCCGCCAAACGCGAAACCGTCGTCGGCGTCCTCGTCCGGCCCGCCGGGCGCCTGCGCGACGCCGTCGAGCGTGGTGAACAAGTCGATATGGATGAGTCCCATGCCGTGCTCCTTCTCTGTCGCCCGTCGTCGCCCCGGCGACGGGATCACTTCGACGCTGTCACACGATCCCACTGCGAAGCAACGGTTTCACCGGATCGACACGGGCATCCGACAACACCTCAGCCGAGCCACGACATCAGTCCGCCCCGAACACTAGGCGAACGTTAGGAGGCACACCCTAGCGCGGCTTGGGCACGCGGCGCAGGGACAGCGCGGTGCCCACGATGAACGCGCAGACGGAGCAGAGGATCATCAGCAGCGGGCCGGTCCAGGCTCCGGTGACCCCGTGCACGTAGCCCAGCAGTGTCGGCGCCACTGCGCCGAACGAGTACCCCGTGCCCTGGACGACGGCGGACATCCGGGCCGCTGAGGCCTGGTCCCGGGCCAGCCGGATGATGGCGAGGAAGATCAGTGTGATGCCGCCGCCCTGGGCCACACCGCCGAAGGAACACCACAGCCACCATAGCTCCGGGGCGAGCAGTAGGCCCAAAGGTACCGTGAGCCACAGCAGTCCCAGGGTGAGGCCCACCGCCGTCGTGCTGGCGAAACGGGCCGCCAGCGGCACGCCCAGTCCGCCCACAATGGCGAGAATCTGGAAGAGCGAGGACCCTGCTCCGGCGGCTGCGGGCGCCATGCCGAGTTCGTCTGCCAGCAGGCTCGGCAGCCAGGCGGTGACTCCGTAGTAGGAGAACGCCTGCCCGGCGAACCCGAAGGTCAGGGCCGCGGTGATCCACCGGGAGGTGAGCTTGCCACCCGGACGTCCCGGGTCCGTGGCGGGGACGGCTTCGGGAATAAAGGCCCGCCGGCCGACGGCGATCACCCAGACGGTGCCGGCCGACACCGCGAAGAGTCCACTGGCCGCAATCGAGGCCCGCCAGCCCAGCAGATCGGCCAGCGGAGCGGACACCATGGAGGTCAGGAACGAGCCGATATTCAGCGCCGCGGTGTACGTGCCCATCGCCGCGCCCTGCCGGGCCGGGGTGAAGTCACGCCGGATGATCAGCGGGACCACGATGTTGCCGATCGTGATGGCGACACCGAGGATCACGGTGCCCAGCATGACGAGGGCGCCCCCGCCCGCGGAGCGGACCACGACGCCGAAGAGCACGCCGAGCAGGGTCAGGGTGATAGCGAACTCGGGACCCAGCTTGCGCCCGGCCAGGGAGGCCAGCGGCGCGGCCAGGGCAAAGCACAGCACGGGGATCCCGGTCAGGAATCCCAATTCCACCGGGGTGAAGCCGAGATCGTCCTCCAGCTGCGCGATTACCGGGGCCACGGCCACCAACGGGCCGCGCATGTTCAGCGCGATCAGCCCGATCGCGAGCATGAGGAGCCAGCCGCGAGGTGCCCGGGCCAGGTCGCTCATCGGGTGGGCCGGCGCCCGGCGGGCGGGCAGAAATATGGTTTCATCAGTCCCATTGCTATCACGGGCCCCTGCCGCACCTGCGGTATGTGACGCTTCAGGCGCCACTTCCCGGGACACCCCTAGCCCGTGGCCTGCAGGGTCGCCTCTATGACGGCGGGCGAGAGCACGTGCTGCGTGACCATCTGGCTGGCGCCGAGGATGGCGGCCTGGTCCCCGGCCTTCGACACGCCGATCCGCAGGTGCGTCGTGGCCAGGGGCAGCGAGCGCCGGTAGACCACCTCGCGGACTCCGGCCATGAGGTGCTCCCCGGCCTGGCCGAGGCTTCCGCCGATCACAATCACCGAGGGGTTCAGCAGGTTCACCACCGTGGAGAGGACGTCGCCGAGGTCCCTGCCGGCCTGCCGCAACGCCTGGATGGCCTGCAGGTTCCCCTCTGCGACGAGGCGCAGCACATCGCCGCCGTCGTGCGCCGGCAGGCCCTGCTGCGTCAGCGCCTTGGCGACCGCGGGCCCGGAGGCCAGGGCTTCGAGGCATCCGTAGTTGCCGCAACGGCACAGCACGTCATCGCCGCGCGGAACCCGGACGTGTCCGAGGTCGCCGGCGGTTCCGTTGGCGCCGCGCTGGAGTTGGCCGCTGCTGATGATGCCAGCACCGATGCCGGTGGCCACCTTGATGAACAGGAAGTTGTCGTCCTCGGGCCAGTGCGCCGTGCGCTCGCCCAGCGCCATGATGTTCACGTCGTTGTCCACCAGGACCGGAACCGGGAGGGACCGCTGGACATGGCGGACGACGTCGAACCCGTCCCAGCCGGGCATGATCGGCGGCTTCACCGGCATGCCGGTGGCATGTTCCACCGGTCCAGGGAGCCCGATTCCGGCGCCGGCCAGATCCGCGGCGCCCCGGCCGGCCTCGCCGAGCAGCCGCAGCCCTTCCTCGATCACACGGTCCAGGACAACCACCGGGCCCTCGGCGACATCCTGCGCCAGCCGGCGCTCGGCGAGCACCTTCCCGCTGAGATCCGTGACGGCGATGATCACGTGCGTGGCCCCGACATCCACCGCAAGCACTACCCGGGCGGCAGGGTTGAAGGCAAAGCGCGACGGCGGCCTGCCGCCGCTGGAGCTCGCCTCCCCGGCGGGGCCAACGAGTCCCGAGACCATCAGCGCGTCGATGCGGGAGGCGACGGTGGAGCGGGCCAGCCCGGTGGTCAGGGCCAGTTCCGCACGGGTCCGGGCCTTGCCGTCGCGCAGGAGTTGGAAGAGGTCGCCGGCGCGGGACAGGCTGCCGCCAGCCTCTGGGGCTGCGGACTCTGTACCGGTGGGAGAACTCATGAGTAAGTGATAGCACGAAGATCTTCTGCATGTCACGGCGGAAAAAGATTGACACGCAGTTTTCAACTTTTGCTTGACGCCCGGCAAAAGTATCTCTAGCTTTGGCAGTGAGCCATATCACCGCCCCAAGCAGCCTCGCTGCCGGGAGGGTGCAGGTACTTGCGAAGGGGTATGGAACTTGTCGAGCCAAGAACATGCGGCACCGGCGCCGCTAGGGGTGGGGATCCTGGGGGCCGGCCACCTCCCGGGCGTCCTCTCCACTGCGATCTTCGCCTTCCTGCTGGCCTGGAACGACTACCTGGTTGCCATCGTGTTCCTGCGCTCCACAGAAATCTTCAACCTGCCCATGGGCGTGCAGTCCTTCTTCCAGCAGAATCAAACGGACTGGACCTCCGTCATGGCCCTGGCTGTGATCATGATGCTCCCGCCCATCCTCGTCTTCGCTGCCCTGAACAAGTACTTCGGCGTCGGCGGTATTGGCGGATACCTCGGCCGCTAGTCCCTCCCCTACTTGAAAACAACCGACTCCCAGCAAAGGAATCCCGTGTCTTATTCAATCCAGCTGTACACCCTCCGCAACGCCCTCCAGGAAGACCTGCCCGGCACCATCAGACAAGTCGCCGAGCTGGGCTTCACCCAGGTGGAGCCGTACAACTTCGTGGCGACGGCCAAGGAGCTCGGCGCGGCCCTGAAGGACAACGGCCTGACCGCCCCGTCCGGCCACGCCCCGCTGCTGAGCCAGGACCAGGACGAAATCTTCGCCGCGGCCCAGGAACTGGGCATCAGCACGGTGATCGATCCCTACCTCCCGGCCGAGCACTGGCAGTCCGCCGAAGATATCCAAGCCACCGCCGCGAAGCTCAACGCCGCCGCCAAGAAGGGCGCCGGGTACGGCATCCGCGTCGGTTACCACAACCATGCCTGGGAGCTGGAGTCCAGCATTGAGGGACAGACGGCACTGGAGTACTTCGCCGGGCTGCTGGACCCGGAACTGGTCCTGGAGGTGGACACCTACTGGGCCGCCGTCGGCGGCCAGGACCCGGTCCAGCTGCTGCAGCGCCTCGGCGACCGCGTCAAGTTCATCCACATCAAGGACGGTCCCGTCAACACCGACACCAAGGCGCAGCAGCCTGCCGGGCAGGGCAAGATTCCCGTGTGGGACGTCATCGCCGCGGCACAGTCCCTGGAAGTCGGCGTGGTGGAATTCGACGACTACTCCGGCGACATCTTCGACGGCATCGCCCAGAGCCTCGGCTACCTGCAGAGCGGTTCCGCCAGTGCGCAGGGCGTGAACGCATGAGCGCCGCACAGAATCAGGCAACCGGGCGCGGCCCGGTGGGCGTGGCGGTCATTGGGGCCGGCAACATCAGCAAGCAATACCTGGACAACCTGAGGGTCTTCCCCGACATCAAGGTCCACGTGATCGCCGACCTCTTCGAAGAGGCCGCCGAGGCGCGTGCGAAGGAATACGGCATCCCGGAGTGGGGCGGGGTCGATGCCGCCCTGAACCACCCCGACGTCGAGATCATCGTCAACCTGACCATCCCGGCTGCACACGTCGAAGTGGCCACGGCCGCCGTCAACGCCGGCAAACACGTCTGGACCGAAAAGCCGTTCTCGCTGGACCGCGACTCCGGCCTCGGCCTGCTGAAAACGGCCGACGCCGCCGGGCTGCGGCTCGGCTGCGCCCCGGACACGTTCCTCGGGGCCGGGCTGCAGACCGCGCGGCGGCTGATCGAACGCGGCGACATCGGCACGCCGCTGACGGCCATGACCACGTTCCAGACCCCCGGGCCGGAATCCTGGCACCCGAACCCCGCGTTCCTGTTCCAGTACGGTGCCGGGCCCCTGTTCGACATGGGCCCCTACTACCTGACGGCCCTGGTGCAGACGTTCGGCTCCGTGCGCCGCGTGGCCGCCACGGGCTCGAAGGCCAAACAGGTCCGGGTCATCGGCTCCGGGCCCAAGGCCGGCGAGGAATTCACGGTCGAGGTCCCCACCCACGTGTCCGCCATGGCCCAATTCGAGTCCGGCGCGTCCTCCCACAGCGTCTTCAGCTTCGAGTCGCCGCGGCTGCGGATGGGCTTCGTGGAGATCACCGGAACCGAGGCCACCATCTCGCTGCCGGATCCGAACTACTTCGACGGCAACGTCAGGCTCTGGCGCGCCGGCGACGAGGAATGGACGGTCATCCCGGCCACCGGACCGAGCCAAGGCCGCGGCATGGGCGTGCTGGACATGGCCCGCTCCATCCGCGCCGGCGTCCCGCACCGCGCCACCGGCAACCTCGCCTACCACGTCCTGGACACCATGGTCTCGATCTCCGAGTCGATCGATTCCGGCACCTTCATCGACGTCGAAAGCGCCGTCCCCGCCTCCGCAGCCCTCCCCGAGGACTGGGACCCCACAGCTTCCACACTCTAGGAACCAGCAATGAACTCCCAAGAAACCAGCCCCGGCCCTCCCCCTTTGGGGGTGGCCATGATCGGGTACGCGTTCATGGGCAAAGCCCACTCGAACGCCTGGCGCAACGTGGCCAGCTACTTCGACGTCCCGGCCTTCGAACGGCGCGTCCTGGTCGGACGCGACCCGGCCGGGGTCGCCGAGGCTGCCGCGAAGTACGGCTGGGCGGAGTCCGCCACGGACTGGCGCGCAGTCCTTGACCGGGACGATATCCACATCGTCGATATCTGCGCGCCGGGGTTCATGCACGCGGAAATCGCCATCGCCGCGCTGTCCGCCGGCAAGCACGTCCTCGTCGAAAAGCCGCTGGCGAATACCCTGGCCGAGGCTGAGGCCATGGCGGCGGCGGCCCGGAGCGCCCAGGACAAAGGGGTGCAGTCCATGATCGGCTTCAACTACCGCAGGGTCCCGGCCCTGGCGCTGGCCCGGGAGCTGATCGCGGAGGGCCGGCTCGGCACCGTCCGGCACGTCCGCGCGGCCTACCTGCAGGACTGGCTCGTGGACCCGGACTCGCCCATGACCTGGCGGCTGAGCAAGGAAACCGCGGGTTCGGGGGCGCTGGGCGACATCGCCAGCCATGCGATTGACCAGGTGTTGTTCCTCCTCGGCGACCAGGTCACCGAGGTCACCGGCCGGCTGCACACCTTCACGCCCAGCCGGCCCGGCCCCAATGGTCCGGAACAGGTGACTGTCGACGACGCCGCGTGGGCCACGCTGACCCTCGCCTCCGGGGCCATCGCCTCCGTGGAGGTCTCCCGGGTGGCCACCGGGCAGAAGAACTCGCTCAAGCTGGAGATCTATGGCGACAAGGGCGCCCTGCTGTTTGATCTGGAGGACCTGAACGAGCTCGGATTCCTCGACGCCACGCTGCCCGTCCGCGAACAGGGCTTCCGCCG
Source organism: Arthrobacter sp. Bi26 (assembly GCF_918697925.1). Lineage (GTDB taxonomy): Bacteria > Actinomycetota > Actinomycetes > Actinomycetales > Micrococcaceae > Arthrobacter. The sequence continues at coordinate 25,630 of NZ_CAKKMF010000028.1, forward strand.
CATCCTCGTCAACGAACCCGAGCACCCGTATCTTGAAGCATGGTGGCCGCAGGGCCACGTGATCGGCTGGGAACACACGTTCACGCACGAGATCCGAGACTTCCTCCTGGCGGTGGGCAGCGGAACCCAGCCGTCGCCGTCGTTCGAGGACGGCTTGGCCGTCCAGCGGATCCTCACAGCCGTGGAGGAAAGCGCCGCGGCCAGAAGTTCGCTCATCCAGCTCACTCCGTCCGCATCGACCACCCAGACGACGACTACCGAAGGAGCCTGACATGCCCCGCCCCTACACCCTGTTCACCGGCCAGTGGGCCGATCTGCCGTTCGAGGAAGTCGCGCGCCTGGCCTCCGGCTGGGGCTACGACGGCCTGGAAATCGCCGTCTCCGGCGACCACCTGGACGCCTGGCGGTGGGACGAGCCCGGCTACGTCGAGTCCAAACTCGCCGTGCTGGAGAAGTACAACCTGAAGGTTTGGGCCATCTCCAACCACCTCAAGGGCCAGGCCGTGTGCGACGACCCGATCGACTTCCGCCACGAGGCCATCGTCGGGGCCAAGGTCTGGGGCGACGGCGACCCCGAAGGCGTCCGCACGCGCGCCGCCGAGGAAATGCGGCACACCGCCCGGCTCGCCAAGGCCCTGGGCGTGGACACCGTGGTCGGCTTCACCGGCTCCTCCATCTGGCAGTACGTCGCGATGTTCCCGCCCGTGCCGGAGAAGGTGATCGAGGCCGGCTACCAGGACTTCGCGGACCGCTGGAACCCGATTTTGGACGTCTTCGACGAGTGCGGCGTCCGCTTCGCGCACGAGGTCCACCCCTCCGAGATCGCCTACGACTACTGGACCACCGTCCGGACCCTCGAGGCGATCGGCCACCGCAAAGCTTTCGGGCTGAACTGGGACCCGTCCCATTTCATGTGGCAGGGCATCGACCCGGTCTCCTTCATCTGGGACTTCAAGGACCGGATCTACCACGTGGACTGCAAGGACACCAAGCTGCGGCCCACCGGCCGGAACACCGTGATGGGCTCACACCTGCCCTGGGGCGACCCGCGCCGCGGCTGGGACTTCGTCTCCGCTGGCCGCGGGGACGTGCCCTGGGAATCGTCCTTCCGCGCCTTGGCCGCGATCGGCTACGACGGCCCCATCTCGGTCGAATGGGAGGACGCCGGCATGGACCGGCTCCACGGCGCCCCCGAAGCCCTCGCCGCGCTCAAGAAGTACGATTTCCCGCCCTCGAACACCTCCTTCGACGCCGCCTTCAAGCAGTAAGGGACCAGCCGAAAAGCGGCAATAGTGAACGCTCGTTTATTCCTTGACGGATCAGAACCGCTGCTGTAACAGTTAGCTCGTGGAGGGCGCATCGATGGAGAACCACAACGAAACTGATGCCGTGAATGCTTCCGAGGCGCTCCACTCCGGTTCCCCGGCACCACCGCCAATCCTGGAAGTCCGCGGACTGACCAAGAGTTTTTTCGGCATACCCGTACTGGAAGACGCCCATCTCAGCCTTCACCGGGGAGAGGTGCACGGGCTCATGGGGGAAAACGGCGCCGGAAAGTCCACCCTGATGAAGGTGCTGGCCGGTGTGTACCAGCCCGACGCCGGAACCGTCCTCCTGGACGGCGAGGAAGTCAACTTTAGCCACCCCACGAAGGCGCACGAAGCCGGGCTGTCGTCGGTGTTCCAGGAGTTCAACCTCCTGCCGGACCGGACGGTGGCCGAGAACATCTATCTTGGCCGGGAGCCGCGCCGCGGACTGCTCGTGAACAAGGCCCTGATGAATTCGAAAACGGCGGAGTTGCTTGATTCCCTGGGGATCACCGCCATCCGGCCCACCATGCAGGTGCGGAGCCTGACTGTGGCTGAGCAGCAGATAGTGGAGATCGCGAAGGCAGTCAGCTACGACGCGCGGATCATCTCCATGGACGAGCCGACTGCGGCCCTGGCCGGCGCCGAAGTTGAACTCCTCTACGAGATCGTGGCACGCCTTCGTGAACGTGGGACGGCCATCCTCTATGTCTCCCACCGCCTCCGCGAAGTGTTCGACCTCTGCGACGTCATCACCGTCCTGAAGGACGGCAAGGTGGTCAGCACCCTACCCGCCTCGGAACTTGACGACGCCCAGCTGGTCCGGCTGATGGTGGGCCGGCCCATTTCGGCGTTCTTCCCGGACAAGCTACCCCGGGAGGACGGGGACCCCGACGGTCCGGGGGAGAAGCCGATCCTCGAGTTGCAAGGCGCCGGAAACGGCCAGCTGGACGGGATAAGCCTCAGCATTCGCCCCGGCGAGATTGTCGGCTTGGCCGGGCTTCAAGGGTCCGGCCGCACGGAACTGCTTCATGGCATCTTTGGCGCAGCACCCTTCACCCGCGGAACAATGAAAATGGCCGGCGGGGAGCTGTTGCCCAAGTCGCCGCGCCAAGGCGTGCGGGCGCGGATGGCCCTGATCACAGAGGACCGCAAGGCTGAAGGCCTGAGCCTGAACCAGTCCATCCTGGACAACGCACTTAGTGTGATCAGGTCAGTTTTTCCACGCCGCACAGGGACCGTCAGGACAGAAATCCCGGGCGTATTCTCCTCCCTCGAGGTTATCGCCCGTGACCTGGACCAGGAGGTGCAGTACCTGTCGGGCGGCAACCAGCAAAAGGTGGTCCTCGCCAAGTGGCTGGCTATCCGCCCCCGGCTTGTCCTGCTGGATGAACCCACCCGCGGCATTGACGTGGGGGCCAAGGTGGCGGTTTACCGGCTGATGCGCCAGCTCGCGGCGGAGGGCAAGGCCATCTTGATGGTGTCCAGCGAGCTCCCAGAAGTTATCGGCATGTCGGACCGGATCCTTGTCATGCGTGATGGCCGGCTCGTCGGCGAACTGCCTGCCGGAACGTCAGAGGAAGCCATCCTCCAGCTGGGCACCGGCGCCAGGACAGCACCCGAAGGAGAGGCATGAAACAGCGAGCGGGCTTCTTCCAGAGGCTGTCCTCCACGCAGATCGTCTACCTGGTGGCGCTGGTGACACTCATCCTGGGTGTGTTGTTGGTGAACTCCATCGGGCGGAGTTTCTTCAGCCCAGGAAATATCTCGAGCATCCTGACCGGAACCAGCGTTCTGGGCTTCATCGCCATCGGCCAGACACTGGTCATCCTGGCAGGCAGCCTGGATCTGTCAGTTCCCTACGTCACCAGTCTGGCCAGCCTCATCGCCGCCGGGGTGATGGCCAACAACTCAAACAACGTCCTGTCCGGAGTCCTGCTGACGCTGGGGACGGCAGCAGTCATTGGACTCGCGAACGGGCTGATCGTCGCCCGCCTGAATGTGCACGGATTCATCGCCACGCTCGGCGTTGGCTTGATCATCAGCGGCTACCTCGCCACCAATTTTAAGGGCAGCTTCGGCGAGACACCGCTAGCGTTCCGCTTGGTCGGCGCCACGGGGATCGGCCCGGTTCCGATCTCCACGATCATCATGCTGGCCTGCGCGGGCCTGGCCGGGCTGCTCCTGCACCGTACCCGCGTCGGGCACCACCTGTACGCTGTCGGCGGCGACATTGCCGTCGCCCGTACGTCCGGAATCCGCGTTGACGTGCCGGTCATTACGGCGCACGTCATCTGTTCAGTACTGGCGGGGATGGCAGGGCTGCTCCTTGCCAGCAGGCTGGGCGTGGGTAGTCCCACTGTGGGTTCCCAGGGCGGCTACGATCTGCTCTCCATCGCAGCAGTTGTGCTCGGCGGCACGTTGCTCTCCGGCGGCAAAGGGACTATCACCGGCACCCTCGGCGGCGTGCTGATCTTTGCCATGCTGGACAACATCATGTCCGTCATGCAGGTCAACCCGTTCCTGAAGGACGTGGTCAGAGGCGTAGTCATCGTCGTCGCCGTCGCCGTCTATGCCCGGCGCCGGATCGTCAGCAGGCCCGAACGGTTCGACTCGAAAGGTTCCGCGGAAACGCCCGCTGCCCAGCCTGTGCCCGCGGAGGGGCCATGAGCACAGCACTGAACTCCGAGCGCAGCGCAGTTCTCAAGCGCAACCGAGCTAGCCGTTCCGAGCGGCTCCTGCGCGCCGTCCGCACCCCCGGCGGCGCCGTCTTCATCCTGCTGATCGGCCTCCTGGTGGCAATCATCGTCTTGAATCCGTCCTTCGGGGAGCCGGGCTCCTTCATCCGGTTCATCGGCAGGACTGCCCCCATTGCCATCGCCGCCATCGGCCAGTACTTCGTCATTGTCGGCGGGGAATTCGACCTGTCGATGGGATCGGTCGTGACGATGCAGGTCATCGTTGCCGGCAACCTGATACGGCAGGACGATTCCAAGGTGATCCCCGTGCTGGTCCTGATGTTTGTGCTGGGAGCATTCATCGGGCTGGTGAACGGACTGATCACCACGCTCCTGCAAGTCCCGAGTTTCATTGTCACGCTGGGCATGATGCTGGCGCTGCTCGGGCTGGTCCTCTACTGGACCGGCGGCGCGGCCCAGGGGAACCCTGCGGACAGCTTCCGGCAGATCGGGCGCGGCGGCATCCAGGACGTTCCGGTCCTGGACATCATTCCCTACCCGGTCATTATCCTGACGGCGGTGGCGGTAGCGGCGTTCGTCCTGATGCGCCGCCCCTACGGCCGCATGCTTATCGCGATCGGCGACAATCCTGCGGCGGCGGCACTTACCGGCTCCCCCGTCTGGTGGGTGCGGACGCGCGCCTTCATGATGTCGTCGCTGTCGGCCACCGTGGCCGGCATCCTGCTCGTGGGTTACGCCGGCGTGCACCCGTCGGTGGGGCGCGGGTACGAGTTCACGGCGATCACCGCCGTCGTTCTCGGGGGCGTTGTGCTGGGCGGCGGACGCGGCTGGGTCCTGTCCGCCGCGGCCGGGGCGTTCGCCCTGGAGTCGTTGTTCACCCTCCTAAACTTCATGGGCGTCCAGGCGACGTGGCGGGACACGGTCCAAGGAGCAATCATCATCATCGCTGTGGCCGCGGCATCCAGGTCGTGGCAGCGCAAGCGCAAGGGAGCCAGTTCCGCTGCCCATGACGAACAGCACAAGTTGGCCGCAGCACCCACGCCCGCCGAGGGCATCGAACAAGGAGGAGAAAGAGTCTGATGCGCAATAATCCTGTCCGCGCGATCGCCCTTGCCGCAACACTGCCGCTGGTGGCCCTGACCGCCTGTACCACCACCGACCCATCCGTCACCCAAACATCAGGGACCAGCACCGGCTCTGCGGCGGCATCCAGCCCGGCAAGCAAAGACTGGTTTGACCAGGCGCTGTACGACACACAGAACCAGCAGCGCTCGGCAACCTTTGAAGGGAGCCCGGAGAAGCCCTACCTGCAGTACATCGCGGGCCCGATGACGGACACGTCCAAGTTCAAGGCCCCGGGAGCGCACAAGGTCTGCTTCGCCAACGCCTCCATCTCCAACCCGTGGCGGCAAACCGGGTGGATCACCATGAATCAGCAACTCAAGGCACTCCAGGGCTCCGGGGTCATTTCCGAAATGGAAACACGGGATGCCAAGGACAATGACAACACCCAAATTGCGGACATCGACTATTTCATCGCCGAGGGCAAGTGCGATGCGTTCGTCATTTCACCCAATTCCACGGCCGCCCTCACGCAGGCCGTCGAACGTGCCTGCCAGACGGGCAAGCCCGTGGTGGTGTTTGACCGCGGTGTGGAGACGGACTGCGCCACCACGTTCATCCATCCGATCGGCGGATTCGCCTGGGGCATCGACACCGCCACTTTCCTGAGTGACAAGCTTCAGTCCGGGGACAAGGTTGTTGCCCTTCGCATCCTCCCGGGTGTGGATGTCCTGGAGCACCGCTGGGCGGCGGCCAAGAAGATCTTCGAGGAAAAGGGAATCCAGGCCAAGGACTACTTCACCAACGCCGACCCCACCGAGATCAAGAAGATCATCTCCGATGAACTGGCCACGGGCGACGTCAAGGGCGTTTGGATGGACGCCGGAGACGGTGCGGTGGCGGCCCTCGAGGCCTTCGAGGATGCAGGCAAGAAGCTGCCCGTGATGACCGGCGAGGATGAGATGAGCTTCCTGACCAAGTGGAAGCAAACCGGAATCGACGCCATGGCCCCGGTCTATTCGAACTTCCAATGGCGAACCCCGCTGCTGGCATTGGAAAAGATCTTTAAGGGCGAGCCGATTCCGACCGAATGGGTTCTGCCGCAGAAGCCCATCCTCGCGGACGAACTGGACCAATGGCTGCAGCGTAACCAGGGCATGCCCAGCGGGCACTACGCCAAGTTCGGCGGTGAGGACCTGGCCGGCTACCCGGAGGTCTGGCAGCAACGGCAGATTCCCTGACGCGGCCCGGCGGTCGCGCGGGATACCCCTCCCCGCGGGACCGCCGCGTCTGGAACAGTCGGCAGGACAAACAGACGGAAGGAGACAGCTTGGAGCGTCTGACCGGAATCAGCACCTGGGTCTGGGAATCCCCCTTGACCGACTCCAACCTCCCCGGACTCCTCGCAAAAATCGCCGCCATAGGGTTTGACGCCGTCGAACTTCCGCTGGAAAACGAGGGCGACTTCACGCCCGCAGCGGTACGGGAATCCCTCGCGGGAAACGGGCTCAAACCGTTCGTGGTGGGGGCCATGGCACCGGGGCGGGACCTCGTAGCCGCGGATCAGGCTTCCGTGGAAAGGACCCAGGCCTACCTGTCAGCCTGCATCACCATGGCCAGCAGCATCGGCTCGCCCACGGTCTGCGGACCTTTCTATGCCCAAACGGGTCGAGTCTGGCGGATGTCGCGGGAGCAGCGACGCGACGCCTACGCGGAGCTGCGCCGAAACCTCCAGCCGGTCGCGGCCCGGGCCCAGGAGGCGGGCGTGGTGCTGGGCATCGAGCCGCTAAACAGGTATGAAACTTCGCTGATTAACACGGTGGACCAGGCGCTTGAGGCGCTGGGGCCACTGCTCGGGAACGGCGTCGGCCTCGCGCTGGACAGTTACCACCTGCACATAGAGGAGCGTTCGGTGGCCGCGGCGATCCGGGCCGCCGGAGAACATCTGGTGCACGTGCAGGTCTGCGGCAACGACCGCGGTGCCCCCGGCGGGGACCAGACTGATTGGAAAAGCTTCCTGCACGTCCTGAATGAGGTGGGCTACACGGGACCACTCAACATTGAAAGTTTCACCGTCGACAATGCCGCCATTGCGGTCGCGGCATCGATCTGGCGGCCGCTGGCCCCCAGCCAGGACCAGTTGGCGGAAAGTGGCCTCGCTTTCCTGCGCAGCCTGTGAGTGCGCTGCGGGCATGGAGACCGACGCCCGCTAGAGTCTTTTAGGGACAGCCAACGCCGCCGGAGGCGCCGTTTGACGGCGTTGGTCGGAGAGAAAAATCCAGCACTAGCCGGGAGATCCCCCATGACCCACGTACTCCGAAAGGCAACCGCGGACGACGCCGGGAGGCTGGCAGCACTGGCGGCCGTCACCTTCCCGCTCGCGTGCCCGCCGCAATCCCGGCCAGAAGACATCGCGGCACATCTGGCCAATACCCTGAGCGAGCCCAATTTCCGGGCCTATCTGGCGGATCCAGAGGTAACGGTGCTGGTGATCGACGCCGACGGCGAGCTCCGCGGCTACAGCCTGCTGGTGGCCCGCCCCACCCGGGACCCGGAGGTGGCCGCTGTCCTGAGCGAACTGCCGTGCACCGAGCTGAGCAAGTGCTACGTCCACCCGGACCACCACGGGCTCGGCGCCTCGGCCGAACTGATGCACGCCAGCGTCGGCGCGGCCGCGGCGGCCGGCGCCCGAGGGCTCTGGCTCGGCGTGAACAGCCAGAACGCCCGGGCCATCCGGTTCTACGAGAAGTCCGGCTTCCGCAAGGTCGGCACCAAGTCCTTCCAGCTCGGCGACACCGTGGAGCACGACTTCGTGATGGAGCGCCCGGTCGCGCCGTGAGCGCGGGGCCTGTGAGCACGGGTCTGTGGCTGCCAGCCCGTCAGCCGGCGGGCCGTGACGAAGCCGACATGCCGCCGGGGAATGGACCCGGCGCCGGCGGGGTTGTTGCCGGCATGAAGATTGAGATCTGGTCAGACGTCGCCTGCCCCTGGTGCTACATCGGCAAACGCCGTTTCGAAACCGCCCTCGCGGCCTTCCCGCACCGCGATTCCGTGGAGGTGCAGTGGCGCAGTTACCAGCTGGACCCAACGCTCCCGGAGCACTACGACGGCACCGAACTGGACTACCTGAGCACGCGCAAGGGCATGGCGCCGGCACAGGTATCGCAGATGTTCGAGCACGTCGCGGCCCAGGCCAAGGGTGAGGGGCTGAACTACCGGTTCGACGCCGTCGTGGTGGCCAACAGCTTCACCGCCCACCGGCTGATCCACCTCGCCGCCGGCCACGGAAAGCAGGATGCCGCGAAGGAACGCCTGCTCAGCGACCACTTCGAACACGGCAGGGACATCGGCAGCCAGGAGTACCTGACCGCACTGGGCCTGGACCTCGGGCTCGACGCCGGCGAACTGGCGGAACTGTTCAGCACGGACGCCTACTCCGACGCCGTCCGCAACGACATCGCCGAGGCCCGGGCCCTGGGCATCAGCGGCGTCCCGTTCTTCGTGATTGACCGGAAATTCGGGCTCTCGGGCGCCCAGCCTGCGGAAACCTTCAGCGCGGCCCTCGAGCAGGCGTGGCAGGACAGCCACCCGCTGGTCATGGTGGGCGCCGCCGGGTCGGAAGCCGCCGCGGGCGCAACCGCCGGGGGCGCCAGCGGCGCGGGAGCCGCCGCGGACAGTGCCACGGATTCCGGCGCCTGCGGCCCCGACGGCTGCGCCGTCTGAGTCCGCCCCGGCAGGTCGCCTGAGGTTCGGCCGCCTTTTCCCAGCCGGTCCGGCCTAGCGCGGATCCCCGGCCTAGAGTGGAGCATGGACACTTCGGCCGGCCCGGGCGGACGCCGGACCTCCTTGTTTACGGACCACTATGAGCTGACCATGTTCCAGGCGGCTCTGCACTCCGGCGCGGCCCACCGCCGGTCCGTCTTCCAGGCCTTTGCCCGGGGGCTGCCGGCCGGGCGCCGGTACGGCATCGTGGCCGGCACCGGCCGGCTCCTTGAGGGGATCGCGGACTTCCGCTTCGAGGCGGACGACCTCGATTTCCTGGCAGGCACCGGTGTGGTCCAAGAGGATACGCTGGACCAGCTGGCCGCCTGCCGGTTCTCCGGCGACATCTGGGGCTACCCGGAAGGCGAAGCGTATTTCCCGCACTCCCCCGTCCTGATCATCGAATCGACGTTCGCCGAGGCCTGCGTCCTGGAGACCTACGTCCTGTCAGTGCTGAACCATGACAGCGCCATCGCGTCGGCCGCGTCCCGGATGATCAGTGCAGCCGGCGGCAGGCCCTGCATTGAGATGGGCTCACGCCGCACCCACGAGGAAGCTGCCGCCGCAGCGGCCCGCGCGGCCGTGATCGCCGGCTTTTCCGGCACCTCCAACCTGGCTGCCGGGCGGCGCTACGGCCTCCGGACCGTCGGCACCGCCGCCCACTCCTTCACCCTGCTCCACGACTCCGAGCGCGACGCCTTCGCGGCCCAGCTGGCCTCGCTGGGGCCCGGGACCACGCTGCTCGTGGACACGTACGACGTCGAGGCGGCGGTCCGCACCGCCGTCGGCCTCGCCGGAGACAGCCTCGGGGCTATCCGGCTGGACTCCGGGGACCTCGTGGCCCAGGCCCGGTGGGTCCGCGAACTCCTGGACAGCCTCGGCAATGTGCACACCAGGATCGTGGTCACCTCAGACCTGGACGAATTCTCCGTCGCCGCTCTCCGGTCCGCCCCGGCCGATTCCTACGGCATCGGCACTGCGCTCGTGACCGGTTCCGGTGCGCCCACGGCCGGCATGGTCTACAAGCTGGTGAGCCGGGCCGGGGACTCCGGTGAGCTGACTGCCGTGGCGAAGACCTCGAAGGACAAGATCAACATGGGCGGCCGCAAGTTCGCCGTGCGACGCCTCAACGACAGCGGCACCGCCACCCACGAGGTCCTCGGCGTGGGCCACCCGCCGGCCGCCGTCCCGAACGGTCGCCCGCTGCTGCAGCAGTTCATGAAGGATGGCGAAATCCTGCCCGGCTGGACCGGGCCGGACGCCGTGGGGCGGGCCCGGGAGCGGCACACGGCCTCCATGGCAGAGCTGCCCCGGGTGGTGGACAGGCTGCAACCGGGCGAACCGGCCATCCCCACCATCTACGAATAAGGCGGGGAGCAGGCACTCTTCGCGGAGGGGTCTTCGCAAGTCGTTCCAGGCGGGGCCGACGGCCTAGTCTGACGACCGGTGAAGGACAAAGATGCCGCCGTATGCGGGCTGGTCCGATCGCTGCCGATCGCTGTCGGTGTATTCGCTCAGCACAGCGTAGATGCGCCTGATGAGGTCCTCGGCGTCTTTCTCGGAGAGGTGCAGAACGAAGCGTGAGAGGCTGGTGAGCGCATCCGGCCCGGCTTCCGTCAGCTCTTCCCGAAACGCCTCGATCGGTGCCATTGGACCGTCCGGACCAGCTTCACGCAGTGCGGTGTCCAGGTTCCAGGACCGTCCCGTGGAACGATACGGCTTCTCAAGCGCACCGCTGACCCCCGTGCGGACCTCGGCGGGTTCAAGGAATCCGGTTGAGAGCAATTGCCGCACGTGATAAAGCATCGTCCCCGGATCCTGACCCAGCCGATCGGCGAGTTGCTTGTTGGTCAGTTCGTGGAGCCCGCACAGGCGCAGGATCCTCAGGCGCAGCGGATGGGCCAGGGCCTTAATTTCGCGGGCGCTGGCGGCGGGTTTCTTCTCGTTCGCGCTCGTCGGCTCTGCGTCCGTCATGTACCCATCCTACGATCTGATGTACTAATTTCAACCACCTTGAATTTTCTCAATCAATAGGGAATGGTTCACCTATGACTAGTCACTCTGCGCAGGTGCAGGCACGGAGTGATGCGCCGCTGGGTGCGTCCTACTGGAAGCTGTGGACCTCATCCGGGCTGTCCAACCTCGCAGACGGCGTCTTCAAGATCGCGCTGCCGCTGCTGGCCATTCAGTTCACTCAGTCACCCACGCTGATTGCCGGGCTGACCGTCGCAGCCACGCTTCCCTGGCTTCTCTTCGCCCTCACTGCCGGAGCGCTGGCCGACCGGCTGGATAGGCGCAAGCTGATGTTGTGGGCCAACCTCAGCCGCGCGATGCTGCCCGCCTTGCTGGTCGCCGTCGTCCTGCTGGATTTGGGCTCCATTTGGGCTCTGTACATCGTCGCATTGATGGTGGGTGTGGCTGAAACGCTCTACGACACCTCCGCGCAGTCGATCCTGCCCCAGGTGGTGCACAGGGATCAGCTTTCGCGCGCCAACGGCCGGCTCTACGCCGTCGAGCTCACCGCCAACCAGTTCGTTGGTCCACCGCTGGGCGGGCTGCTGGTGGCCATCGGCGTCGTTGCGGGCTTTGCCGCGCCGGCGGCACTGTGGCTTGCGGCCGCCGGTGTCCTGTTCCTGCTCCCGGGAGCTTTTCGCACAGAGCGGGAGGTGAAGACGACACTGCGATTCGACGTTGCTGAGGGTTTGCGGTTCCTCTGGAACCAGAAGATCCTTCGCACGCTCGCGGTGATGACCGGGGTGTTCAACTTCGCATCCAACGCGGCATTCGCGGTCTTGGTGCTGTTTGCCGTGGGCCCGGCTTCAGAAATGGAACTGTCCGAGGTGGGGTTCGGCCTACTTTTGACGACCTCCGCTTTGGGCGCCTTCGTTGGCTCGTTCATCGCCGAACCGGTGGAGTCCAAGCTGGGTAGGTCCAGGTCCCTGACGCTCACGATCTTCGGGGGCGCGCTGCTGGTGGGTGCGCCCGCCATGACCGACAGCCCTTACGTTCTTGGCCCCATCCTCTTTGTGGGCGGCATGCTGATCGTGCTTTGGAACGTCATTACCGTATCCCTGCGCCAGCGCATTACGCCCAACCCCTTGCTGGGCAGAGTCAACAGCGTCTACCGCCTGCTGGCTTGGGGAACCATGCCGCTCGGTGCAGCAGCGGGCGGACTGCTGGCCCAATGGCTGGGCCTGCAGGTCATGTTCGGCATCATGGGAGTGCTGACCCTCGCGCTACTGGGGATGATGCCCATCCTCACGGACAAGGCAATCGCCGCGGCCGACGTCGAATCCTGAGTGGTGTTCCCGCGCCGGCCCGGCCGGAAGTGTCGGGACCGGTGCGTCACCGTTGCACTGGGTCAATGGCCGGGTCCGGTGACGATCTTCTTCCGTTCCGATTCGTGCGCGCCGCCCTTCTTCGCCAGCGTGGAGCACGCCTCTTCGATGTCTCGGGCGAGCGTGTCGACGTGCTCGCGGCTCATCGTTTCCTTGACCAGGGCACGCATGATCGTCACGTCCTGGGCGTTCGGCGGCAGGGTGTAGGCCGGCACCATCCAGCCGCGTTCGGCCGAGAGCTGCCAGGCAATGTCGAACTCGTCGTACCCGGGGTCGGCGGCGAGCCGGAACGCGACCAGGGGAAGTTGCTCCTCGTCGGGGCCGATGATCTCGAACCGGCCCATGGCCTCCAACTTCTCGGCGAGGACGCGGGCGTTGGTCTGCATGTTCTGCATGATGTAGGTGTAACCGGCGCGGCCATAGCGCACGAAGTTGTAGTACTGGGCGAGAACCATCGACGAGCCCGTGGAGAAGTTCAGGGTGAAGGTCGAGTCGGTCTTGCCGAGGTAGTTCTCCTCGAAAACAAGGTCCTTGGCCAGGTCGGCCTTCTCCCGGAAGATCAGCCAGCCGATGCCGGGATAGACCAGTCCGAACTTATGCCCGGAGACATTGATCGAGTGGACCTGCTCGAGCCGGAAGTCCCACTCGGAGTCCGGGTAGAGGAAGGGCCAGACGAACCCCCCACTGGCCCCGTCCACGTGCAACGGCACATCAAGGCCACGCTCACGCTTGATCCGTAGCAGCAGATCGTTGATGCCGGCGATGTCGTCCTTGTGCCCAGTGAACGTCGTACCCAGCACGGCAGCGACACCGATGGTGTTCTCATCGACATGGGCCTGCACGTCCTCCGGGCCGATCGTGTACTTCCCCGGCTGCAACGGCACGATCCGCGGCTCAACGTCGAAGTAGCGGCAGAACTTCTCCCACACGACATGCACGTCGCCGCCGAACACCAGGTTCGGGCTCGACGTCGACGCGCCGGCGTCCTCGCGACGCTTGCGCCAGTTCCACTTCAGGGACAGGCCGCCGAGCATGATCGCCTCGGACGATCCTTGGGTTCGGGCTCCCGTCGTCTCGCCGGGCGCGTGGAAGAGGTCGGCGAGCATCCGAATGCAGCGCTGCTCGATCTCGGCCGTGCGGGGATATTCGGCGTGGTCGATGAAATTGCGGTGCAGGTTCGCGGCGATGATCTGCTGGGCCTGCGGCTCCATCCATGTCGTCACGAAGGTCGCCAGGTTCCGGGCCGGATCACCCTCCAGCGCCAGGTCCTCCGAGACCAGGCGCAAAGCGTCCTCAGCAGGAATGCCGGTCTCCGGGAACTCCCGGCTCGGAACCTCCTGGGTGACGAATCGGTTGCCGAACAGCGCCACGTCGGCATCGGCCGGCTGGAAATTTGCTGACATCACTTCTCCTTCAGAGACTGTTGAAAAGGGGTTACGGATGAGCTCCCCGGTGCGCAGGAACCGAGGCGTCGGTGGATTCTGGACTCAGCATCAGAATCGCTCCGGTGAGGAAGCACAGGCCGCCCACGAGTGTGCCGAGATTGGACAGCTCGGCGTTCCACACTTCGCCGCTCGACGGTATGACAAAGGCCGCGACAGCCGAGATGCCGAAGGCAACAGAGCCGGCCACGTTGATCACGCCGATCTTCCATGTCCGCGGCCTGGGCAGGCCGGCGATGGCGCCACGACCGGCGTCCCGCAACGCAACCCCGCTTGAAACGAGGAAGGCGACTGAACCCAGCGCATCGGGTCGCCACACCCGCTGCTCGGTCAGCGCCGCACTGAGATTGTCCCGCAGTGCATTTCCCGTACTCCAGTTGAACCACAGCGTGCCGGCAAGTTGAACCGCGCCAGCGAGCCAGCCGAGATTCCGCGGCGCCCATACCCAAAACGACTGGCGCCGCGTGGCACGCGCGGCCGGGAGCGCGTCAACGGCTTCGCGGTACTGCAGGAACGCCGCGCAGGTGAAGAACAGCGAACCGACGAAGAATGTGGCCGCACACCAGCGCAGTCCCACGGCCTCGGCGTACAACGGCAGCGCCCCCAAGGCGAACAGACTCGAGCCAATGATGAACAACCAGGCGATCCACCGGCCCCGCACGGTCGAACGGTCCGCGCTGGAGATCTCAGTTGCGTGGTCGGCCTTCGTGTGGGCCCGATGTTGAACGCTGCCGGCATCGTCAGGCGCCACGGACGCCGTCGGGCCCTGGCCCGAGCCCGGACCCGGTGCCGGGAGCACGTTGGTGATCACGAAGGACACCGCCACAGCCACCACCACCTGGGGTGTTACGGCCACACCGTCCACTCCCAGCAGCAGCGTGGCCAGCAGCGTCGATGTCAACGGCAGCCGCAGCATGGCTGCGCACATGGCTCCTATGCCCATGCCGATCGCTGCCGCGAGATTCATTCCGGGCAACCCACTCGCAGCAATACCGAGCGCCGCACCGATGAACATCGACGGGAACACGGGACCACCACGGAATGCGCTCAGCGAGAGCCCGTAGGCCAAGGTCTTACAAGCGATCAGCAGGACCAGCACACCAAGCGAGTAGTCCGCGGCGTGTTCGACCAGTTCCGGAAGTGCGTCCTGCCCCGAGAACAACACCTGCGTGAAGCTTCTCCCAGAGATCAACTGGTACGCCATCGCGGTAAGACCAATCAGCAAGCCGAGCGCAGCGGTCACTAACACCCGGTTCAGATGCACAACAGGACGAAGCGACAGCCCGACCCAGCGGATCAACCATCCCAACAGTGCGCCGACCGCGCCCATGACCACCGCCCAGCCCAACGTCGCCAGCGTCGGCGGCTCCGCAGGCGGCACCACAGGCAGCGCCAGCGAGAAGCTGCCCAACCCGGTCCAGCCGTCCAAGCCGACAAACACCAGCGCCCCGACGCCAGAAGCGAGCAGCCCGGGCAGGGCCATCAGACTCAGCGTCATTCCCCCGATCCCGGCGGCCTCCATGATCAGGAACGCACCGAGCACGGGAGACCCGAGCAAGGTACTGATCGCGGCGAAGCTGCCTGCCGACGCCATGATCGTCAGGGCCATCGGCGGAGCGTCCTTCTTCACTAGGTGCACCGCCAACGCCCCGAGGCCGCCACCGATCGCGATCAGCGGCCCCTCGGGCCCGAGCACCGCACCCAGGCTGAGCGTGGTCAGCGCCGCGAGAACGATGCCCACGAGCTCCCGCCCGTTCGGCGGACCGCCGCCCGTCTTGAACCCGAAAGCAGGCGAGTGGCCCCCGGTTCCCGGCAGATACCGGATGGTCAACGCCGTCAACAACCCACACAGCACCAACCACGGAACCGGCCACCACGCGGGAGCAGGACCCCCTAGGACTTGATTCGGCAGCCCGTCGAAGACGTACCGCTGGATCGTCGCGACCAAAGCGAGAAAGCCGTAAGCAATGGCCGAGATGGGAACGCCCAAGACCGCCGCCAGCACGAGCGCAGCGATGTACGACCTGGAACGAATCACGGCGGCCGGATCGAAACTGGCCGGATCGATACTGGGTGGCGGCGCGGCAGGCTCTCTCAATCCCGGCATCGCGGCGCGCCTATGACGATTCGGGTCACTCCGAATGTCCTTCTTCTAGATCGGGTCGACTTGCCCAGCCGGCCACACCGCGAGCCACCGATGATCACCGGGCAGAACATCAGGCTGCCCTCCGGCGCCACGTCACCGAAGGCTTCCCAATCCGGCACGGACTTAGCCAGCGTCCGCCAGAAGGACGGCCCCCAGCAAACGGAGGCGCCGAGAGGACCGAGAGAACGGGTTCGGTGCGCCCGTGGTAACAGTTGAGCATCCCGTCTCCTTCCGCTGGCCGTGCGCTAGACGGCGGGAGCCTATAGTGGGTCGCGCAAGCGATTTGGGCTGGTCAATCACATGCTCTCCAAGCTAACGCTTTCAGTGGGGGCAGTCCTCACCCAATGCGGGTGAAAAAGAACCGAAGAACACCGACGTCCTTCGGGCACGTCGGTGAGAGTGAAACAGGCGCTGGGGTTCCCCATGGGGATGAGTGGCGGTGGCAGGGTCAGCGAGAGTAGCGAGGCTGTTCAGTATCAGTGGGATAGAAGCAATGGCCAGCCGGAGTTTTACCGGGGCTATTTTGTACCGCCGACCTCGGCCGATCAGGTGCCGCTTTCCCTCGACGAGGGTGTCACGGGCTTCCTTTTGTCCTACGGGATCAGCGGGCTTGCAGTCCGCACGGCAGAGACGACGTCGAGGATCCCGCGGGTGGTCGCGGCCGCATCCTCCTGCTCGCTAATCAAAGACGCATGGGTGGCGCCGTTGATGACGCGGTGCAGGCTGTTGGTCGAGAGAGAGGCAAGGGCTTCCTGCGAAGCCGCCCAGCCGGGCGCGCTCCCACTGCCTGCCGTCAGAACTACCAGCGGCCTATTGGTGAAGTTCCTCAACGCGGCAGCTTGCTGCACCGAGGAGCCCGCATGAATGTACTCGTCGATCGTGCTGCGTAGGTGGTTGGGTGTCATGCCGAGCAACCGGCCGAGGCCAAGTCGAGCTGCGCTCGAGACCAGTGCGGAGGCACGGTTCATCGTGTCGTCGGACTCCGAGCGAGAGGGGTGTGCTGATTCCGAGTCCCATGCTGGTGCGGTTGAGTCCACCAGGACCAATCCGGCTACGTCCTCGGGAAAGCTGGCAGCGAAAGTGAGTGCGTAGAGGCCCCCGAATGAATGCCCCGCCAGCACATACGGTCCCGACTCGTTCCCGCGCTGCAGCAACGTGTGGAGATCGGTCGCGATCTGCGCGCCCTCCTGCGCGGTCCTCGCTGAATCGCTCCACCCACGTCCTGCCCTGTCGTAGACGCACACCCGGGTGTCACGGGCAACGGCCGGTGCGATCAATGCGAGGTCAGACGACACTTGGCCTGCGCCCGGTTCGAGCACGACGGTAGGGCTGCCCGAGCCGGTGCAGTTGAGGTACAGGCGGTGTCCGCCGACGTCGATCAACTGGCCCTGCACTGGAGAGGCCCCCGCATCCGCCGCTTCGCGCACGGTTTCGTAGCCGCTACCCAGTGAAGCCAGAACCAGCATCGCGATCACTGGGTACAGCAGCACGCGCCCGCTCCGGCTACGAAGCTGCCGATTGGCTTGAGAGCCTGTCCAGAGCGCTAACACCATCAAAGCGGGGGGCCATACCCAGGCGAGCACTTCCTGCGCTGGGGAGCCGAACGCCAGCAAAAAGAAACCGCCCAGCCCGATGAAAAGCGCTGGAGCCACCGCCCACTTCTGTGGTTGCTCCGTGAACCTCACCGACAACACAGCCACCATTGCCCATCCCAGCGAAAGCCCCAACAGGATGGCCCCGGTCACGCTGCTCTGGGTTGCTGGAATGAACGGGGCGACGGCCAGCAGCAGTGCAGCGAGGACCCCGGTAATCAATGAGCTGGCTACGATCCAGCCGAGGTGTCCATTCTGGGAAGGATCAGCGCCGGGCGGACGGTCCTGGCCCGTGGATGTGGAGCCCGTGGGAGGGGCTGCCGTCAATTCCTGCCTCGCAGGGAAGAGTGTCATGCGCTAATGCTGTCATTCGCCGGCAGCGGAAGTGCACGGCAAAAATGCCCTGCATGGAAAGGATTCCGCCCACCTGGTGCCTTCGTGAGTACAGTGATTCTATGCACCGAGTTGTCGCCCTGGCACTGCCGGATGTGGTCGCTTTTGACCTTGCCATTCCAGCGCAGATTTTCGGCCACGAGGATGAACGGGGACGGTACTCCTTCCGGGTCTGCGCAGCCCAGCCTGGCCTGGTGCCGACGACGTCCGGATATTCCATCCTGGCCGCTGACGGTTTGGGTGCCCTTCTATCCGCGGATACGGTCGTGGTGCCCGGCTACGCACCGCTGAACGATCCACCCGCGGAGGTCTGTGTGGCGCTGCGTCAGGCAGCGGCCAACGGAGCCCGCATGGTGTCTGTATGCACAGGCGCTTTCGCCCTCGCTGCTGCAGGTCTCTTGGACGGCAAGCGGGCAACCACCCACTGGAGAAACGCCGAACGTCTTCAGACCCTGTACCCGGGAGTCGCCGTCGACGCAGACGTCCTGTACATAGACCAAGGCAGCGTCAGCACCAGCGCCGGGGTAGCGGCAGGCATAGACCTATGTCTGCACCTGGTCCGCAAGGACTATGGAACGGAGGCGGCCAACAGCATTGCACGACGGATGGTAGTGGCCCCGCACCGGGAAGGGGGCCAAGTCCAGTTCATGGAACGTGCGGTCGCCGCGCCTTTGGCCCTCTTCGCCGACACCTGCGCCTGGGCAAGGCAGAACCTGGCTGAACCGCTCACAGTCGACGACCTGGCCGCCCACGCCGGCTGGGCACCCAGGAGCTTCACACGCAAATTTACGGCCGAAGCAGGAATGACACCTTTGAGGTGGCTAAACGATCAACGGATAGGCGAAGCATGCCGGCTCTTGGAAACCACCGATCTGACTGTACAGGCGGTTGCCTCCAGGACTGGTTTGGGAACGACAGCAAATTTCCGGCTCCACTTCACCCGGAAATTTAACACCACACCCTCAAGCTACCGTCGCCTCTACCAAGGCAGGAACCGGCACGCTGCACCAACCTAAAACCCCCTTCCTGGCGGTGCCGTCTCTTAAATGTCACGCGCCCGGCCGTGTCACAGTCCGCCACTCGGCTGCTTTGGTGACAGATCGCGCTAAAGTGTCCGTATGCCCAGGATTTCGGCCGCGAACAACGCCGCCCAACGTGCCGAGACCCAGCGCCGCATCCTGACCGCTTTCGGGGAACTCCTGTTCACCCACGGGCTGCCCGGCCTGACCATGACGGACGTCGCACGCCACGCCCAGATCGGCCGGACCGCCGTCTACAACTACTACGCGGACATCGAAGAACTCCTGATCGCCTACGCCCTGGATGAGACGGAACGGTTCCTGCTCGACCTGCGCGAATCGCTCGATGCGCTGGAGAACCCGGTGGAGCGGCTGGCCGTCTACGTCCGGGCCCAGGTGGAGGACCTGAGCCGGCGCCACCTGCCGCCGGGGCCGGCCATGGCGGCGGTGCTCTCGCCGTCGTCGTTCGCCAAGCTCGCGGACCACGTGGGTGAGCTCAGCGTGCTCCTGCGGGGGATCCTGCGCGACGGCATGACCCAGGGCTACCTGCCCGAGTCGGACGTCGCCCAGCTCGCCCAGCTCATCCACGGCACGCTTTCCTCGAGCGCTGCCCGGGGCGACGGTGCGGGACAGGACGCCGAGGCTGAGGCGCGGCTGGCCCGGACGGTGCGGTTCATCCAGCTGGGCGCCGGGGCCAGGTTCGACGACGCCGGCCGGCCGGTCCGCGCCAACAGTTAAGCCGCGTGCCCTAACTGCGTGCCCTAGCCCGCCGCGGGCGTGGCCGTCGGCAGGATGGGCAGGGTGGTGTCATCCACGATGCGCCGGTCCTCGCGGGGGCAGCTGAGCTGGCCCGGCGTCTGGTCCACGAGTTCCGGCTTGGCCAGTTCCTTGAAGTCGCCGGTAATGATGACGTCCACGCTCGGGTCCGTGCGGCCGTCCTGGACATAGTCCGAGCCGGGCAGGTTGCGCTGGACGCTGAAGGCAGCCGACTGGCCGGCGGCGCCGGAGACGACCAGCGCCACGCCGCGGTAGCTCGACGTCGTGTTCCCCACCGCGCCCACGAGGAACTTCCGGGCGACGAGCTGATCGGCCACGCTCCGGGCCAGGCCCGGCCGGCTCGTGGAGTTGTAGACGTTGACGCTGACCTTATCCGGCGGCGTGTAGTCGTAGGTGGCCGCCGGGCACACCGACACTGCCGCCTTGCTCCGCTCCGCCGCGGGCAGCTTGATCTGGCCGTTCATGATGGCGAGGGCCACCACGATCGCCGCCGCGAGCAGGCCGACAAGCATCACCAGGACCACGCCGTGCAGGATCCTGCGCCGCAGCCGGACGGGGTTGTCTGCCGTGTCGTCCTGCTCCACGAACGTGGCCCGCAGCTCGGAGCCACTGATGACGCGGTGCCCATGCAGGACTCGGACGTCTCGCGGCTTCCTAGCCATTTATCACGAGGACTCGCGCGTGGATTGCGGTGCGCTGGTGCAACGCGGTGCGGACTGCCCGGTGCAGGCCGTCTTCAAGGTAGAGGACGCCGCGGTATTCCACGACGTGCGGGAAGAGGTCGCCGAAAAACGTGGAGTCCTCGGCCAACAGGGCTTCAAGGTCCAGCGTGCGCTTCGTGGTCACCAGCTCATCAAGCCGGACCGGACGCGGCGGCAGGGCCGCCCAGTCCTTGGGCGTGGTGTAACCATGGTCGGGGTACGGGCGTCCCTCGCCCACAGCTTTGAATATCACCATGCCAGCCTAGGGAACTTGGACGCCTGAAGGAATCAAGTTCCGCGGGCGGCGTGAGGTTGTGGCCAAACAGTAACCATCTGTCACACGATGCTTCGCCGCCTGTCACTTCCAGCGCGGGCCGCCGATCTTCTGCACTGTTCACACAAACGGTCCGCGCGGCTGACAGAATAGCCGTATGACTTCACCCGAGACTGCCCCTGTTCCGTCGCCGTCTGCCCCTGTGCTGGCGCTGCTGCTCGACGTCGACGGTCCGGTCGCGAGCCCGGTCACCCGCGAAGTGCAGCCCGGCATCATCGCGGATCTGGTGGCCCTGGCCGCCGCCGGCGTGCCGGTCATCTTCAACACCGGCCGGTCGGACGCGTTCATCCGCGAACAAGTCATGGAACCGATGATTGCTGCCGGGATGCCCGCCGGCACCGTCATCCACGCCATCTGCGAAAAGGGCGCCGTCTGGTTCAGCTACACCGCGGAGGGCCCCGGCCCGGTCCACGTGGATCATGAACTCGCCATCCCGCAGGCCTTCGGCGACGACGTCCGCCGCCTGGTCGCCGAGGACTACTCCGCCCACATGTTCTACGACGAAACCAAGCGGGCCATGGTCTCCGTGGAGCAGCACATCGCCGTCGCCAACCCTGACTACCGGGCCGAGCAGGAACTCTTCGACGCCGACGCCATGGGCATCATGGCACGGCACGGGCTCGGTGTGGTGCGGCTGGACCACCACGTCCCCGATTCGGATGACCAGATCGATTTCCGCGTCGATCCGACCATCATCTCGACCGATATCGAATCGGTCCGGCTGGGCAAAGACCTGGGCGCGAGCCGGGCAGTGGAGTTCCTGGCCGCACAGGGCATCACGCCGCAGGCCTGGCGCACGGTGGGCGATTCCCGCACGGACTACGCCATGGCCGACTGGCTGCACTACAACGACCACGCGGTGAAGCACGTGGACGTCCGGCCCGCGGACGGCATCCCGGTCAAACCCTACGAGGTTCTCACCGCCGCTGATTTGGGGCTCGGCGAGGACGTCATCCACGACGACGCCGGTGGCGCCTTTCTGCACCACTGGCTGGCCGTCGTCACCGGCTGAGGCCCGTTCCGCCGTCACATTCCGTCGTCATGCACCGCAGGTGCCGGCCGGTTTTCCGCGGCAATTTTGAGGCCCGCGTTATCATGCAAGTAGACACCAACGCACTCAAAGAAGCGGGAGATCAGACATTACCGAAGCAGCGATCCAAGACGAGATTTACTATGGCAGTCAGGCATCCGCGGAAGCCCACGCCGAGATCACGTCGGCGGCCGCCGTCGCCAGATTCCGGACCCGCTCCGATGTTGTCCGCCGCCGCGGGCGCTATGCGCTGATCAACGAGAACCGCACGCCGTACCAGGCCATGGTCGAGGACCTGATGTTCCTGCGTTCCGTCATGGCCGGCGCCGGCATCAGCTACTTGCTGGTCCGCGGCAACAACCACCGCCCGGTCGTCGCCGTCGACTGGAAGGACCGCAAGGAACTCCGCGACGCCCTTGTAGAGGCGTGCCGCGACGAGCCGTTCTATTCCATGAGCGTGGACGCCAAGAAGAAATCCTCTGTGCTGGTGGCCGACGGTGAGCTTTCACCGAACCGCCAGTCCCGGATCTTCCGGCTGTACCGGCCCAGGGTGGAGCCGGAGGGCGGCTTTGAATTCGGGGCTTCCGCCGGCGTCCAGCTGGAGCTCTGGAGCTTCGAGGGCGATCAGCTGATCCTGCCGATCGAGAACTCCCTGACGCGCCGCACCATGCTGGCCCAAGACGCGGTGCGCGGCACGGTGGAACGCTACGGCCACACGTGGCCCACCATCGAGAACATGTTCGCGGACCACGCGAGCGACATCAGCTTCGACATCGACCTCGTGTTCTCATGGGTTGACGGCAGCTCCCCCGAGTACATCGCTGCCCGCCGAGCCCGCATGGCCGGCGTGGTGGTGGGCGAGGGAGATGACCACGAGGCCCGCTTCCGCCAGATCGATGAGCTCAAGTACGCCCTGCGTTCGGTCTACATGTTCGCGCCGTGGATCCGCCGGATTTTCATCGCCACGGACTCCCCCACGCCGTCATGGCTGGCGGACCACCCCAGCGTGACGATCGTCCGCAGCGAAGAGTTTTTCGCCGACACTTCGGTTCTGCCCACGCACAATTCGCAGGCCGTGGAATGCCAGCTGCACCACATCGAGGGACTCTCCGAGCACTTCCTGTATTCGAACGACGACATGTTCTTCGGCCGCGCCGTGGGGCCGGACATGTTCTTCACCCCCGGCGGCATCACGAAGTTCATCGAGGCCGAGACCCGGATCGGGCTGGGGGACAACGACGCCGAACGCAGCGGCTTTGAGAACGCCGCCCGGGTGAACCGCAAGCTGCTGTGGAACCGCTTCGGCCGCATTACCACCCGGCACCTGGAGCACACGGCGGCCCCGCTGCGGCGCAGCGTGGTCGAGCAGATGGAACAGGAGTTCCCGGCCGAGTTTGCCAAGACCGCGGCGAGCACGTTCCGGGCCGCGGACAACATCTCTGTGACCAATTCGTTCTACCACTACTACGCGTTGCTCACGGGCCGGGCCGTGACCCAGACGGCTGCCAGGGTGAGATATGTGGACACCACGGCGCGGGCGGGCCTGAACTACCTGCCCAAGCTCCTGGCCAAGCGGAACATGGACTTCTTCTGCCTCAACGACGGCAGCTTCCCGGAGGTCCCCGCGGAAGAGCGGGCCGAGCTGGTCACGGATTTCCTGGAGAAGTACTACCCCATCAAGGCGCCCTGGGAGAAGTAACGAACCGTGAC
Organism: Arthrobacter sp. Bi26; assembly: GCF_918697925.1. Lineage (GTDB taxonomy): Bacteria > Actinomycetota > Actinomycetes > Actinomycetales > Micrococcaceae > Arthrobacter. The sequence continues at coordinate 48,942 of NZ_CAKKMF010000028.1, forward strand.
CAAAGCGGGCGCCGCCTCGTTCAGGCAGTGATGACGCCAGCCAGGGATTGCATCAGTTCAGGGTGGTGAACCTGCGGGGCGCCGGCGTCCGGGCCGGGGCCTCGAGCTTGGCCTGCTCCGGGATGGAAATCCCGGCGGCTGCGAGCCGGCGCTGGACTTCCTCAGGAGAGACAAGCTCGCCGACGGCCGGGGTGTCGCCGAGCAGCGCCACTGAGTGCACGATCGTGTGTTCGTAGACGTGGACCAGGTTGAACGCCTGCCCGCCGTCGCGGCCACGGGTGCCGCCCACCGGAACGTTCAGGTCCTGGGTGTAGCAGGTGGCTGAGGCCACGGACACGGGGATACCCGCGAATGTTGCGGTGGTCGAGTAGTGCAGGTGGCCGCCCAGGATGGCGCGGACATCGGAGTTGCGCAGGACACCGGCAAGCGCCGACTGGCCCCGGAGCTCCACGAGCACGGCAAGATCCAGCACGGACGGCACCGGCGGGTGGTGCAGGGCCAGGATGGTCCCGTCCGGGGCCGGCGTGGCCAGCTCAGCAGCGAGCCAATCCAGCTGGCCGTGGCTCAATTCGCCATGGTGGAAGCCGGGCACGGAGGTGTCCAGGGTGATGATGCGCAGCCCGTTGACGAAGTAGCTGTGGTCCACCGGCGCGTCATTGTCGGCCTGGTCCAGGAGCCCGGCCCGGAAGTTGGCCCGGTTGTCGTGGTTGCCCATCGCCCAGATGACCTTCGCCCCCAAGGCCTTGCAGGCCGGATCCACGATTGCGCGGAGCTTGGCATACGCCTCGGGTTCCCCGAGATCAGCCAGGTCCCCCGTGAAGATCACGGCTTCGGGGCGTGCACCCGAGGCGTGGACCTCCTCGAAGAGCTGCCTGAGCAGGGCTTCGCTGTCCACGACGCCGTGCAGGGGTTGCGGACCCCCCAGCAAGTGGGGGTCGCTCAGGTGAAGTAGGAAATGACGTGGCCGGGGGTGCTCGGCCTCGATGCGCTCCATTGCTGCCTTCTTGGTTGGGTGGAAGCGGTGCCTCCAGTGTCCCTCTCAGTAAGAACTATCCAACCAGACATTAGGCAAACAATGTAAAAACTGGGACAGGCATATTGGAAAATCGCGCGTTAACAGGTGGCGTGCCCTCACATGCTCCTGCAGGCATATGCGGGACGCGGCCGCCCGGCGGCACTCCCAAAACCCCGGTTCAGCGGGGCGGGGCCGGCAGTGCCGCCGGGTTGGGGTTGCGCTAGCTGAGGTAGCCGTTCGGGTTGAGCACGAACTTCGTCGCCGCGCCGGCGTCGAATTCGGCGTACCCCTTCGGCGCGTCCTCCAGGGCAATGGCCTTCGCGTTGACGTTCTTGGCGATGTGTACCTTGTCGTGCAGGATGGCCATCATCAGCTGCCGGTTGTATTTCATGACCGGACACTGTCCCGTGGTGAAGCTGAGCGATTTCGCCCAGCCCGTTCCGAGGCTGAGCGACAGCGAGCCTTTCCGTGCAGCCTCGTCTATGCCGCCCGGGTCGCCGGTGACGTAGAGCCCGGGGATGCCGAGGGCGCCGCCGGCGGCCGTGACTTCCATGAGGGAGTTCAGGACGGTTGCCGGGGCTTCCTGGGCTCCGGCACCGTGGCCCCTGGCCTCGAAGCCTACGGCATCAACGCCGCAGTCGACTTCCGGGACGCCGAGGAGCTGCTCGATTTGCTCCGCCGGGCCGCCCTTGCTCAGGTCGACGGTCTCGCAGCCAAAGCTGCGCGCCTGGGCCAAACGGTCCGCGTTCAGGTCCCCCACAATCACGACGGCGGCACCCAGCAGGTGCGCGCTGGTCGCCGCGGCCAGGCCTACGGGGCCCGCGCCAGCGATGTAGACGGTGGAGCCGGGGCCGACGCCCGCGGTGACCGCGCCATGGAATCCGGTCGGGAAGATGTCCGAGAGCATGGCCAGGTCCATGATTTTTTCAAGGGCCCGGTCCTTGTCGGGGAACTTCAGCAGGTTCCAATCGGCGTACGGCACCAGGACGTAGTTGGCCTGGCCGCCGACCCAGCCGCCCATGTCCACGTAGCCGTAGGCGCTGCCTGGCCGGTCGGGGTTGACGTTCAGGCAGATGCCCGTCTTGCGTTCCTTGCAGTTCCGGCAGCGCCCGCAAGCGATGTTGAACGGGACGGAACAGATGTCCCCCACTTTGATGAATTCAACGTCCGGCCCCACTTCCACCACTTCGCCGGTGATCTCGTGCCCAAGCACCAGGTCAGGGGGGGCTGTGGTGCGTCCCCGGACCATGTGCTGGTCCGAGCCGCAGATGTTGGTGGCAACGGTCTTGATGATGGCGCCGTGGCGCACCTGCCGGCCGACGTTGGCGGGATTGACCCCCGGGCCGTCCTTGAGTTCAAAGGTGGGGTAGTCAATGTCTATCAGTTCGACTTTTCCCGGCCCCTTGTAGGCAACGGCTTTGTTCCCTGTCATCTCATTCCTCCTGCGTTCACGGACCCACACGGGGCCCTGCTGTGATTGACGAAGTGTTTGATGCGCCCTCCGCAGGGACACCTCGGCCGCACTGCCGAAGGGCGGCTGTCAGGGATGACTGCGCCGTGGATGTGCCCGGAATGTTGGAGGGTTCGGCCAGTCTAGGGGGTAAGCATGCTTAGGGATAGAGGCTGCGGAATCGGAAGGCGGGCCGGGGCTGTTTCAGTCCAGGGCGGACTGAACAGCGTCGATGATCTCCGGTGAGTCCGGCTCCACGGTGGGCGCAAAGCGGGCGATGACCTCGCCGTCGCGGTTCACGAGGAACTTCTCAAAGTTCCACTTCACCAGGCCGGGCAGGAGCCCGTTCTTGAACTTGGTGAGCTCGGCGTAGAGCGGGTGCTGGTTCTTTCCCCGGACGCTGGACTTGACTGTCAGCGGGAAGGTCACGCCGAAATTGCGCTGGCAGAACTCGGCGATCTCTGCGTCGCCGCCGGGCTCCTGCCCGGCGAACTGGTTGCAGGGGACGCCGAGGACCTGGAAGCCTTGGCCGCGGAACTTGTTGTGCAGTGCCTCGAGTCCTGCGTATTGGGGCGTGAAACCGCACTCGGACGCCACGTTGACCACCAGAACCACCTCTCCCCTGAAGCGGCCAAAATCGGTCTCGGTCCCGTCGATGAGGGTCAAGGGAATGGAGTGCAGAGCTGTCATGGAGCGCGTCCTTGCGATATCGGTGGTCCGGAGCCGGGGTTCGGAACTGTTCCCCCCATTATCCGGCACCGAGGCGTGCGGGTATGGGTGCGCATCCCGGACCCGACGCTGGGCCGGTAACTGGGTCCCGACCCGGCGTCTAACGGCTGGGCGTCGAAGTGGGCGTCGGTGAGGGCTTCGTTGTCACTGCTTTGGTGGCCGACTGCGTGGTCGTCGTGGGCTTCGGCTCATCGGCCGGCGCGGTGACCGGGGCCGGCTGCACAGTGATTGGGGCCGGCGCCAGGGGCCGGCTCGGCGGCGCGGCGCTGCCCGCAGCCTCTGTCGCGGCCGCGGAGGCCGTCGCGGGCGCGGAGGGCGTCGGATTTATCGACGGCATGACCGGCACCGGAGCTGACGGCTTGGCGGGAATTGTTC
>NZ_CAKKMF010000029.1 GCF_918697925.1 Arthrobacter sp. Bi26
TGACGGCCTCGGGGATCATGGGCAGGTAGACCGCGACGCGGTCGCCCTTGGCCACGCCCAGCGACTCGAAGGCGTTCGCGGCCTTCTTCACTTCCTCGGTGAGCTGTGCGTAGGTGTAGGTGCGGGTGTCGCCGGGCTCGCCCTCGAAGTAGATCGCCACCCGGTCCCCGTGGCCGGCCTCGACGTGGCGGTCCAGGGCGTTGTAGGCGGCGTTGACCTCCCCGCCGACGAACCACTTCGCGAACGGCGGGTTGGACCAGTCAAGCGCCTGGGTGAAGTCCTTGCTCCAGCTCAGCAGTTCCCGGGCCTGCTTTGCCCAGAACGCGGGGCGGTCGGCGTCGGCCTCGGCGTACTCGCCGGCGGTGACCACCGCATTCGCCGCGAACTCGGCCGAAGGCGCGAACCGGCGGTTCTCCTGGGACAGGTTTTCGAAAGCGTCGCCGTTGGCCGCCTGCGTGGCCATGGAGCCTGGTGTCTGCTGGGACATGGTGAACCTCATCATTCATCGATCCGGGCTGCGCGGCCGTGCGCGTCGCCTCCACGCCGGGCCGCATGCGCGGCGTCGGGCGGCGGCAGACCGCGGCAGTGCCCGCTGGAGCTGTCTGGAATAAACACTAATACGTGGGTCCGACCAAACGTGCGCCCCGTCACAAACAGCGCCGTGAGCGGTGTTTGTTAAGCGCCGAGTGGTTCGTTGGCGGCCCTGGACGGCGGCCCGGCGCAAGCGTCCGGGATTCGGAAAGCCGGAGAATTCTGCTGTGTCCGCCCTCGGCTTGTCAGCTAGTGATCGGCCAGCCACTTGGCTAGGCTGAGATGAAGTTGTGACATCCGATGGAGGCGACAGGACCCGCTTGGGTACTGTCCTTGCCTGCCGTTAGACGGCGCTGTCCAGAGCGCCGCCATGCTAAGGAGATACGGAATGAACGAGCAAGACAACGGGCAGCTCCGGGCGCCCGCCCAGAGCCAGGGCGGAACGGCGCAGCCGGGGCCCGCCGGGTTCGGGGATGCGCCACGCTTCACGGTGGACAAGAAGACCGGGAAGAAAAACGAAGCCGTCCTCGGTCCCTTCACCATCCGTGACCTAACCGTCTTCGGCTCCACGCTGCTTCTTTTCATCGCCTCGCTGATTCCGATGTTCGCCTTCGCCTACAACCTGTGGAACCTGGGCAGCCTGTTCTTCCTGGGCCTGGGCATCGTGCTTCCGCTCATTGTCACCGCGTTGTTCGTGGCCCGCCGCCTCAGCCCGTCGACTAAGATCCGGATCGGCTCCCTGTCGATCGACCAGTTCGCGTCCGTCGTGGCGTCCTTCACGCTGGCCTTCTTCTTCCTTGCCGTCGCCGGGGCGTTCGTGCCGAGCATGCTGATAGCGCTCCTTGGCGCCTTGGGGCTCTTCGCGGCCACCGTGCTGGCCCGCTGGATCCCGTTCTTTGCCGGTGACTTCCTGGGCCGCGAGGAAACGCCTGCCCACGTCGTGGCCCGTGAAGCTGTCGCCCCCGTGCACAAGCCCCGTGCGCCCAAGACGCCGAAGCAGCCCAAAACAGCCAAGGACTCCGCGGGAACAGGTGCATCCAAGGCGGCGGCATCCGGGGCAACCGCATCCGCTGCGGCCGAGTCCGGGGCGGCCGCGGGCTGGGCCAAGCGCCCGACCAGCGGCGGCCCGGCCACCGCCGGCCAGGTCACCGGCGGCCCGGCCAGCGGCGGCCTGGCCACCTACGGCCAGACAACCGCACCGGCGGCAACTTCACCGGCCGCGCCTTCAGTCGGGGCGCCTTCAGCCGGGACCCCTTCCGCGGGCGCGGCATCCGCTGCGGCCCCGGGGGCTGCGGCTCCCAGCGCGCCGGAGACCCAGATCTCGGGCGTTGTACCAGCCGCCGGCGCGGCTGCTGCAGCGCCGTCGGCCGCGTCAACGCCGTCGACGCCGGCCCCGTCCGCCGTGTCGGCCCCGTCCGCCGCGGAACAGACCCGGACTGCCGGCGTCCCTGCCGCTGCCGGTGCCGCTGCCGCCAGTGCCGCGGCACCCCTTGCGCAGACCCCGCCCGCCGCTGAGCAAACCCAGGCTGCCGGCGTCCCGGCGGCTGCCGGCGGCAGTGCGCCCACCACCGTCAACCCCCAGGTCCGGCCCCAGGAGCAGGTCCGGGCGCAGGAGCCCATCGGCGCCACCGTGGATCCCGCGAGCCGGCCCGCGGAGCACGATGTCCACCCGGTGCACGAGGCGTTCTGGTTCGCCGTCGCACAGCCCCGCACCGCCGTCGACGAGCGCACCGGAGCCCCGGCGTTCGTCATTGAACCCGGCGGCTGGGTCCTTGCCCTTGAGGACCGCGGCAACGAATTCCTGGTTCAGCACACCGACGGCCGGCTCGGCGTTTTGCGGGACCTCAGCAACATCGAACGCGGTTAGCCCGCCCCCGTGACCACGGCATCCGGCAGCACGGTATCCGGCCCCCCGGACCCTGGGAACGCCAAGACCCGTCCGCCGCGGGCGTCCGGGGAGTCTGTCCTGGCACTCAAGCGCCGCGCGCGCCGGATCAACCGGGAACTCGCGGAACAGTACCCCTATGCCCACGCGGAGCTGGACTTCCGCAGCCCGTTCGAGCTCGTGATAGCTACCGTGCTGTCCGCTCAGACCACGGACGTGCTGGTCAACCAGATCACGCCCCTGCTGTTCGCGCGCTACCCGGATGCGCGGCGGATGGCGGAGGCGGATCCGGCCGAGCTGGAGGCCATCATCAAGCCCACCGGTTTCTATCGCGCCAAGGCCAGAAATCTCCTCGCGCTGTGCACCCGGCTTGTGGACGAGTACGACGGCGAGGTGCCGGGCCGGCTGGAGGACCTGGTGACGCTGCCCGGCGTCGGGCGGAAAACCGCGAACGTCGTGCTGGGCAATGCCTTCGGCATCCCGGGCATCACGGTGGACACCCACTTCGGCCGCCTGGCGCGGCGCTTTGGCTGGACGGAGTCCGATGATCCGGTCCGGATTGAGTCCGACGTCGCTGAGCTGTTCGAGCCGAAGGACTGGACCATGCTCTCGCACCGCGTCGTCTTTCACGGCCGCCGCGTCTGCCACTCACGCAAGCCGGCCTGCGGCGCCTGCGCCGTCGCCAACTGGTGCCCCAGTTACGGCGCCGGCGAGACCGACCCGGAGAAGGCAAAGAAGCTGCTGAAGTACGAACTCGCCCCCGGGCAGGAGGAGCTGCTGGCCCGGTTGCGGGCCGAGACACACCGCGCCGCCGAAATCCGGATGGAATCGCAGAGGAAGCAGCCGTGACCGCGCGCCAGGACCTCGCCGACCTCGTTGCCGCGGTGGAGGCGGGGACGGCGCCGGCCCCGGATCCGCGCTGGCGGGAACTCGCCGTCGAACCCGGAGAGCGGGTCCGCAGGGCCGCCGTGCTCATGCTCTTTGGCGCGCTGGACAACGTTCCGGCGTTGTCCGAGAAGTTGCTTGCTCCCGCCGATTTGGACGTGCTGCTGCTGCAGCGGGCCCAAACCCTGGAGGACCATCCCGGACAGGTGGCGTTTCCAGGCGGCGGGATCGACCCGGGTGAATCCGTGGTCGATGCGGCCCTTCGCGAGGCGGAAGAGGAGACCGGGCTGAACCCTGCGGGCGTGGACGTGCTCGGCGTGATGCCTGAACTGGCGCTGCCCCGGGGAAATTTCCTGGTCACCCCGGTCCTGGCCTGGTGGGCCGCCCAATCGCCGGTCCGGGTGGTCGACTACGGTGAATCCGCGCAGGTGTTCCGTGTTCCGGTCCGGGACCTGCTGGACCCGGACAACCGGGTGATGGCAACGGTCAGCCGGGCCGGACAGACGTTCCAGAGCCCCGCCTTCACCGTCAACGGCGTGGTGGTGTGGGGTTTTACCGGGATGATCCTGAACCAGCTTTTTGAACAGCTGGGCTGGGCCGTTCCCTGGGACCGTGCGCGGCTCTACGGGATCGATGTGTGAAGCCCGCAGGCCACCGCACTGCTAGCTGGTGGCCACCGCCCTGCCCGCAAGGGGAGCGAGTGCCCGTCCTCCTGCCCTGCTGGCGGCGACTCGCCTGTGCGTACCGGAACGATCCACAACCAGGCCTGTCGCGGCATTCTCGCGCACGGCGTTGATGCCCGCCGCCGCGCTTTTGATGGAGCTGAAGAGCGGGGACACGGCCACTACCGTGCCATCCGCCGCCGTCAGCCTGAAGAAATATGCCTTGTCGCCAGCCTGCGCGATCTCAAAAGTGCCAGCCAAACCTGTGCCTCCCCAATATCCCTTGCGTCGTTGCAATAGCCGGCGGTTCGTACGGGAATTCGCCGGCCTTCTCGAGGGTAGCCCGGTGACGGAGCCCACACAACGCTACCGACCGGTACGTTACAGGCAGTGATATCGGTCACTCATTTGGCGTTGTCGTACGAGTCCACGACGGCCACGCTGACCGGAAATTCCACCGGAATGCGGCCGAACAACAGCTCCTTGGCGGCAGTTGCGGACTCCTCGATCGCCTTGATGCAGTCACCGACGGCGGATTCGGGACAGTGGACCATGACTTCGTCGTGGAGGAAGAACACCAGTTCGCCAGCGGCTGCGCCGTCCGACCGCATGGCGCGCAGCCGGCGTCGCAGTTCCGCGAGCCAGCACGCCGCCCAGTCAGCGGCCGAGCCCTGGACCACGAAGTTCCGGGTGAAGCGGCCGCGTGAGCGTGCGATTGAGTCCGCCCGGCGCTGTTCTTCCGCGGTGGTGGAGTGCTGGCTCTGCAGCCAGCGTTCCGACGGCGGCGGGCTGCTCCGGCCCAGCCGAGAGGTGACGGTCCTGCCGGCTTCGCCGTCGCGGGCAGCCTGCTCGACGAAGCCCACGGCGCGGGGGTAGGTGCGGGCCAGTTGCGGCATTAGCCGTCCGGACTCGCCCGTGGTCGCCCCGTAGATTGCCCCGAGGAGGGCAACCTTGGCTTTGGCCCGGTCGCCGCCGAAGCCCTGTGCGGCAATGCCCGCATAGAGGTCCTTGTCCCGGGCTGCCTCGGCCATTTTGGAATCCTGCGCCAGCGCCACCAGCACCCGCGGTTCCAGCTGCGAGGCGTCGGCAACGATCAGTTTGTGGCCGGGATCGGCGTGGACGGCGCCGCGGACCTGGCGCGGGATCTGCAGCGCCCCGCCGCCCCGGGACGCCCACCGGCCGGACACCACGCCGCCCACCACGTACTCGGGCTGGAACCTGCCGTCCTTCACCCACGTATCCAGCCACACCCAGCCATTGGCAGCGTGGAGACGGGCCAGCTTCTTGTAGGCCAGCAGCGGCACGATCGCGGGGTGGCTGGATTCCTTCAGCTCCCACTGGCGGGTGGTCTTCACTTCGATGCCGTTGCGGTGCAGGGCGCGCATGAGCTCCTGCGGGGAGTCCGGGTTCAGCGCCGGCGACTTCAGCAGCAGCCGGAGTTCGGCCGTGAGCGATTCGAGTTTGGCCGGACGCTGGCCCGGAGCCGGGCGGGGTCCGAGGTGATCCGCGAGAATCCGCTCGTGCAGTTCCTCCCGCCACGGGACGCCGGTGTGTTGCATTTCAGCCGCGATCATGGCCCCGGCGGATTCCGCAGCGAGCAGCAGTTGCAGCCGTTGGCGCCGGCCGGCGTCGGCGACGATCGCCGTGCCCGCGGCCGACCCCGCCTGCCTCAGCGCCTCCTGCTGGGCGGCGTACTCGGCGCGAAGAGCCTCAAGGGACTGGCCGGGGCGCCGACCAGGAGTCGGGGCGTCGAACAAGGCACCCTGTTCCGGCGGCGGGGCGGGGGGCTGCAGGCCCCGCGGCGGCTGGTGCAGCTCGTCATCCTGCGTCAGCTTCTCCGCCGCCTGCGCATAGCCGGTGTGGGCGGTGAACTCCGAGTGGGCCAGGATCGACCCGCACAACGTGAGGTCGTAGCAGCGCTCGAGTTCCACCCCGGCGCCCAGCAGCGCCGGGTACCAGTCCTGCGTGCGGTGCCAGATCCAACGCGGCTGCCGCTCCTCGAGCCCGCGCACAACTGCGGCGAGGTCGCCGGCCCTGACAACCCGGGGTTCCGGATTGGACGGTTCAGGGACACCATCCGCCGCGAGTTGCTGCAGCGCCGCGCCGTCGGCGTGGGCAGCGAGCAGCAGGTACATAGGGTCAATTCTGCCCTGCTCCGGGGCGTGGTCCGTGCGCATTTCCTGGTCTCGGGTGCAGGAAAGCCGCGAAGCTTGTCCACATAGCCCACGACGGCGGTTACGCTGCGCTTCCGGTCCGGGCAAAGTGGCAGCATGAACAGGCACCAGGAACGTGGTCCAGGCACGCCGCCCCCGCCTGGGCCGGGGCCCTGGATCCCCGGGGATTCTGCGGAAACCCTGCTCGTCACCGGGGTCGATGTGCTGCGCAGCGAGGTGGAACGCATCGTCGCTGCGGCCGGCGGCCAGTTGCGGACGGTGCAGGACGTTGCCGAGGCCGCACCGTTCTGGGACGCAGCGGCCGCCGTGCTGGTGGGAAGCGACATCCGCGAGTTGCCGCCCCGGCGGAGGGCCCCTGCTGTGCTGCTCGGCCTCAAAGGTGACGGGGACGGGCTGTGGCATCTGGCCGCCGCCATCGGGGCCGAACGCGTCGCGGTGCTGCCGGACGCGGCCGCCTGGCTGGCGGAACACCTGAGCAGGTCCCGCGCGCCGGAAGCCGGTGGACTCGTGCTGGGTCTCACAGGCGGCTGCGGCGGTGCCGGGGCCACGACGGCCGCCATCTGGATCGCCCAGTCCGCCGCCGGAACCGGGATCCGCGTGTTGCTGATCGACGGCGACCCCTGGGGTGGCGGCCTGGAACTGGCGTTGGCCGCCGAGGACGCCCATGGGCTCCGCTGGCCGGATCTGGCCGGGGTGAGCGGCAGCATCGACCCCGCCCAGCTGGACGATGCGCTGCCGGTCGCCGGCGGATTCTCCTTCCTGTCGTGGCCGGGGACCCGGGACCGTGCCGCCGGTGTGGACGCGAGCACCGTGGCCGCGGTTCTCGATGCCGCCCGCCGCGGCTGCGAGCTGGTCGTACTGGATATTGGCCGGGATCGGGAGGCACTCCGGGCCTTCGCCGGGGAATGCGACCGGATTATCGTTGTTGCGCCCGCCCGGCTGCGGGCCGCCGTCGCCACAGCCTGGCTGCTGCAGGAGCTGCCTCCCGTGGACACGGCGCTCGTGGTCCGGGCCAGTCCCGGCGCCGCCTTGGAAGCGCCGCTGCTAGCGGACTCCGTGGGGCTTGTCCTTCAGGGCATCATGCCGGACATCAGGGGTCTGGCCGGAGCAACTGAACTCGGCCGCCTTCTGGAAGCCGGCCGGCAGCGCGCCGTCCGCCGGTTCGCCGCCGGAGTCCTTGACCTGAACGGAGGAGATGACTCATGAGTGCCCATGAGGCCGCGGAACCCGCCGACACCGAACAGCCCACCCGGCGCGCACCGGGCCGCCGCCGTTCGCAGGGATTTCTCGACCAGACGCTGCTGGAGTCCGTGCGCGAGTCTGTCATGGCAGATGCCTCCCCGGTGACCCCGTCGCGGGTCGCTGCCGCGGTCCAGGCGAGCGGACGGCTGCTCGGCACGGCCGGCGCCCTGGCTGCGGTGGAAAGCATCAGCGCCGAACTGAACGGCCTGGGCCCCCTGCAGCCCCTCACCCGGGACCCCGCCGTGACGGACATCTTTGTCAACGCGCCGGACTCGGTGTGGCTGGACCGCGGCGGCGGTCTGGAAAAGGCGTCGGTCGTCTTTTCCGGGGAGCCGCAGATCCGGGCCCTCGCCGCGAGGCTGGTGGCAGCCGGCGGCCGCCGCCTGGATGACGGTTCGCCGTGCGTCGACGTCCGGCTCGACGGCGGCTACCGGGTGCATGCGGTGCTGCCGCCCATTTCCACGGCCGGAACGCTCCTGAGTGTGCGCATCCGCCGCGCCACGGTCTTCTCCCTGCCCGAGCTGAGACGCGACGGCATGTTCGGGACCGGGACTGTCGGGGGCCTGGTCCAATCCGTGCTCGAGCGCATGGTGGCGTCCAGGCTGAGCTTCCTCATCAGCGGGGCCACCGGCTCCGGGAAAACCACGTTGCTGGCGACGCTGCTCGGACTCTGCCACCCCGGGGAGCGGCTCGTCCTGATTGAGGACGCCGCGGAACTGAATCCGGTCCACCCGCACGTCGTCTCGCTGGAATCCCGGCACGGAAACCTGGAAGGCGGCGGTGCCGTGGACCTGGGCGAACTGGTCCGCCAGGCCTTGAGGATGCGGCCGGACCGGCTCGTGGTGGGCGAATGCCGCGGCGCTGAGGTCCGCGAGCTGCTCTCGGCCATGAACACCGGCCATACCGGAGGCGGCGGGACCATCCACGCGAATGAGGCCGCGGCTGTGCCTGCCCGGTTGGCTGCCCTTGGCGCGCTCGCCGGCATGGGCCAGGACGCGGTACGGCTGCAGGTCGCCAGTGCGATCGACGCCGTCGTGCATGTCGAGCGGACGGATACCGGGCGCCAGATCGCGAGCATTGGAATCATGGAGGCCGACGACTCGGGCCTGGCCGTCACCGCCGCACTGGAGATCCAACAGGGCCGCCTCCGCTTCGGCCGGGCCTGGCCGCAGCTGGCGCACCGTCTCGGCCTGGATCCCGGGTTGGCCGGGGCCGGCCCCTCCGAGCTAGAGGAGGCGCGGCCGGCCGAGCGCCCGCCGGGTTCCGGACAGGAACCCCCGAGGTAATGGACGCTGCCATGACCGCCCTCCTGATCATCGCTTTGGCCCTGGCCGTGTGGCTGGCATTTCCCTCCCCGCGCGCGGCCGGTCAGCGTACCCGCAGGGCATTGCAAGGAACCGGCACGGGAAGTTCCGCCGCCGACGGGCAGCCGCGATCCCGCCGGCGAGGTGCCCGTGAAAGATTCGGCCGTGTGCGCGGTGGAAACGCAGGCGCCGGACCCGTCCCAATGACCGCCGTGGTCCAGCAGCTGGCCGCGCTGCTGAAGGGCGGACGCATCCCCGCCCGGCTGTGGGACGAACTGTGGGTCCTGTACGGCGGGGACGCTGCGCGGGGCTGGTCCGCGGGCCACATGGCGGGTCACGGGTCCGCCCGCGACCGGGCCCGCGCAGGCTCCGGAGCGGTCCTCGGCCAGGAGTCCCTCAGGATCCTGGCGGCCGCGCGCGCGGCCGCCCTGCGCGGGTCCTCCGTGGCCGCGGCCATCCGTCGCGAGGTCTCCGGCGGAACAGCGGGTGAGGGCACCGCCCTCGCAGGCATGGGGGCCGTGGGCGTGCGGGCCCGCCGCGAGGTTCGCGTCTGGGGCGAGCTCGCCGCATGTTTTGACACGGCCGAGGCCAGCGGTTGCCCGCTGGCCGATGTCCTGGCGCGCTTTGCCGCCCACCTTGAGACGGAGGACGACGCCGAGGCCGCCCGGCAGACCGCCTTGGCGGGGCCCCGCGCAACTGTCCGTCTGCTGACTTGGCTCCCGCTGTCGGGCCTGGCTCTGGGCCTGCTGCTCGGCGTGGATCCGGTGGCGACACTGCTGACAAACCCCTGGGGCCTCGCGGCGTTGGCCGCAGGTTTGGCACTGACCGCCGTCGGCCGGCTGTGGTCCTCAAGGCTCGTCCGGGCCGCGGCGGAATCCCCATCGTGACGCCGCGGCTGCCGTGAGGCCCGAACTGGCCGGATTCGTGGTGGCCGCGAGCCTCGCCGGTGCAGTCATCGTGGTCCTCGCCCGCCCGGACCGTGTCCGCCTGCGGCTCCGGCGCCATTTTCGGGCCGCGGCTGACCCGGCCGCCCGAAGCCCGGTGCCCCCCGACGCCGGCCGGCACGGACGTCACAGCTTCCCAGGTCTGCGGGATACCGCCATGATGCTGGAACTGATCGGCGCCATGCTGGATGCAGGTGCCGGGCTTGGCCGGTCCCTCGAACTCGTCGCCGCCCTGGTGCCACCGGAACTCGGGCGGCAACTTCGGCCGGTTGTGTCGGCACTCGCAATCGGCGCCGACTGGGACACCGCATGGCGCAGTTCCGGTGCCCGGGCGCACCAGCTCCTCGCCCTGCGTGACGCCCTTTGCTTCGCCGCTCTCACCGGCGCCCCCTCCTCGGCGCTCCTCTATGCCCAGGCGGCCCGGCTTCGCCGCGAACGCAACAGGGCTGCCGAGCAGCGTGCGGCGGCGCTCGGCGTGAAACTCGTGGTGCCGCTGGGCCTGTGCTCCCTGCCGGCGTTTGTGTGCCTCGGCGTGGTGCCCGTCCTCCTGGGGCTGCTCCCGGCCTGACGCCGCCGGCCCGGGGGAGCGCCGGGGCCCAAGGTTTATTCAAGTTGCTGGGGGATACCGTTGGGGCAGGCACCGTCGGAGTATGAGCGGTCTCGTGCGTCGGCTACTCACAGCGCTTCCATGGCGCCTCGAATCCCGGAGTTACTGGGGTCTCGTACCGTGTGGGAGCCATGCCAGGGGGGCAGATCAATGATTCGACTGCAAAAAACGGGCGTGATTGCAGCGCTCAACCTACTAGTGTTGGCCGGTTTGGTGGTCGGTGCCAGTCCGGCGTCCGCCGCCGTGCCGACCTGCCAGCCGGGAGCGCCGCAACCGACCAACCAATTCCCGGGCAGAACGGTGATTGCCACGAACTTCGAGTCGGGAAGCCTCACGACCGCAGGCTTCAGCGCGCCAGCCACGGCCGGGACCGGCACGGCCGATGTCTCCTCCGCTGAGCAACACTCGGGCCGCTGCTCGGCCCATGTTCACGTCACGACGGCGGCCGGTTCCCTGGCCAATTTCTCCGCGCCGCTTCCTGCCGGCAGCAACGACGTCTACGCCGACGGCTGGTTCAACGTCACCAAGCCAGGCGTCGCGGGCAACAACGTCCCCTACTTCCGCTTCTTCAACGGGAACACCCGGTTCGTGGATGTCTTCCGCGATAACGGCGCTGCCGGCGCCCTGTGGCTGCGCGTGGCGGCGCCTGACGGAACACTGAAATACACGCCGATGAAGGTGAACGTCCCGCTCGGCACGTGGCATCATCTGGTCATGCACGTCGTTCCCAACGGAGCCTCCTCCACGGTCGAGGTCTTGTTCGACGGAAAGACCGTCTATTCCAGCAAACAGGTCGCCACCCGCTTTAACGCCGTCACCAAGATGCAACTCGGCGCGGAGCACCGACGGCAGGCCGGCGACAGCTACATTGACGACGTCGTCATCAAGGCCGGCAAGGCCGGTGGCCAGCTTCCGGGAACGTTCAATCCCATCGCTCCCACCCGTGTCCTGGACACCCGGAACGGCTCTCCTGTCGCTAGGGATTCTGCCGTGTCGTTCCAGGTCGCGGGGGTCAACGGCATCCCTGCCCAAGTGTCCGCCGTCGTCTTCAACCTCACTGTGACGCAACCGCGCTCCGTCGGATTCATCACCGCCTACGCGTCCGGCACAGCGCGTCCCAACGCGTCCAACCTGAATTTCTCCGCCGGGCAGACTGTGCCCAACCTGGTCACGGTTCCCGTGGGCGCCAACGGAAAGGTCACGCTGTTCAACCGGTCCTCGGGATCGTCCCAGCTGATCGCCGACGTGACGGGCTATTACGTCACCGGAACACCCAGCACGGCGGGCTCGTTCAAGGGCGTTTCTCCCGCCCGGCTTCTGGACACCAGGAACTCATCGGCTGTCGGTGCGGATTCAGCGGTGTCCTTCCAGGTCGCGGGGGTCAACGGAATCCCGGCATCAGTATCTGCGGTGGTGTTCAACCTGACGGTGACCCAGGCACGTTCCCTGGGCTTCGTGACCGCCTACCCTTCCGGAACGGCGCGGCCCAACGCGTCCAACCTGAACTTCTCCGCAGGCCAGACGGTGCCTAACCTGGTCACGGTGCCCGTGGGTGCTAACGGAAAGGTCGCGCTGTTCAACAGGTCCTCCGGTACGACTCACCTGATCGCCGACGTGGCAGGGTACTACCTGCCGGGAACGCCCACTGCTACGGGTGCGTTCAAGGCGATGGGACCGCTCCGGATCCTGGATACCCGGAACACCTTCTCGGTCGCAGCGGATTCGCCGGTGTCCTTCCAGGTCGCAGGGGCCCGCGGCGTACCGGCAGGTGCGTTGGCTGCTGTCTTCAACTTGACGGTCACCTCGCCCAAGTCCTTCGGCTTCGCCACCGCCTACCCGGCCGGCTCAGCACGGCCCAATGCGTCCAACCTGAACTTCGCCACCGGACAGACCGTGCCGAACCTGGTCTCGGTCCCGCTCGGTCCTGACGGAAAGGTGGCGTTGTTCAACCGGTCCGGGGGATCCGCCCAGTTCATCGCCGACCTCGCGGGGTACTTCCTCCCCTAGCAAGGCCTACGTGAAGTTCTGAACACCCAACTGAACCCGAGAGACTGTCGTCGCAGTACGGACCGCAGCCCCTCGGGTTCAGTGCTGTGGCGAGCCGGGCACGGCCTGGCCGGTGCCTTGCGGTCCGTTGGCCGTCCGGTGACCGCCGGCCAGTTCTCCTCCACAGCAGGCCACGCCGCCACCTTCGGGCATGTTTTCCACTTGGCGCAGACGCGGGCTTACGGCGCAACGCCCAAGCCGGGAGAGTCGAATCAGCCGGCGATCAGGCCGGTGTCCCGTGGAAGGAAAAAAGATGTCAATCAATCAGGACACACCCGCTGCAAATCGCACCGCCGCAAATCGCATGGATTCGGGGGAGGGCGGCGGTGCCGAGGTGTATGAAATCTATCCCGGCGCCAGCTCGGTGGTTCCCGTTCAACCGCACGGACGCTCCGGGCCGGCGTCCGCGCAGGCGGGAATGGCCACCGCCGAATATGCCATCGCAACCCTCGCTGCCGTGGGGTTCGCCGGGGTCCTCGTCTTCATCATGCGCAGCGATGAGGTCCGCGGTTTCCTCCTGAACCTCATCCGGACAGCGCTCACGCTGCCATGAACGAAATCTGGCGCGCTGAAAGGAGTGCGCACAGGGGGGAGCCGCCGCCAACCACGGAGTGCCGCGGGGCCGTCACTGCCGAGTTCGCCGTGGCGTTGCCCTCGGTCGTCCTGCTGCTCGCCCTGCTGCTCGCGGGTTCGGCGGCCGGGGTGACGCAACTCCGCGTCGAGGAAGCGGCCCGCGGCGGTGCCCGTGCACTGGCGAGGGGAGCCGGGGCCGGCGAAGTCGGAGAGATTGTCCGACGGCTCGCCGGCGAAACTGCAGGATCCGAGGTGACGCTCGACGGCGAATGGCGCAGGGTCACCGTTACCGGCCGCGTCCCCGGGGCAGTCGGGTCCCTGATTCCGTGGGCACTCAGCGCCAGTGCGTGGGCGCGTTCGGAGGCGCCCGGCGCGGCACAACAGCCCCGGCTGGATGGTGCATCCCCTACCCCGTGGCAGGACACCTGATGCCGGCCGCGCATGCCCGGGCCCACCGGCCGCGGCCCCGAAATCCGGCTCCCGTCCGTGCCCCGCACCGCTGCCTGCCTTCAGAGCGGGGCTCGGGGACCGTCTTGGCCCTGGGACTCGGGCTGGTGGTCATCATGGCTGTGGTCTTGCTGCTGCTTCTTGCCCAATCGGCCGTCGCGGCGTCAAGGGCTGCCGCGGCTGCCGATCTCGCGGCGCTGGCCGCCGCGGACGCGGCACGGGGAATCACGTCCGGCGAGCCCTGCGCAGTGGCCAGGGAGGTCGCTCTGAAGAACAACGCCGCGATGATTGCCTGTTCTGAAGGCCCGGACACCACAGTTCAGGTCCGCACCGAGCTTAGCGCGGGACCATTCCTCGGGGTGGCCACAGGGCTGGCCCGAGCGGGACCGCCCCCTGCGCCGGGGAGCGGGAGTACACCGTGAGCAATTCCCCCTTCCCTGCCGGATGCCAGGAACCGCGAATCTGCCCGCGGCTGGCCCCGCCGGCGTGCCGCCGCCGTGCCGCCGCCGAAGTGCGGCCGGGGCGAGGTTCAGGCCCGGAGCGGTTGGGCGGGCTCATCTCCCGGCGTCACGGCGGCGGACGCCGTAGTGCCGGGGTTGCCGGCATGCATCAGTTCGCTGGCGTCTTTGAGCAGCACGTCGATCAGTGTCACGGCAGCGTCCTTGTCGAGCGGGTTGTTCTTGTTGCCGCACTTGGGTGACTGGACGCAGGAGGGGCAGCCGGACTCGCATTCGCAGGCCTTGATGGCGTCGCGCGTGGCGGTCAGCCACAACCTGGCCTTGTCGTAGCCGCGTTCGGCGAAGCCGGCCCCGCCGGGATGGCCGTCGTAGACAAAGATGGTGGGCACTCCGGTGTCGGCGTGAATGGCCGTGGACACTCCTCCGATGTCCCAGCGGTCGCTGGAAGCCACGAGCGGCAGGAGGCCGATGGCCGCGTGCTCGGCAGCGTGCAGGGCTCCGGGGAACTGTGCCTCGATCAGCCCCGCGCCGGTCAGCGAGCGGTTGTCCACGACAAACCAGACCGCCTTGGTAAACAGGTCCCTGGCGCCCAGTTCCAGGGGTTCTTCGCCGAGGATCTCGTTCGAAATCAATGCCTTGCGCTGGAAGGAAACCACCTGGGTTGTTACTTTCACGTCGCCGAAATGCACGGCCACATCGCCCCACTGGGTGGTGCGTTCCGTTTCGAGGACCTCGATCTGGGTCACGTCCCGTGCGGTGGTGTAGTAGTCGGGGTTCGCCCGGCGCACCATCACACAGTGATCGTCCTCATTCAGGTCCTCCACCACGTAGCTGTCGCCCTGGTGGACGTAGATGGCGCCGGTGTGGGCCTGGTAATGGGTCTGGGGCGAATCCATGGTGCCGAGCAAGGAGCCCGTCTCGGCATCCACGATGCTCACCGGCCCACCGCCGTCGGCCCGGAGGTTCACCATGGCGGCGGCACTCTGCGGATGGGTCCAAAACCATCCGGCCGGCCGTTTGCGCAGGTAGCCCTGCAGAACCAGCCGGTCCAGCAGCTTTTCCGACGTGGCCCCGAAGAGCTCCAACTCGGCGAATCCGAGGGGAAGTTCCGCAGCGGCGGCGCACAGGTGCGGGCCCAGGACATATGGATTGGAGGGATCGAAGACCGTGGCTTCCACCGAGACGTCGAAAATCGCCTCGGGGTGGTTCACCAGGTACGTGTCCAGCGGGTCGTCGCTGGCCACGAAGGCCGCGATCGCGTCCTGGCCGGCGCGGCCCGCCCGGCCGATCTGTTGGAACAACGACGCGCGGGTGCCCGGCCAGCCTGCGACCAGCACGGCGTCAAGTCCGGAAATGTCGATGCCCAGTTCCAGCGCCGACGTGCTCGAGACGCCCAGCAGTTCACCCGAGCGCAGAGCCTTTTCCAGCGCCCGTCGCTCCTCAGGCAGGTAGCCCGAGCGGTAGGCGGCCACTCGCTGCGGCAGGCTGGGGTCCACCTCGTCGAGGAGGCGCTTGGCGATGGCGGAAATTGTCTCTGCCCCGCGCCTGGACTTGATGAATGCGATAGTCCGGGTGCGGGAGGACACCAGATTGGCCAGCAGGTCGGCGGTCTCGGCGACGGCGGTCCGGCGCTCCTTGGCACCGTTTTCGCCCCGGAGTTCTGTCAGGGCAGGTTCCCAAAACGCCACGGTGGTGGACCCGTGGGGGGAGCTGTCTTCGGAAACGGCACGAACTGGTGCGCCGATCAGCCTGCCGAAAGACTGCTCGGGGTCAGAGGCCGTGGCGGACGCCGCGATGAACACGGGTCCGGGATGCGAGCCGCCGGGGCTGTAGTACGCACAGATTCGACGCAGCCGGCGCATGAGGTTTGCGACGTGGGAGCCGAAGACTCCGCGGTAGCTGTGGGCCTCATCCACGATCACATAGCGGAGGCGCCTGAAGAACTTGGCCCACCACGCATGGTTCGGGAGGATGCCGAAGTGCAGCATGTCAGGGTTGGCGAGGATGAAGTTCGCATGGTCCCGGATCCAGCGCCGGGAAGCGGGATCGGTGTCGCCGTCGTAGGTTTCGGCACGGACGGTGGGGAGCTTCAGCGCCCGGATCGCTGCTAGCTGGTCGGCGGCCAGTGCCTTGGTGGGGGACAGGTAGAGGGCCACGGCGCCGTCGTCGTGGATTTTCCCGGGATCGGACAGGACCCTGAGCTCGGAACGGTGGATCGCGTCCAGGGCAGGCAACTGATAGGCCAGTGACTTGCCGGACGCCGTGCCGGTGGCAATGACCACGTGCTCTCCGGCGTGGGCCAGCTCGGCGGCCTGGACCTGGTGAAGGTAGGGCTCGTGGATGCCCAGGGAACCGTACGCGTTCACGAGATCCGGGTGGGACCACTCCGGCCACGGCGCATTGACGGCCTCGCGGGCCGGGATCGTCCGCACATGACGCAGCTGTTCCGGGTCCGGGCCTCGGCCCAGCAACGGAATCAAGGACTCATGCGGGTTCACTCACATATTCTTTCATCCGGCCTCAAATCGCCCGCCCGGCAGCCACTGCGGCTTCGGTTCGGCGTCCGGCCACACGGAAAGCACGCAGGGGCGCCCAGCGGACGGCAGATTGCCCCGGGCGCCCGTTCCCGGGCGGCAAACGCGGGCAGCGCCTCAACCGACGGACAGGTCCGCCCCTTCGTCCGACGTCGACAACATCAGGACGTGGCACACCATGCGCCAGCCGAGGTGGGAATAGAGCTTTTGGCCGTCCAGCGAGGCGAGTAGCAGCCCGGAGTCGACGTCGTGTTCGAACGCCTGGGCCGCCAGAGCCTTCATGATGAAGCTGCCCAGCCCCCGCCGCTGGTACGCCGGTGAAGTCACGATGTTGTCGAAGATGGCGGTGTGTCCCACCACGAAAACGCGTCCGCTGGCTGCGACCTCCTCGCCTGCGCTGACCACCGCGTGGTGGACTCCGTCCGTCCGGGACGTCGCAAGCTTGAGGTCATCGTCCGAAAGCCAGGGGTCTTCCGAATCCTGAGTCTCCATGTCCACGATCATCATGGTCTGGGAAGCCGAGGTGACGTGGATGCCGTGCCGCTGTCCCAGGAATGTGTACCGGGCCACATCGTTGGTGAGGATCGTGAGGACTCTGGCCGGAACTTCAGCTGCCTTCGCTGCTAGCGCCGCGAACTCCTCATCGGAGGGATCGTAGGCGAAGTATTCCCATTCGTGGGTGGTGTCCGCGCGAAAGGCCGCGGGGAACCGTCCCTCCCTGCGCGTCTCATATCCGCGGCAGCCGGCCCATCCGGCAACCCAGACTTCCAGCAGGTGGGTGGTGTCTTCAACCATGGCGTCAAGACTCATGTGATGAGCGTATTCCAGCCGTGCCGCAAGCAACAGTGGCCGGGTCGGGGGAAGGCCGCTTGCTTATCCAATTGTGACTGTCGCCCGGCCCCCCCGTTCCAGCCAGTACCCTTAAAAGCGTGGCTTTGAACAGGATTGTGCTCTTTTACGGATTCACCCCCCTCGCTGACCCGGACGCCGTCCGGCTCTGGCAGCGGGCCCTGTGCGAAAAACTCGGGCTAACCGGCCGCATCATCCTTTCCAAGGACGGCATCAACGCCACGGTCGGCGGAGAACTGAATGCCGTGAAGCAGTATGTCAAGGCCACGCGGGAGTACAGGGGATTCCACGACATCGACGTGAAGTGGTCCGACGGCGGTGCGGCAGACTTCCCGCGGCTCAGCGTGAAGGTGCGGGACGAGATCGTATCCTTCGGCGCCCCGGGCGAGCTCAAAGTCGACGCCGGCGGAGTGGTGGGCGGCGGAACGCACCTCAAGCCCGAGGAACTGCACGAACTCATTGAAGCCAAGAAGCAGCAGGGCGACGAGGTGGTGTTCTTCGACGGCCGCAACGGCTTCGAGGCCCAGATCGGCAAGTTCAAAGACGCGGTGGTCCCCGACGTCGCCACTACCCATGACTTCATCAAAGAACTCGACTCGGGCAAATACGACGCCCTCAAGGACAAGCCTGTTGTCACCTACTGCACCGGAGGCATCCGCTGCGAAGTGCTCTCGAGCCTCATGGTGAACCGCGGGTTCAAGGAGGTCTACCAGCTCGACGGCGGCATCGTCCGCTACGGCGAGGCCTTCAAGGACCAGGGCCTGTGGGAAGGCTCCCTGTACGTGTTCGACAAGCGCATGCACCTCGAGTTCAGCGGGGACGCCAAGACCATCGGCGAGTGCACCCGCTGTTCGGCGCCCACGAGCAAATTCGAAAACTGCTCGAATCCGGAGTGCCGGACCTTGACGCTCTATTGCGCCGAGTGCGCCGCCAGCCCCGAAACCCTGCGATGCCCCGAAGGCTGCGCGGCCTAGGGCACGATCCGGGCTTTTGGCCGGCGGGGAACGCTCAGATGCGGCTCACCCGGTAGGCGAAGTTCGCCGGTCCGTTCGCATCGACTTTGATCGAGAGCGAGGCAGCTGCGGCCAGATGCACCACGTTTACCCTGGTCGTCCCGCACCGGAGACTCAGGTCCACGAGTTCGTCCTCACCGTTCTCGATGGAAAAGGACACCCGGCGGGTGCTCCGGCAAGCCAGGGTCAGGGCGTAGGTGCCCTGGGGCAGCAGGGTGGTGCTCTCTATCCGCTCCTCGTCGGCCTCCAGCGTCCCGAAACCCGTATGGAAGACCTGCCCCGCGGCGTCGGGCAGCACGTCATGGACCCAGGCGTCCAGCTCCGCGCCCGACACCGGCTCGTTGAGGTGGGGGTCCCGGGGCAGGGCGGCGTCAGTGCTCGGCGGCGCGGCAGCGGTGGGCGAATCATCGTCCCAGTGGTCGGCGCTGTATTCGTATTCGCAGCCGGACAGGACCGCCCCGAGAAACACCGCAACTGAGAGCACCACGGCGGCCGCCGGGGTGCGCCGTCGCGGCACCCTGCTGGCCGGCACAGTTGGCATACCCTGAGATTAGGGCTGCCTCGGATCAAACGCCAGAGGCCAAAGGACCGGGTCGGCCCGGCCCATCAGAGGGGCACTGGGCCGGACCCCGGGGCCCAGGCTGCGGGCCGTTCTTACTCGGATGCTGCCAGGTGGTAGGCGTAGATGAGCGGGGCATCCACACTGGACGTGCTGAGCGTGACCTCTCCCGCGGTGGGCACCTTGATGCGGGCGGTTTCGCGGCTGCCGTTACAGGCGGCTCCTGCTTCGGCCAGCTGGCTGCCGTCCAGGCTCACGGCGAAGAACGCCTTGCCGCCGCCGTCGCACGTCATGGTCAGGGTGTAGGTGCCGGCGGGCACGCCGGAAGCGGCCCGGACGATCGGATTCCGGTTCAGGATTTTGCCGGCATCCTCCAGCACCGTCCCGGGGACCGGGGGCAGAGCGGTGGCCTTCCACGCCGGGACGTCGGCGCTCTCAACCGAACCGGTCGGGGAACATGCCGTCGCGGCCAGTACGACGACGGCGGCAGCCGCACCTGTGAGCGTCCGCCGGAGCGGCCGGGAAGCCGGGGCGTGGGAGGAAGGGGAAACCATGCCTCAAACTTACCGTCCCGCAGGCTCGCGTCCGGCCGCACGGACCTTCCAGGCGCCTTCTCCCGCGGACCCTTGACTTTGACGTTGCGTCAAAGTTTAGAGTCGTAGGACGGGCCGGCTGACGCCGGTCGGCACGGCAACAGCACACCCGAAGTTAGTGGGAACAGGCCAGAGGGAACAGGCCCGAGGGAACAGGAAGGTGGAGGCATGGACTGGTCCGTTCAGCAGATCGCGAAATTGGCCGGCACCACCGGCCGGACTTTGCGTCACTACGACAACATTGGCCTGCTCAGGCCCAGCCGTACCGGCAATAACGGCTACCGGTATTACGGCCAGGAGTCCCTGGTCCGCCTGCAGCGGATCCTGCTCCTGCGCGAGTTGGGGCTCGGGTTGCCGGCGATCGCAGAGGTGCTCGGCAACGAGTCGGACGCTGAGCATGCACTGCGCCGGCATCTGGCATGGCTGCAGCAGGAACAGGGCAGGCTGGGGCGGCAGATTGCTTCGGTCCGTCACACCATTGAGGCATTGCAAACGGGAGGAAAGATCATGGCGGAGGAAATGTTCGACGGTTTCGACCACACCAAGTACCAGGAGGAAGTCCAGCAGCGGTGGGGCAAGGATGCCTATGCGACGTCGGACACCTGGTGGCGCGGCATGGGGGCCGAGGAGAAGGCTGCCTGGACGGAGCAGTCCCGGAAGCTTGGCGCCGACTGGACGGCCGCTGCGCAGTCGGGGGTCCTGGCTGACAGCCCTCAGGCGCAGGACCTGGCCCGGCGCCACGTCGAATGGCTGCGGGGTATCCCCGGCACCCCGGCGGCGTCACCTGCCGCAGGCGGCCCCACAGGTGGCAACAACGGGGCAGGTCCGGACATTAGGGGGTACGTGACGGGACTCGGCGAGATGTATGTGGCCGACCCCCGGTTCGCCGCGAACTACGGCGGTGCCGACGGAGCGGCCTTTGTCCGGGACGCCCTGAAAATCTATGCTGAGACCGAGCTCTAGCCGGACCCGCACTGCCCGGAACCAATCCCGGAACCAATCACGGAACCAACCCCGGGACTAAACTTGTCCGGTGACTTCCTCAGCGCAAGGCCCCGCCGCGCCGGCTCCCTCAACGCCGGCCCGTTCAACCCAGGCTCCCTCAACCCCGGCTCCCTCAACCCCCTTCACAGCCGGAAACACTCCGGACGCCCCGCGGAGCGACCTCCCAGGCCGCCTCGAGGCCCTGGCCGGGGACCTGCGCGCCGTTGGCTACACCGTGGACGGGGTTGCGGAGCTGCTCGGCGAGGCTGCGCACTCCGCCCTCGGCCGGGACCAGCTCATCCCTGCACTGATCGTCACCGGGCGCTCCCTCGGGGAGCCGGCGACGGCGGCGCTCGCCGGCGTCGTGCGTCTCTGGCTCCTGTCCGAGCCGCAGCGCGCGCAGACCCTCGACGCCGCCCTTCCCGGCATCCGCACGGAGGGGCTGATGGAACTCGGCCTCGTGGAGCCGTCGGGCGGGGACCTGGTCCAGGCGAAGGTGGACCTGAGGCCCTACGGCTGGGACCCGACCGTGGGGGAGGACGGTGCCGGTGATGGCGGAGCAGACCTCTGGGTGGCCAGCGACCTCGCCGCCCACCAGCGCGCAGGCGTTCTCCGCCACGACCACGTCCTGGGGATCGGGCAGGCCTCCACCACCCTGGTCCAGGTCACCGCCCGCCGCCATGTTGCCAGGGCCCTCGATCTCGGCACAGGCTGCGGCATCCAGACCTTTCACCTGCTGCACCATGCCGAGCATGTGACCGCCACGGACATTTCCGAACGCGCACTGGCGTTCACCCGGTTCAACCTTCTGCTCAACGCCGACCCGCTGCACCTGGACCCGGCCGACCTCGACGCCCGCGTCAGCCTGAGGCTGGGGTCGCTGCTGGAACCGGTCGCGGAGGAGGAGTTCGAACTGGTGGTGTCCAACCCGCCGTTCGTCATTACGCCGCGCAGCCTCGGCGAGGCCGCCACGGACCAGTTCACGTATCGCGACGGCGGCCTGCCGGGGGACGAGATTGTGTCGTCACTGGTCCGCGCACTGCCCTCTGTCCTTGCCCCGGGCGGAACGGCCCAGCTCTTGGGCAACTGGGAGATCACGGCGGGTGCCGGCTGGACCGAGCGGCCCCAAAGCTGGGCCAGCCCGGCCGCCGACGTCTGGTTCATCCAGCGCGAGCAGGTGGGCCCGGAGCAGTATGCCGAGACCTGGCTGCAGGACGCCTCGGAAAACCGCGACCGCCGGCTCTACCAGGACTCTTACGCGGCCTACCTCGATGACTTCGCCTCGCGCAATGTGGCCGGGATCGGCTTTGGCATGATTTGGCTGCGGCGGCCCGCCGACGGCGCCGGGCGGGTGCTTTCCCGCTTCGAGGAGATCACGTACCCGATCGAACAGCCGGTGGGGCCGCACCTGGGCGCCGCCGTCGAACGCGCCGACTGGCTGGCCGCCCATGATCTGGCTGCCGCCCACCTGCTGGTCGCCGAG
Organism: Arthrobacter sp. Bi26; assembly: GCF_918697925.1. Lineage (GTDB taxonomy): Bacteria > Actinomycetota > Actinomycetes > Actinomycetales > Micrococcaceae > Arthrobacter. Next base: position 21,774 of record NZ_CAKKMF010000029.1, read on the forward strand.
GACGTCACCGAAGAACGGCACCAGCGCCCGGGGGCGGAACACCCCGGCGTCATCCTGCTGCGGCAGGGTGCCGGGCTGCGCCGCACCAACCTGCTCAGTACGGAACTGGCAGGCTTCGTCTCAGCGTGCGATGGCGACCTGTCCGTCGGGCAGATCATCGGCGCCCTCGAGGCGCTGCTGGGAGGCTACGAGGGGTTTGACGCCACGCAGTTCCGCGCTGGCCTCCTCGAGGAAGTGGGGAACCTGGTTCGCGACGGCTTCCTGCTGCCCGGCTGAGACGGCGTCCGCCGCCTCAGCCGCCGCCTGAGCCGCCGCCACCGCTTTCGCCGCCGCGGATTCGCCGGCGTCCTCCCGGCCAAACCGCGGCAGCACGTACGCGGTCAGGGCCAGGGCCACCAGCACCCCGGCCGCCCCGGTGAGCACGAAGCTGGCGCGCACCGGAACCAGGGCGCCCATGAGCCCGCCCAGAGCCAGCGCGCCAATGGAAACGGCGCGCGTCATCCCGCCGACGATCGCCATCGCCTGGCCGCGCCCGCTTTCCGGAATCCGCAGGATCGCGATGGCCCCGAAACAGGCGTTGAGGACGCCGCAGGCCACCCCCGTCCCCGTGTAGGCCACAAAGAGCAGTTCCACGCTGGGGACCACCCCCGTCAGGACCAGGAAGGCCGAGGCTGCGGCCATGGAGGCCAGCAGCACGCGCAGCCGGACCCGGGGCGCCGTGATCCTCCCGGCCATCGCCGCCCCGGCCGCCATGCCAAGACCGAAGGCTGCGGACAGGAGGCCGTACTGCGTCTCGGTGGCGCCAAGTTCGTCGCGGGCCAGGAACACCTCGAGCACGTTGGTGGCCTCGCCGACGACGATGAAGAACATCGCACCCAGGACCAGGGCCCAGACCAGGCTGTCCTGTCGGATCAGGCGCAGTCCGTCGAGCAGCGCGGGCTTCGCCTTGCCGGCCCGTTCGGCTGCCGTGCCGCGGCGGGTCCGGATCAGCAGGGCGCCCAGCCCCATGGCGACGTAGCAGCCGCTGGCCACGGCGAAGACCAGTCCGGTCCCGCCCCAGCCGCTGAGCAGGCCGCCCGCGGCGGGACCGGCCATGCCCGCGATCATGATGGTCGCCTGCATGGTGCCCATGGCGCGCGGGGTGCGGTCCTCGCCGACGATCCGCGGCAGCAGGGCCTGCCAGGTGGGTCCGGCCACAGCCTGCGCCGCGTCGAGCAGGAACGTCATGGCAAACAGCACAGGCAGATAGTTCTCCAGGTACTGCATGCCCAGCCCCATGCCGGCTACGGCGGCGGCGCTGACGGCGGAGCTAGCCGTCGCCAAGGTGCGGGAATCCATGGTGTCGGCGAGCCGGCCGGCCCACGGGGCCAGCAGAACCAGCGGCAGCGCCGAGCACAGCAGGTACCCGGCGACCAGCCAGGGCCCGGCGACAGGCGTTTCGCCGGCGGCGGCAGCGTTTTGCAGGTGCAGCATGACGCTGACGACGACGGCGCCCATCCCCGCCGTTGCCACGAACCGGGCGGTGCCGGCGAGCAGGAAGTCGCGGTTGCGCCACAGGGGCTGCGCCGTTGCTGCGGAAGTGGACGATTTATGAAGTGTTTGTTTCATAAATAGGAAAGTAGCGCGGGCCTGGAATAGATGTCAAGCATTTCTTTCATAGTTTGGAGAGGCTGGATACACTGGAGGAGTGAACGCAGAAACCCCGTCGGCGGAGTCCACGGCTCCGCCGGCCGCCAGGCGCCGGCACCGTCCGGAGAAGCAAGTGGAAATCACTGACCCGAAGGCGATCCGGGCCCTGGCCCACGCCGCCCGGCTGGAGGTCATTTCCGAACTGTATTCCACCCAGGCGAGCCGGACGGCCACCGAGCTTGCCGCGCAGACCGGCCTGACTCCCAGCGCCATGAGCTACCACCTGCGGGCACTGCAGAAGTGGGGCATCGTGGTTCCCGCAGCCACCGCCGGGGACGCCCGGGAGCGGCGCTGGAAGGCCGCCGGCACCGATTTCACCATCCACTCGCTGGGGGGAGTGGCCAGCCCGGAACTCGCCGTCCTGGACCTCGAGCTCGACGCCTACCGCCGCCGGGCCCGTGCGTACGCCCAGGCCCGCAACGCCCGCCGCGAGAACGGCGACACCGCCGACGGTCCGTCCTCGGTGGTCCTTGCCAGCAACCTGTTGTATCTGACGCCGGACCAGCGGGCCGAACTGACGCGGCGGGTCTTCGACCTCCTGCGAGACTACGAACTCGAAGATCCGGACCACGTGCCCGAGGGCGCCGAACGCATGGCCACGATGTGGTCGATGATTCCGGACGACCGCGGACTGGCCACCGGCAAGGCCTGAGCCCGCCGCCGGCACCGCCGGATCTTGCAGCCGGAGCGTCGTCACAGGCCGCCGGACACGCGGTCATATTGCGGCCGGAACCCCCCTCCGCCGGGCCGCCATTTCCGGCCGGATGCGCGGGATTCTGCAAAATATGGTGAACTAGGCGGGTATGGGCGCATCTGCCCGAGCCACCTTTTTCTGTAGGAGCACCGTGCCAAGCAAGGCCAAAACCGGCAAGAAACTCGTGATTGTGGAGTCTCCCGCCAAGAGCAAAACCATCGCCAAGTACCTCGGCGAAGGCTTCATCGTGGAGGCCTCCATCGGTCACATCCGCGACCTTCCGCAGCCCTCGGAGCTCCCCGCGGAACTGAAGAAGACCCCGCTGGGCAAGTTCGCCGTCGACATTGACAACGACTTCAAGCCCTACTACGTGGTGTCCTCGGACAAGAAGAAAAAGGTTGCCGAGCTCAAGGCCCAGCTCAAAGATGCCGACGCTCTCTATCTCGCAACCGATGGGGACCGCGAGGGCGAGGCCATCGCGTGGCACCTGCTGGAAGTGCTCAAGCCCAAGGTTCCCGTCTACCGGATGACCTTCGGCGAAATCACCAAGGAAGCCATCCACCGCGCCATGGACAACCTGCGCGACGTCGACCAGGACCTGGTGGATGCCCAGGAGACCCGGCGCGTCCTGGACCGGCTCTACGGCTATGAGATCTCCCCTGTGCTCTGGCGCAAGGTGGCCCGCGGCCTCTCCGCCGGCCGCGTGCAGTCTGTCGTCACCCGCATGGTGGTGGACCGCGAACGCGAGCGGATGGCCTTCAAGGCCGCCTCCTACTGGGACCTCACCGGCCAGTTCGGCGCCGGTTCCGGCTCCTTCAAAGCCAAACTCGCCGCCGTCGACGGCGCCAAGGTCGCCAGCGGCCGGGACTTCAACGACAACGGCGAGCTCACCTCGCGCAACGCCGTCCACCTCAACGAGGAACTCGCCGCCTCGCTCGCGGCGGGGCTGCAGGACGCCGAATTCCGCGTCCGCTCCGTCGACACCAAGCCGTACACCCGCCGCCCGGCCGCGCCGTTCACCACCTCCACCCTGCAGCAGGAGGCCGGCCGCAAGCTGCGCTTCTCCTCGAAGAGCACGATGCAGGTGGCCCAGCGCCTCTACGAAAACGGCTACATCACCTATATGCGTACGGACTCGTCCGCGCTGAGCAACGAGGCCATCACGGCCGCCCGGCGCCAGGCCTCCGAGCTGTACGGCCCGGAGTACGTGCCGCAGTCGCCGCGGGTCTACAGCGGCAAGGCAGCGAACGCACAGGAAGCCCACGAGGCCATCCGACCCGCCGGTGACTCCTTCCGCACGCCGGCCCAGGTGGCCAAGCAGCTCTCGGGCGACGAATTCCGGCTCTACGAGCTCATCTGGAAGCGCACGGTCGCCTCGCAGATGGCTGATGCCAAGGGATCCACAGCCACGATCCGCCTCGGCGCCGTGACTGTTGGCAACCCGGCCGATCGCCGCGACGCCGAATTCTCGGCGTCGGGCACCGTCATCACCTTCCCCGGCTTCCTCGCCGCCTACGAAGAAGGCAAGGACGAAAGCCGCGGCGATGACGAGTCCGAGGAAGCACGCCGGCTGCCCAACGTGGCTAAGAACGACGCGCTCACCGCGACCGATATTGTCGCCGTCGGCCACGAGACCTCGCCGCCGCCGCGCTACACCGAAGCCTCGCTGACCGCGGAGCTGGAAAAGAAGGGCATCGGCCGCCCGTCGACCTATGCCTCCACCATCTCCACGATCCAGGACCGCGGCTATGTCCGGAAGCAGGGCTCCGCGCTGGTCCCGAGCTGGATCGCGTTCTCGGTGATCCGGCTCCTTGAGCAGCACTTCCATGACTATGTGGACTACGAGTTCACCGCCGACATGGAAGCCGACCTGGACAAGATCGCCAACGGCCAGGCGGCCGGACCCGCCTGGCTCAAGCACTTCTATTTCGGTGAGGACTCCGAGCCCGGCCTGCTGAGCATCGTGAACAACCTCGGTGAGATCGATGCCCGCGAGATCAACTCCATCCCCATCACGGACGCGATCACACTCCGGGTCGGCAAGTTCGGCCCGTACCTGGAAAGCTCCACCGCGACGGTGGACCCCGAGACCGGCGAAGTGGTTGAAGCGGCCCGCGCCAACGTCCCGGAGGACCTGGCCCCGGATGAACTCACCGCCGCCAAGGCCGTTGAACTCATGGAGACCGCCGCCCCAGAGGAGCGCGTCCTCGGCGCGGACCCGCACACCGGGCACACCATCGTGGCCAAGAACGGCCGCTACGGCGCCTACGTCACCGAGATCATCCCCGAGATGACCGAGGAACAGCTGGCCAACCAGCCCGTTGAGTACTACAAGAACGGCAAGCCCAAGCCGGCGAAGAAGCCCGTCAAGGCCAAGCCGCGCACCGGATCCCTGTTCGCGTCCATGGGCGTGGACACGATCACGCTGGACGAGGCCCTGCAGCTCATGAGCCTGCCCCGCGTGCTCGGCCAGGACGCCGACGGCAACCCGATCACGGTGCAGAACGGCCGCTTCGGCCCGTACCTGAAGAAGGGCACGGACTCCCGCTCGATCGGCTCCGAAGAGGAGATCTTCACGATCACGCTCGAGGCGGCGCTGGAGATTTACTCGCAGCCCAAGCAGCGCGGCGCCCGTGCCGCCGTGCCCCCGCTGGCCGAATTCGGACCGGACCCGGTCTCGGAGAAGAACATCGTGGTGAAGGAGGGCCGGTTCGGCCCGTATATCACCGACGGCATCACCAACATCACCGTGCCGCGCAGCACCTCGGTCGAGGAGTTGACCAGGGAACAGGCCGTCGAACTCCTGGCCGAAAAGCGGGCCAAGGGCCCGGTCAAGCGCACGACGACGGCCCGCAAGGCGCCCGCCCGGAAGGCCCCGGCCAAGAAGTAGGCCAGCCCACCGAAATCGCCGGAAACGCGCGGATTCGCCGGAAAATACCGGCGAATCCGCGCGTTTCCGGCGATTTCGCGTTTGCGGACCGGGGCGCAACGTGATCGAGTAGGAATATGACTGAACAGCCCGCACACCTGGACAACCAGCCGCTGAACGAACTCGAGGAGCAGCTTGCCCGGGGGGAGCAGCCGGACGCCAACCCGGTGGACGTGATCCTCGCCTTCCTCAACAACGAGGTCTACGTGGTCAGCTCCGACGCCCTGGAAGGCCCCGACTCGCAGGTGGAGCCGCTGGTCCTCGCGAACTCCTCCGGCAAGCCCGTCCTGGCCGTCTTCTCACACCCGAGCCGCGTCACCGAGCAGTATCTCGCCGCCGCCCCGAACGTGCTGGGCACGCAGGGCGCCGCGATCATCGGTAACCTCGGCGCAGAGCTCGGCATGGTGATCAACCCCGGGGCCGCCTACGGCTTTGAAATCGACCCGGAGGGCGTGGCCAACATCCGCCGCGACTTCAAGCCTACGGAGGAGCCCGCTGACGGAACCGCGGCCCAGCCCGCTGACGGGCCCGTGGACCGGCCGGCGCAGAACGGCGACCCGGCCTAAGCCCGCGATGGCGACGGCGGTATTCTTCGCGAATACCGCCGTCGCAGCTAGGCCAGCCGCACCGTGGGGGGAATAATGGCAGCATGCGTCTAGGCGTCCTCGACATCGGGTCCAACACTGTCCATTTGCTGCTGGTTGACGCCCATCCGGGCGCCCGTCCGGTCCCCTACGCCTCGCACAAGCGGCGGCTGTCGCTCGTGCAGTACCTCGACGACGACGGCAACATCAACGACGAGGGGCAGCATGAACTCGTCGAATTTGTCCTTGAGGCGTGGGAATTCGCGGCCAAGCACAAAGCCGACGACCTCCTCGCGTTCTGCACCTCGGCCATCCGCGAGGCCACCAACGGTGCTGACGTCCTGGCCCGCGTCAAACATGAAACCACCGTCACCCTCCGTGAGCTCAGCGGCAGCGAGGAGGCATCCATGACGTTCTTCGCCGTCCGGCGCTGGTACGGCTGGGGCGCCGGGCCCATCCTGAACCTCGATATCGGCGGCGGCTCCTTCGAGATGGCCCTCGGCCAGGACGAGCTGCCCGAGCTGGCGATGTCCGTTCCGCTCGGCGCCAGCCGGCTGACGCGTGACTGGCTGCCCGAGAACCCGCCCTCGGCCAAGAGCATCAAGGAGCTGCGCCGCTACATCCGCTCCACACTCAAACCCGCGGTGCGTAAATTCGAGAAGCTGGGCCCGCCCAACCTCGTGGCGGGCACGTCCAAAACTTTCCGGTCCCTCGCCAGGATCGCCGGTGCCGCCCCGAGCGCCGCCGGACCCTACGTCAAGCGGGAGCTGCTGGCCCTCGACCTGGGGCTCTGGGCGCAGCGGATCTCGGCCATGGAGATAGGGGACAGGCTCCACCTGCCCGGCGTCTCCGAGGCCCGCGCGCCGCAGGTCCTCGCCGGCGCCCTCGTCGCGGAAGCCGCCCTTGAGATGTTCAAGTTCGACAGCATGGTGACCTGCCCGTGGGCCCTGCGTGAGGGACTCATCCTCCGCCGCCTGGACCAGTTGGTATTTGAGGGACCGGTCGATCCCGCGCCGCACGTGGCAGAGCAACCTCCGGCGCGGCTCCTGTCGCCGGAAAAAGCTTTCTGAAACCGCCCCGGCCGCAACGATGTCGATCCGCAGGGACCTCGATCGTGTAATTGCTGAGAGGCCGGCACGCCGCCGGCTGATTCGACAAGGAGGCACCCGAAATGACGCAGTACCTGCTCAGCATTTACCAACCGGACGGCCCTGCCCCGGACCCTGAGTTCCTCGAACCGATCATGCGTGATCTGGCGGCCCTGAACCATGAAATGCAGGCGGCCGGGGCCTGGGTGTTCGCCGCGGGACTCCACCCGGCAGAGTCCGCGACCGTCCTCCGGCCCAGTGACGGCGAGATCCTCGTGACCGACGGGCCATTCACCGAAGGCAAAGAGCATCTCGGCGGATTTACCGTGATCGAGGCCGAGGACCTAGACGCAGCCCTTGGCTGGGCACGGAAGCTGGCCGGCGCCACCACGCTTCCCGTTGAAGTCCGTCCCTTCCAGCACTAGCCGCCGGCCGAGAGGGGGCTGCTGTGGGCGACACCGGCGCAACCGACGGCGCAACTGACGGCGCGACCGAGGCGGACATTGCCCGCGTGTTCCGGCTCGAATACGGCCGCGCCGTAGCCGTCCTGACGCGTACGTTCGGGAACATCGATATTGCCGAGGACGCCGTCCAGGATGCTTTTGCTGCGGCGCTCCAGCACTGGCCCTCGGCAGGCGTCCCGCCCAGCCCGGCCGGCTGGATCATCACGACGGCGCGGCACCGGGCGATCGACCGGCTGCGGAGGGAGGCCTCCCGGGAGGACAAGCATGCGCAGGCAGCCTGGCTGGCGGCGGCGCGGTCAGGGGCCGGACCTTCACCGGCTGCTGAAGAGCAGTTCCTGGCGGAACAGTCAGGAGTCGAGGACGTGGACGACGACACGTTGCGGCTGATTTTCACCTGTTGCCACCCCGCCCTGGCCAGATCTGCCCAAGTGGCGCTCACGTTGCGGCTTCTGGGTGGATTGACGACGGCGGAGATCGCCCGGGCCTTCCTGGTGCCGGAGGCGACCATGGCACAGCGGCTGGTCCGGGCGAAGGCAAAAATCCGGGATGCCAAAATCCCGTACCGTGTCCCGCAGGGAGCCGAACTGCCCGAACGGCTGCAACCGGTGCTTGCGGTCGTCTACCTGATCTTCAACGAGGGCTACACCGCCGGCCCCGCCGACAGCCCGGCCCGTGCGGAGCTCTGCACTGAAGCCATCCGGCTGGGCAGGCTGTTGGTGTCCCTCATGCCGGACGAGCCGGAAGCGGCGGGACTGCTGGCACTGATGCTGCTCATTGAGTCCCGCCGCGCTGCCAGGTTCGCCCCCGACGGCGGACTCGTGCTGCTCGCGGTCCAGGACAGGGGGCGCTGGGACAGCGCCGGGGCCGCCGAAGGCCAGGAGCTGGTGCGCCGCTGCCTGCGGCGGAACCGTCCTGGGCCGTATCAGCTCCAGGCGGCGATCAACGCCGTCCACAGCGTCGCCACGACCGCCGCGGAGACCGACTGGGCGCAGATCCTGCAGTTGTATGACCAGCTCCTGGCCGTCGCGCCCGGACCCGTCGTGGCGCTGAACCGCGCCGTCGCACTTGCCGAACTGCGCGGGCCGGTTGCCGCGCTGGCCGCGGTGGAGGGCCTGGGTCTGGAGAACTACTACCTCTTCCACGCCGTCCGCGCCGACTTCCTGGTGCGCCTGGACCGCTATCCGGAGGCCGCCGAAGGTTACAGGCGGGCCCTGGGGCTGGCCGGAAGCGCCGCGGAACGCCGGTTCCTCGAGGGCAAGCTCCGCAGCCCGGCGTTCGGCGGGGACGGAGCCGGTTAGAAGCGGGCCCACCCGGGCCTGATGCGGGCGGGTCAATGCCGGTTAAATGTGTAGCGCCGGGCGACTGGAGCAGGACTTGGGGGAACTCTGCTGCCAATCGCCCGGCGCACCGCCGGCTCCGGGGGAACCGACTATCATCACTCGCACCTGTTGAGGCACTTTCCAAGGTAATGGCCGATCTTGGGCGCACAGCGAGATTTCCCTGTGCGTTCGCTGGCAATCCCGGAGTCCCCGCTTTGTGGCCGGCTCCGGTGTGGGGCCTTTGAACGGCAAAGCACCGATTAAACGGCAAAGGCACCGGCGGTCCGCTGCGGGAAAAATGGGAAAATCCGCTGCAAACCACCGGTGCCGCGCAGGCATCCGCATGCCTGCTGCATCACTCGCACCCTCAATGAGGTAGCTCCAACGTTAGGGCCCGAAGTTGTGCAATGACTGCGGTAAAGGTGTGAGCTGGCTGGGAATCACGTCCGACTGCAATGATGGGGACATGAGCAACCGAATCGCATTCCTGGGCTGTGGGTCAATGAACGAGGCAATTCTGGGTGGGCTGATCGACGGCGGTGTCGACCCGGCCGATATCGTCGCTACCGTCCGCCGGGCCGAGCGCGCGGCCGAACTGGCCCAACGCCACCACGGGATCACGGCCATCGCGGGCGAAGAGGAGCCCGACAACAACAAGCAGGCCGCCACCGGCTCCGGCGTCGTCATCCTTGGCGTCAAGCCCGCGGGCATCGCCGATCTGGCGCGGGAAATCAGTGAGTCCCTTTCACCGGACACGATCGTCATCAGCGTCGCGGCCGCCGTGTCCCTGGCGCAGCTGGAGGCGGCGCTGCCGGCCGGCCAGCCCGTCATCCGCACAATGCCGAACACGCCGGCGAAGCTGGGCCGCGGCGTCGTCTCCGTCTCTCCCGGGACCAACTGCTCCGCCGGGCAGCTCCAGCGCGCCAAGGACATCCTCGCAGCCGCCGGCACGGTGGTGGAGATCCCCGAAGACCAGGTGGACGCCCTGTCCGCGATCAGCGGCTCGGGCCCGGCCTACGCCTTCTACCTGGCTGAGGCCATGGCAGAGGCCGGCGCGCAACTGGGCCTGGATCCGGAGCTGTCCCTGTTGCTGGCTCGCGAGACCGTCGCCGGGGCGGGCTTCATGCTGGCCGAGCCCGGCGCGGATCCTTCCGCGCTGCGCAAGGCGGTCACGAGCCCGAACGGCACCACGGAACGGGCCATTGCCACGTTTGACGAGCGAGGACTGCCGGCCATCATCGCTGACGGCGCCCGCGCGGCCGCTGCGCGCGCGGCCGAAATCACCCGGCAGCTCGCCTGAGCCTGCCCGGTCGTACACGCGCTTCCGGCGGGCACCAGGGCCACCGTGGTGGCTCCGGGCACCTGTGGGCGCCGGTTGTGGCCTAGGGACGTGCGGCGAACCGTTCGAGCAGGTCCACGTGGCCCGAAACGATGAGCATGTCCCGCGAGGAAACCTTGGTTTCCGGCCGCGCGTAAGTGAAGTCCTCACCCGGGGACTTCACGCCCACAATCGTGACGCCGTACTTGGAACGGACCTTGGACTCGTCCAGGGTGAAGCCCACGGTCTCCCGTGGCGGGTACATCTTGACGATCGCGAAGTCGTCGTCGAACTCGATGAAATCCAGCATCCGCCCGGAGACCAGGTGCGCGGCGCGGACTCCCGCGTCCGCCTCCGGGTAAATGACGTGGTTGGCGCCGATCCGGGTCAGGATCTTGCCGTGCGAGGGCGTGATCGCCTTGACCCAGAGGTGTTCGATTCCGAGGTCCACGAGGTTCACCGTGATCAGCACCGAGGATTCGATCGAGGTGCCCACGCCCACGACGGCGGAACTGAATTCCTGGGCGCCGAGCTGGCGGAGGGCATCGATGTTGGTGGCGTCGGCTTCCACGACATGCGTCAGGACACTCGCCCACTTCTGGACGAGGGTGCGGTCGCGCTCAATGGCCAGGACCTCCCGGCCCTGCTTGACCAGTTGCTCTGCGGTGGATGCGCCAAAACGGCCCAGCCCGATCACCAGCACGGGGGCGTTGTGGGCGGGGCGGTTGACGGCGCCTGAGGAACTAGCCAATGATCGGTCTCTCTTCCGGGTAGTGGTACAGCTGGCTGCGCTGGCGCAGGGCCAGACCGGCGGCAAGGGTGACCGTCCCGACGCGCCCGGCAAACATGAGCAAGGCGAGGACGTAAACCCCCTCCGGCGGCAACTCTGCACTGAGGTTGGTGCTTAGGCCCACCGTGGCGAAGGCGGAAATGGTTTCAAACAGGACCCGGTCAAGGGAGGCATGGCTGATGTGCAGGAGCAGGAGGGCCGAGACCGAGACGAGGGTGGCGCCGGCGACGATCACCGAAATGGCCACGCGCATGGTGCCCTCGGGGATGGTGCGGCCATAGATCTTCACGTCCGCGTCGCCGCGGGCCTCGGCGGCGATCGCCAGGAACATCACGGCGATGGTGGTGACCTTGATGCCGCCGGCCGTGGAGGCGGAGCCGCCGCCGGCGAACATGAGGGCATCGGAGAGCAGCATGGTGGTCGACTCCATGTGGTTCTGGTCCACAAGGTTGAACCCGCCCGAGCGCAGCATGACTGAGGCAAACAGCGCATGCGTGATCTTGTCGCCGAGGTCCATGTCCCCGATGGTGCGCAGGTTGTCCCACTCCAGGAAGCCCCAGAGGACCGTCCCGGCGGCGAGGAGGATGAAGGACACCTGGATGGTCAGCTTGGTGTGCAGGTTCCATTTCTTCCACCGCAGCCCGTTCTGGTGCAGCACCATGACCACGGGGAAGCCCAGGCTGCCCAGGAACACCCCGAGCATGAGCGGAACGAGGATCCAGAGATCGGTTTCGTACGGGACGATCCCGTCCGAATGCGGCGTGAAGCCGGCGTTGTTGAAAGCCGAAATGGCGTAGAAGATGCCGTGCCACACAGATTGCGGGAAGCTCTCCCCAAGGATCAGGAAGCGGGGGATAAGAGCCAGCGCCAGGGCGCCCTCGATCACCACGGAGGTCACGATCACGATCCGCAGCAGCGTACCGACTTCACCGAGCCGGCCTGCATTCATGGCCTCCTGGGCGATCAGCTTGCCGCGGACACCGAGTCTCTTGCTGACCATGAGCGCCAGCAGCGACGCGAGGGTCAAGGTGCCCAAGCCGCCCACGAAAATGCCGAACAGAATCACGAGCTGGCCGAAGAAGGACCAGTGCACAGCCGTGGAGACCACGGTCAGGCCCGTGACGCAGACAGCGGACGCCGCGGTGAAGAACGCCTGATGCAGCGGTGTGACCTGTCCCGTCGCGGAAGCTAAGGGCAGCGAGAGCAAAGCGGTGAAAACCAGGATTACGACGCCGAACGCCGTAAGCGCCAGGCGGGCCGGCGAGCTGTTTGCGATGCTGTCAATGAAGTCGCGCAGGCGTGTGAAGATCCACAGGCCTTCCCGCTCCGGCATACCTGGCTGCCAGCTGGCGGGGCTCTTGGACCTCGACTGGCTTTGCGTCATGTTTTTCCTCGGTTGAAACTGCTTCCCCAAGTAGTAAACCACTAAAGTCCCGTAATGGCCGGGGGAGCACCCGTGCACGCGCGGGAACCCGGGGACCGCTCCGGTAGCCTGTGATTGATGACATTCCTGCCCGGACTCACTCAGACCGCGCTGCCGACGACGGTGGTGTGGGCTCCTGCCATGACCGCCTACAACTTCGGCCACTCCCACCCGATGGCGCCGGAGCGCATGGAGCTCACAGCGAAGCTGGCCGGCAGTCTGGGACTGCTGGATCTGGACCACGTCACGGTGGCGGCACCGGACGTCGCCGCCGACGCGGAGCTGTGCGCGGTCCACAGCCCGGAGTTTGTGGCCGCCGTGCGGCGTGTGAGCGAAAACCCGGACACCCCCGACCACGCCAGGGGCCTGGGAACCGAGGATGATCCGGCCTTTGCGGGCATGCACGAAGCCAGCGCCCGGCTTGCCGGCGGCTCCCTGCTGGCGGCCGCTGCCATCCTGGACGGCAGCGCGGTGCGGGCCGTGAACTTCGGCGGCGGGATGCACCACGCCTCCAGGGACCGCGCGAGCGGTTTTTGCATCTACAACGACGCCGCCCTCGCGGTCCAGCGGCTGCTCGACGGCGGCGTCCAGCGCGTGGCCTACGTCGACGTCGATGCGCACCACGGCGACGGCACGCAGAGCATCTTCTGGGACGATCCGCGGGTGCTGACTATTTCGCTGCACGAGTCCGGGCTGACCCTCTTCCCGGGCACCGGGTTTGCCAACGAGATCGGCGGCCCGAACGCGCAAGGCAGCGCCGTGAACGTCGCCCTCCCGGCCGGCACCGCGGACGCGGGGTGGCTGCGGGCCTTCCACGCCGTCGTGCCCCAGCTCATTGGCGCGTTCGAGCCGGAAGTCATCGTCAGCCAGCACGGCTGCGACTCGCACCGGCTTGACCCGCTCGCCCACCTGAACATCAGCGTCGACGGCCAGCGCGAGGCCGCAACGGCCATCGGCAACCTCGCCGCGCGCTACTGCGACAACCGGTGGATTTCCACAGGCGGCGGCGGCTACAACGTCGTCAGCGTGGTGCCGCGGTCCTGGAGCCACCTCATAGCCATCGCGGCCGGCCGCCCGGTACCGCTGCGCACCCCGGTTCCGGAGGACTGGCGAAACTATGTCAAAGACAAGTACGGGGCCAAGTTCGGTGTAGAGCCGCCCGAGGCGATGGGCGACGACGTCGACCTCTGGTGGCGGTCCTGGGAAGTCGGTTTCGACCCCAACGACGAGGTGGACCGCAGCGTCATGGCCACCCGCAAGGAAGTGTTTCCCCTGCACGGACTGGACCCCTGGTTCGACTAGGCCCGGGCCCGGGTGGAGGCCCCGGTTGGGGCCCGGTGCCAGGGAAGCAATTCGTGGATGCCATCTGGCGTATATGTCGCTAGTGTGGAGGACATGGTGACAGACGACGTATTTGCCGTCATTGCTGAGGCAACCAGGCGTGACATTCTGATAGCCCTCCGCAAGGGGGACAAAGCGGTGGGGGAACTGGTCCAGGAGCTTGAAGCAAGCCAGCCCACCATTTCCAAGCATCTCAAAGTCCTCCGCGAAGCGGACCTGGTGAGCATGCGCGCCCAGGGCCAGAAGCGGTACTACACGCTCAACCCCAAACCGCTCGCCGGGATCGCCAGCTGGCTCCAGGCGTTCGACGTCGGCCCCGCTGCGACAGCGGACGCCGCCGCGCCCCTCCACCCCGAACCCAGTCCTGCCGCCGTCCCGGATGGCCTGTCCGCAGCGGCCGTCCCGCAGCCGGTCGCCGCGCAGCCCGCCGCAGCACTGGCGGCCCGTCCTGCCGGCAGCCCGCTGAGCCCCGCCGTCGTCATCCCGGTGGGAACGGCAGGGGAGGACAAGAGGCCCCAGCAGATCGGGCGGACCGTGGGCCGGGCCGCCACCAGGGCCGCCGACCTCCTGGCCAACCTGCCCAAGTTCGGCCGCAAGAAGTAACCCAGGCCGTTTGTGTCCTGCGCCACCCCGTTTTTGTCACAGGGGGCGCCCTCAGGTCCTCAAATAGAAATCCTTTCCGGCCCAGTGCAACCATGGAAAGGCTGGATTGTTGCGCCCGCAGAAGGGCGCCAAGGTTGAGGGAGTTGCAATGGACGCACGGCTTGAAGCCATCCGGGACACGGTGCTGGCACGGAATCCCGGCGAAAGGGAGTTCCACCAGGCAGTCATCGAGGTCTTCGAAAGCCTCGGACCGGTGCACGACCGCCACCCGGAGTTCCTTGAAGGGGCCGTCCTCGAGCGGCTCTGTGAGCCCGAACGGCAGATCATCTTCCGCGTGCCGTGGACGGACGACGCCGGCAGCTTCCAGATCAACCGCGGCTTCCGGGTGGAGTTCAATTCAGCGCTGGGCCCCTACAAGGGTGGCCTGCGATTCCACCCCTCGGTAAACCTTGGCATCATTAAGTTCCTCGGCTTCGAGCAGATCTTCAAGAATGCCCTGACCGGCATGCCGATCGGCGGCGGCAAGGGCGGCTCCGACTTCGACCCCCGCGGACGCTCGGACGCCGAAATCATGCGCTTCTGCCAGTCCTTCATGACGGAGCTGTACCGCCACATCGGCGAGTACACGGACGTCCCTGCCGGGGACATCGGAGTCGGCGGCCGCGAAATCGGCTACCTCTTCGGACAGTACAAGCGGATCACCAACCGCTACGAATCCGGCGTCCTCACCGGCAAAGGCATCTCCTGGGGCGGTTCGCTGGTGAGGCCCGAAGCCACGGGCTACGGCACCGTGATCTTTGCCGAAGAAATGCTCAAGACCCGCGGCCAGTCCTTCGACGGCCAGCGCGTGGTGGTCTCCGGCTCCGGCAATGTCGCCATCAACGCGATCGCCAAGGCCCAAGCGCTCGGCGCCACCGTTGTGGCCTGCTCCGATTCCTCCGGCTACATCGTGGACGAGGCCGGGATCGACGTCGCGCTGCTGCGCCAGATCAAGGAGGTCGAGCGCGGACGGCTCAAGGACTACGAAGCCCGGCGCTCCGCCGTCTCCTACGTGGAGGGCGGCTCAGTCTGGGACGTCGACGCGACGGTCGCGCTGCCGTGCGCCACGCAGAACGAACTCGACGGCGACGCCGCTGCCCGGCTGGTCCGCAACGGCCTGCTGGCGGTGGGCGAGGGCGCCAACATGCCCTCGACGCGTGACGCCGTCGCGGTCTTCCAGGAAGCCGGCATCCTGTTCGGCCCGGGCAAGGCCGCCAACGCGGGAGGTGTGACGACGTCCGCACTGGAAATGCAGCAGAACGCCAGCCGCGACTCCTGGTCGTTCGCGCACACCGAGGAACGCCTCACGGAGATCATGGTCGGAATCCACGACCGCTGCGCGGCCACCGCGGACGAGTACGGGGACCCTGGGAACTACGTGCTGGGCGCGAACATCGGCGGCTTCGTGAAGGTAGCCGACGCGATGCTCGCCCAGGGCCTCATCTAGGTCTGATCTTCCGGTTGCCCGTGTGCCGGGACAGCGGTGGCGGCAGTGTTCTTCGACAGACACTGCCGCCACCGTCATTTCCGCGGGCATATGTCGGACGGGCTACTGCCGGAGGATCCGCACGTGGTCCGGGGTGAGGTCCGCGATCCGGCTGACGCCCAGCAGGGCCATGGTGCGTTCCATGTCCTTCTCCAGGATTTGGAGGGCGCGGTCCACCCCGGCCCGTCCGCCGGCCATAAGCCCGTACAGGTAGGCGCGGCCGATCAGCGTGAAGTCGGCGCCGAGGGCGAGGGCGGCGATGATGTCCGCGCCGCTCATGATGCCGGTGTCCAGGATGATCGCGGCCTCGCTGCGGTCCGCCTTCAGCGCGGCAGCGACCTCGGGGAGCAGGTGGAACGGGATCGGTGCCCGGTCCAGCTGGCGGCCGCCGTGGTTGGAGAGCACAATCCCGTCCGCGCCGTGGTCCACCACCTTGCGGGCGTCGTCGACCGTCTGAATGCCCTTGACCACGAGCTTGCCCTTCCAGGTCTCGCGCAGCCAGTCGAGGTCGGCGTAGGTCAGGGTGGGGTCGAACATGGAGTTGATCAGGTCCGCGACCGTGCCCGTGTACCGGGACAGCGACGCGAAAGTCAGCGGCTCGTGGGTGAGGAAGTTGAACCACCACGCGGGCCGGTAGGACGCATCGAGGACGGTCTTGAGCGTCAGGGCGGGCGGGATGGTCATGCCATTGCGGACGTCGCGGAGCCTGGCGCCGGCGACGGCAGTGTCCACCGTGACCATTAGGGTGTCGTTGCCCGCCGCGGCGGCACGCTGGATCAGTTCCAGCGACCGGTCCCGGTCCGTCCACAGGTACAGCTGGAACCAGTTGCGGCCCGTGGGTGCGGCGGCGGCCACGTCCTCGAGGGACGCCGTGCCCATGGTGGAGAGCGTGTACGGAATGCCGGCGGCTTCGGCGGCCTGCGAGCCGGCGTATTCGCCCTCGGACTGCATCATCCGGGTGAATCCTGTCGGCGCGATCCCCACCGGCAAGCGGGACGGCCCGCCCAGGATGTCGGTGCTGAGGTCGATGCTGGAGACGTCACGCAGGACCCCGGGCCGGAACTCGATGTCCAGGAACGCCTGGCGGGCGCGGCGGAGGGAGATTTCGGCCTCGGCGGCGCCGTCGGTGTAGTCGAACGGTGCCTGGGGCGTGCGGCGCTTGGCCATGTCCCGTAGGTCCCAGATGGTGCTGGCACGGCGCAGCCTGGCGGCCCGGCTGAACTCCGGCTTCTTGAACTGCATCAGGGGAGCGAGGTCGGCGTATTTGGGCACACGGCGCTTCAACGCGGCAGGAAGCCCACGGGCGGCCGCCGCCGCTGCGCCTTGCCCGGACGAGGAGGCACCGGGGTCCGTGGAAGTGGCCCCGGGAGTGATCGGAGCCTCGGGGTTGCCGGGCGGAACGGTCTGCGTCATGGCTGTCTCCATAGTGGGTCGGATGCTCGTGCTGGGGTTCCCTCACACTCTAGGTGGTGCCGGTGTGCGCCGAAATGACACTTCGCGGCAGTGTTGGCGCGGAACACTGCCGCGAACTGCACTCTCGGCGTCCCGGGGCGACGGGTCCGGCGAATTGTTACGCCCGGTGTTTGCCCCGGCCGCGGCTCCGGGGCTATGGTCGACGCTATGACTAACCGTTGGTATGCGTATTTTTCGTTGGCTCTGGAGGGGCCCGCGTCTAACTGACACGCATCCAACTTTCCTTCAGAGCCAACAGGGCAGAGATCATTCTCTGCCCTTCGCCATTTCTCCGGCGGGTTCTGATCAGGGCCCGCTCCGCATCCGGAACAGGACCCGAACATGAGCATCGAAGCAGCCCCCGGCACCCAGCACTCCACCTCGAACCTGCGCGTCAGCGAGTTCACCCCGCTGCCCACCCCGCAGGACCTCATGGCGGAACTGCCGCTGGAGCCCCGCCTGGCCGAGGTAGTTGGACGGGGCCGGGACGAGGTCCGGGCCATCATGGACGGTGTGGACGACCGGCTGCTCGTCATCGTGGGCCCCTGCTCCATCCACGATCCCAAGGCGGGGCTGGAATACGCCCGCCGGCTGGTCAGCCAGGCCGAGAAGCACCGCGAAGACCTGCTGATCGTCATGCGCACATACTTCGAAAAGCCGCGCAC
Source organism: Arthrobacter sp. Bi26 (assembly GCF_918697925.1). Lineage (GTDB taxonomy): Bacteria > Actinomycetota > Actinomycetes > Actinomycetales > Micrococcaceae > Arthrobacter. The sequence goes on from NZ_CAKKMF010000029.1 coordinate 39,658, forward strand.
CACGGTGGGCTGGAAGGGCCTGATCAACGACCCCCGGCTGGACGGCAGCCACGACATTGCCGCGGGCCTGCGCGCGGCCCGGGCCTTCCTGCGCCAGGTCACGGCCCTCGGCCTGCCCACCGCCACCGAGTTCCTTGAGCCCATCAGCCCCCAGTACGTCGCGGACCTGGTCGCCTGGGGCGCGATCGGCGCCCGCACCACGGAGAGCCAGATCCACCGCCAGCTGGCTTCCGGGCTGTCCATGCCGATCGGCTTCAAGAACGGGACCGACGGCGACCTCCAGGTGGCGCTGGATGCGTGCAGCGCCGCCGCTGCGGCCCAGGCGTTCCTCGGGATCGACGACGACGGCAGGGCCGCGCTTGTGGCCACCGCCGGCAACCCGGACACCCACGTCATCCTCCGCGGCGGACGCAAGGGACCCAACTACTCCGCCGCCGACGTTGAAGCGGCCTCCGCCAAACTCGCCGCGAAGCAGCTGAACCCCCGCCTGATCGTCGACGCCAGCCACGCCAACAGCGGCAAGAACCACCACCGCCAGGCCGAGGTCGCCCTCGAAATTGGTGCCCAGCTGGAAAGTCCCGGAGCCGCGGCCGGGGCCATCGCCGGCGTCATGCTGGAGAGCTTCCTGGTGGGCGGGGCGCAAAACCTAGAGGTCAACGCCGCCGTCACAACCGCAGGCAAAGCCGCAGGCAACGCTGGAGCCGCCGGCCGGGACGAGCTGGTCTACGGCCAGAGCGTCACGGATGCCTGCATGGACTGGGATGTGACGGCGTCGGTACTTGGCCAACTGGCCGCCTCGGCCCGCACGCGCCGGACGCGTGCCTGAGGGTTGGACAGGAGGGCGCGGGAAGTGCGAGATTTTCGAGATTCCTGCGGAAAACGTGTGGGGATTCCTGAGGAAGTCTTTCACATTGGCACCATGAGCAACTAGTGTTGCTAACACATGGTTGTTTGATGGCTCAGCATCGGCACACCGCCATGTCACCAGGTGGGGCTGCCGTTCGCTTGAGCAAAGGAATAGGGAAATGTCTACGGAGGCCAACTTCTCCAAGGCCCGTTTTTTGACCGTGGCCGAAGTCGCGGAACTTATGCGGGTATCAAAGATGACTGTGTACCGTCTGGTGCATTCGGGGGAGATGCCGGCCGTGCGCTTCGGCCGCTCCTACCGCGTGCCGGAAAACGCCGTCGAACAGTACCTCAAGGGTGCCGTCGTCGACCGGAGCGACGGTCACGCCGGAACTGGCTGAACAGCCAGCGGCAACATTCACAGCGTGAATCGACTGCTTTGGGTCCCGCATGGGTCCCGCGGTCGTGGGGTGCCTCGCAGAGGCGGTACCCTGTTAAGGAACGTTTTACGTCATTGTAAGAACCTGTCAGTTGTTTCAGTCTGCTTGCTTAGCCCGCGGACCCTTCCCAACAGGCAGGTACTGCATCTAGCCGGTAAGGAACTTTCGTGGGTTCAGTTATTAAGAAGCGTCGCAAGCGTATGGCCAAGAAGAAGCACCGCAAGCTGCTTCGCAAGACGCGCCACCAGCGTCGCAATAAGAAGTAGCCATACTTCGAAATGCATGAAATGCCCGTTGCCTTCCAGGCGGCGGGCATTTTTCTTGCTCCAGCCCGGTGGGAAGATTTCGCGCCGGATTGGACGCGGGCTGCGGAATCGGACACGGGCGGGCCCGGATCCGCGACGCGCGGGTCTGAAACAAAGGCGCGGAACCGAAACCGCAGCGGAAAACCGCGGGGATCAGCGGCTGGGTCCGCGGAAGCGGGAGAACCCCCGCCACAGGCCGTAGATGGCCCCGCCGACCGTCGCGGCCTTGAATCCCAGGGTGGCGGCACGCCGGCCGGCACGGAAGTCGTAGACCGGCCAGTTGTGCTCGCGGGCGTAACGGCGCAGCTTGGAGTCGGGATTGATGGCAACGGGGTGCCCCACCATGCTCAGCAGCGGGATGTCGTTGTGGGAATCGCTGTAGGCCCAGCAGCGGCTGAGGTCCAGCCCTTGGTCGTCGGCAATTTGCTGGACTGCGACTGCTTTGGCCGGGCCGTGGAGGATTTCTCCCACGAGCCGCCCCGTGTACGAGCCGTCCAAAATCTCGCCCACCGTGCCCAGCGCCCCGGTCAGGCCCAGCCGGGCGGCAATGACGGTGGCTACCTCGATCGGCGTCGCCGTGACGAGCCAAACTTTGCGCCCCACCCGGAGATGCTGCTCCGCCAGGGCCTTGGCCCCCGGCCAGATCCGCGACTCAATCATCTCGTCGTAGACCTCTTCGCCCAGAGCTTCGATGTCCTTGGCTGTGATGCCGGCGGCCAGCGTCAGGGCGGAATCGCGGACGGCGTGGACGTCATCCATGTTTTCGCCGCGCAGGACGAACATGAATTGCTTCCAAGCGAACCCGGCGGCCTGCGGCAGGGTGAACGCGCCGCGCTGGTGAAGCTTGCGGGCGACATGGAAAAGGCTTGCGCCCTTCATGAGGGTGTTGTCGACGTCGAAAAACGCAGCCTCGCCGTGCTGCATCGATGCAGCAGGCTCACTGGCCACAATGACGTATTTCTCCTCGGGCATGCCACGAGTCTAGTCAATGACCGGGCCCCGGACCGCCCGCACGGCGCGCGACGCGACGGCGGGACGGCCCGGCCTCAGGCGGACTGCGCCGCGCGTCGACGCCGAAGCGGCGGCCGGGCTACGGTGGATGCATGGCCAAACCCGCGTCCTTCCCCGATGTCGTACTGATCACCAAAGCTGACTGCCACCTGTGCGCGGACGCGCGCGCCGCCGTCGCCCGTGTCACCGCTGCGCTCGGCATCGACTGGTCGGAGAAATCGGTGGACGACGACGCCGGGCTGCGTGAGCGCTTCGCCGAGGAGATCCCGGTGGTGCTGGTCAACGGGGTCCAGCGGGATTTCTGGAAGATCGACGAGGCCCGACTGACCCGGACCCTGCAACGGGTCCTCGACCAGCCGTCCTGACGGCGGGGTGCTTTGTTGCGTGATGCGCCGGGGCTCTAGAGTGGGAAGCACAACGCGACGCAATGGAGCAGATAGTGACTTCGCTGGATTCATCTCCCGGGGCTGTCCCCGGGGGAGCCGGGACTGCCGCCAAACAGATTCCACCCGCGGCCGTGGCCCGGCTGACCATCTACCTGCGCGCCCTGACCACACTGCTGGCTGACGGGGTTGACCGGGTCTCGTCCGAGTCGCTGGCCGAGGCCTCCGGAGTTAGCTCCTCAACGCTGCGCAAGGACCTCTCCTATGTCGGCTCCTACGGAACCCGCGGTGTCGGTTACGAGGTCCAGTACCTGAACCGACACATCGCGGCTGCGCTCGGGCTGACGCATGACTGGAAAGTCGCGATCGTCGGTGCGGGCAACCTGGGCAAGGCCCTGGCCCGGTACGGCGGATTCGAGTCGCGGGGCTTTGACATTGTGGCGATTTTCGACGCCGACCAGATGGTGGTGGGTAGCGAGGTCGGCTGGCTGCGGGTCAGCGACGCCGCTGACCTTGAGCCGGTACTGCAACGGACGGGGGCCAACATGGTGGTCCTCGCCTTGCCCGCCGCGGTGGCCCAGGGCGTCTGCGACCGGGTGATTGCCGCCGGCGTGCGGAGCATCCTCAGCTTCGCGCCGGTGATGCTGCAGGTCCCCCCGGGGGTCAATCTCCGCAAGGTCGACATGGCAACTGAACTGCAGATTCTGGCCTACCACGCACAAAGGGCGCAGGACCCGGAGGACGCCGACTAGGATCGGCCGAACCCTCCGGGTCCCGCGCCCGCTGGGCAGTTCCCTGCTGGGTGGTGCTTGGCGAAGCTACTTCCCGAAGGGGGCTCCGGGCTGTCCGTAAGGGTTGGCAAGGGTCTGCCGCTTCTGGAAATACGGCGAGGCCGCCGGCAGGTAAAGCAGCACGATGGCCGCGATGCCGACCAGCGCCGCGAGCGTGGCGAGGCTGAGCGGGAAGATGTTGAAGATCGACAAAGCGGCGAACACGGTGCCAAGAATTCGAGCCCAGTTCTTGCCCTTGCGGATATTGAATGCGACGAGGGCGTACAGCCCGGCGCTGATCACGGCGAACACCACGATGGTGCCGATCAGGAAACCCTTGATGGATTCGAAATCGACCTTGGTGCCGCTCGTCGCCATCTGCTGCTCGAACATGTCCCTGACGGCAGGCGTGTCCAGGGTTCCCAGTGACACCAGCATGGAGATGACCCACAGGGCTCCGGCTGCGACGATCAGCCAGAACGAAGTGTTGACCAGTTGGGGAACCGTGCCCGGAGCCTGCGGCTGTTCGGACGGGTACTGACCGTAAGGGGACTGACCGTACTGCGGCGCCTGCGGGGCGTTCTGGCCGTAGGCCGGGGGTGTCTGCTGGCCGTACTGTGGCGCCTGCGGGGCGTTCTGGCCGTAGGCCGGGGGTGTCTGCTGGCCGTACTGTGGCGCCTGCGGGGCGTTCTGGCCGTAGGCCGGGGGTGTCTGCTGGCCGTACTGTGGCGCCTGCGGGGCGTTCTGGCCGTAGGCCGGGGGTGTCTGCTGGCCGTGCTGCGGCGTCTGCGGGGCGTTCTGGCCGTAGCCCGGAGTGGATTCCCCGCCCGGCTCGGAGCCGTTGGGCGGTGAGGGCTGGACTGGCGGGTTGCTCATGAAAGCGGTCCTTTGCGTGTCGATCACTGAATCGGCCACCGGGACCAGTGATCCTGCCCTGCCCCCAGCATGGTTTAGCTCAACCGTACCGCGGCCCGGCCGCCGTGTGGATCATTCCGGAGAGGTATTCTCAACCCTTATTCGAAGGCCGGCGCAGCCGCGGCGGGAATGCACCGCCGCCCCCACGATCCGGGGGGTTCCCCGTCGGGCGGATGGCCTAGATTCGGCCCCGGTTGGCGACAAACCAGGCCTGGGCGTTCGGCAGCCACATAAGCACGGTAGCCACCAGGCTGATGATGAAGCCCGGCAGGTTTCCGCCCGCCCGGCCGTCGGCGACGCCGGCACCGATGACTGTCAGCACCAAGGAGATGCCGACAAGAATGGTGAGGGCGAAACGGGCCCACTCCCGGCCTTCCTTCATCTTCATGGCCAGGATGATTTGAGCGGTTGCCAATGCAAGAGCCACGATGACGAGCAGCAGCACCACGAGTCCGATCGGCGGCGCGAAGGCGATCAGGACGAAGGACCCGAACAACCCGATGATTCCACCGAGGAGTCCCAGCAGTCCGCCGATAAGCCAGATCCAGTACGAGACCTTCAGCTCGGTGGGCATCGGAGCGACCTTGAACATGCCGGAGAGGCCGCCTACAGGCAGTGCATCGCTGAAGTTCCTGGGACGGTCGGTGGGCATCTCGAAGCGGAATCCGCCCGCCGGCGCCGGCTGGCCCTGGTACCCGGGTGGGGGAGCCTGATAGCCGGGCTCACCTTGGTACCCCGGCGGAGGTGACTGGTAGCCGGGAGTGGGCGACGGGTTGACTGGGGGCTGCTGTGGGCCGGCTGGCGGGACGTTGCCCGACGCCGGCGGCTGGGCGCCCGGCTGTTGTGGCGGTACATCACTCGGGTTGCTCATGGCTCTCACTGTAGACCGGCGTTTCCCTGTTATCTAGGGAATCCCCAGGCCAGTCGTGAAGCCCGTCGCGGCGCCCGGCAGCGGCACAAACAACAGCGCCCTGCTTCATCGCGAAGATGAAGCAGGGCGCTGGAACCGGCGGGCCGGCGTCGTCCGCCCGGGATCGGGCGGAGTGACCGGCCCGCGGCGGTACTGGCTACGCTGCGGGGGCGATGAAGGCCAGTTCCAGGTTGATGGCAACCTTGTCGCTGACCAGCACGCCGCCGGCGTCGAGGACCGCGTTCCAGGTCAGGCCGAAGTCCTTGCGGCTGATGGTGGTTTCGGCGCTGAGGCCGGCGCGGGTGTTGCCGAAGGGATCGACGGCCACGCCGTTGAACTCGGTCTCAAGGGCCACGGGGCGGGTGATGCCCTTGATGGTGAGATCGCCCTGGAGCTCGTAGGCGTCGCCCTTGGGGACGATGGTGCTGGAGACAAAGGAGATCTCCGGGAACGTCTCGACGTCGAAGAAGTCTCCGCCGCGGACGTGGCCGTCGCGGTTGGCGTCGCCGGAGTCGAAGCTTGCGGTCTTGATCGAGGCGTTGACCTTGGAGTCGGTGACGTTCTCGGTCAGGTCCAGGGTGGCTGCGGCGTCGGTGAACTGACCGCGGACCTTGCTGATGCCGGCGTGGCGGACGGTGAAGCCGATCTCGCTGTGCGACGGGTCGAGGGTCCAGATGCCGGTGGTGACGTTTGCGGGAAGTGTCATGGTGATGCTCCTTGAGTCGGGTTGGTACTGCGGTGGTTCGTCTGATCGTTAGTTGAAGCCTCATTGGTTGAACTCTCAACTAACTGCTTCACCCAGTATAAACATGCATTTGCATCTTTTATTCCAACTCCGGGGAACATTTTTCCAAACTCTTCAGTTCTACTTCCTGTAGAAGATTTCAGATCGACCGGCATCTTTGAGAAACTGGTAGACATGCCCCAAGCCACTGTTCATTTGCTCCGCCACGGCGAGGTCCACAATCCCGATGGTGTCCTGTACGGCAGGCTGCCGGAATTCCACCTCTCCGAACTCGGCCGGGAGATGGCCCGCACGCTGGCCGAACACTTCAGGGAGCGTTCCGAACAAGGGGCCCGGATCGTCCACCTCGCTGCGTCCCCGCTGACCCGCGCGCAGGAGACGGCTCTGCCGATTGCCGATGCCCTGGGCCTCGAGATTGCCACCGAAGCCCGCATCATCGAAGCCGCCAATTACTTTGAGGGCCTCCACGTCTCCAAGGCGGAGCTGCTCCGGCCCAAGCACTGGGCCCGTCTGTACAACCCGTTCCGGCCATCCTGGGGTGAGTCGTACAAGGAGCAGGCCGCGCGGGTCATCGCGGCCGTCCAGGACGCGCGCGTCCGTGCCCTCGAACTGGGCGGCAACGGGGCCGAAGCCATCCTGGTCAGCCACCAGCTGCCCATTTGGGCCACGCGGCTCAGCGCCGAAGGCCGGCCGCTGTGGCATGACCCACGCAAGCGCGAATGCACGCTGACGTCCCTCACCTCCCTGGTGTTCGACGACGCCGGCGAGCTGGTGCGCGTCGACTACAGCGAGCCCGCTGCCGCCCTCCTGCCTGGTGCCGCCAGCACCCCGGGAGCCTGACGATGCCGACGAACCGCCCCGAAGGGACTCCGCTGTCCCGGCGCCGCGTCCTGACCGTCGGCGGCGCCGCGCTGGCCGCAGTGCTCGGGCTGTCCGGCTGCGCCCAGGACGATGCCCTCGCCAAGCAGGCCAAGGCCGGGGATAACAAGAACTACGTGGCCGGCGACGGGTCCGTGACCGAGTTCGCCGTAGCGGACCGCAAGAGTCCCGTGGCGCTGAAGGGGACGCTGTTCGACGGCACAGCCGTCACGTCGGCGGACTTCCCCGGCAAAGTCACGGTGCTGAACTTCTGGTTCGCCGCCTGCGCCCCCTGCCGGGTCGAGGCGCCCTCCCTCGAGGCGCTGCACCAGGAATTCAAGACCAAGGGCGTGCAGTTCTTCGGGGTCAATTTGCGCGACGAGAAAGCCACGGCCGACGCGTTCGACAAGACGTTCAACCTGACGTACCCGAGTTTCAATGACAAGGACGGCGCCGTGCTGCTGGCCGTCTCCGGACTCGTGCCGCCCGGCGCCGTGCCCACCACCCTCGTGCTGGACAAGCAGGGCCGGGTCGCCTCCCGGGTCCTGGGCGAAATCCAGCAGGGCACCCTGAAGTCCCTCATCGCCGCCGCCGTGGCCGAGTAGTCCGGTCCCCGCCGTGAACAGCCCCTTCGCCGAAGCCATCCTGAACGGATCGCTCCTGCTTGCCATTCCTGTCGCGCTGCTGGCCGGCCTCGTCTCGTTCCTCTCGCCCTGCGTCCTTCCGCTGGTGCCCGGCTACCTGGGCTACGTCACGGGACTGACCGGCGTCGATCTGCAAAAGCAACGGCGCGGGCGCATGCTGGCCGGCATCGGGCTGTTCGTCCTCGGCTTCTCCGTGATCTTCGTGCTCCTCGGCGGGGCCTTCGGGCAGCTGGGCAGCCTCATCACCGGCTCGCAGAACAGGTGGATCACCCAGCTGCTGGGCGTCATGGTGATCGTCATGGGCGTCGTGTTCATGGGCGGCTTCGGCTGGCTCCAGCGCGATGCCAAGATCCACGCCAAGCCACCGGCCGGGCTGTGGGGCGCGCCCCTGCTGGGCATCACCTTCGGGCTGGGCTGGGCACCGTGCATCGGCCCCACCTATTCCGCCGTCCAGTTGCTCAGCCTCTCCGGCGGCTCGTCGGCGGCCAAGGGGGCATTTCTGGCCTTCGTGTACAGCCTTGGGCTGGGAATCCCCTTCCTGCTGATCGCCCTGGCCGTGCGCCGCGGCATCGGGGTGATGTCCTTCTTCCGCACGCACCGGCTCGCCATCCAGCGCACCGGCGGCGGGATCCTGATCCTGCTCGGCCTCCTGATGGCCAGCGGTGTGTGGGGCACCTGGGTCTCCGGGTTGCAGTACTGGTTCCAAACCGATGTGAAATTGCCAATCTGATGAGCGAGCGCGTGAACGAAAAGAAGAAGAAGTCCTCGAAGCCCGAGGCGGTCCTGCCCTCGCTGGGCGCGTTGGGCATGCTCCGGTGGGCGTGGACGCAGCTGACCAGCATGCGCACGGCCCTGTTCCTGCTCCTGCTGCTTGCCGTCGCCGCCGTGCCCGGCTCGCTGTTCCCGCAGCGCCCGGCCAACCCGGCGATTGTCACGCAGTACATCAAGGACCACCCCGACTACGGCGCGATCCTGGACTCGCTGCAGCTCTACGACGTTTACTCCTCGGCATGGTTTTCCGCGATCTACATCCTGCTGTTCGTCTCGCTGATCGGCTGCGTGATCCCACGCGCTATCGCGCACTACAAAGCGATGCGCTCCCAGCCCCCGCGCACCCCCGCACGCCTGTCCAGGCTCCCTGAATACGGCACCCTGGTCATTCCGGCCGACGCCGGGATCCCGGCGTCGGCGGCCATCTCCGATGCCGGAGAACTGCTGAAGAAGCGCGGATACCGGGTCGACGTCCGGGACCGCGACGGCGCCCGCCCCTCTTTGGGGGCCGAGCGTGGCTTCCTGAAGGAGGTCGGCAACCTCGTCTTCCACACCTCGCTGATCGGAGTGCTGGTCTCCGTGGCGGCCGGCGGCCTCTTCGGCTACAGCGGGCAGCGGATCCTGGTGGAGGGCGACACGTTCGTCAACACCCTCGTCGGCTACGACCAGTTCACGCCCGGCACCAACTTCCAGAGCAGCCAGCTCCAGCCGTATTCGGTCCAGCTGGACAAGTTCGACATCACCTTCGACCGCGAATCGCAGGGCAAGTTCGGTCAGCCCATCGACTTCACGGCCGCCGTGACCACGAAGGAAAACCCGGACGCACCCGCCAAGCAGGAAGTGCTCAAGGTCAACGACCCGCTCAGCCTCGGCGGCACCAGCGTGTACCTCACGGGTAACGGCTACGCTCCCGTGGTCACCATCCGCGACGGCGCCGGAAATATTGCCATGCAGGGGCCAGTGGTCGCCAAGCTCCAGGGCGAGAACTACTACTCCTCCGTGGTCATCAAGGTCCCGGACGCCAAGCCGGAACAGCTCGCCTTCGCCGGGTTCTTCCTGCCGACGGCGTTTGTCACCGACCAGGGGGTGTCCTTCAGCGGTGATCCGGAGCTCATCAACCCGCAGCTGACCCTGAACTCCTACTTCGGCGACCTCGGCCTGGACGCCGGCTCCCCGCAGAACGTCTTCGAGCTCGACGTCAAGAAACTGACGCCGCTCAATGCCCGCAACCTGGACACCAAGGGCATCGTCCTGGCGCCCGGGAGCAGCTACACGCTGCCGAACGGCAAGGGTTCCATTAGCTTCGACGGCGTCAAGCGCTACATCGGCGTGGACATCCACCACAACCCCGGCCAGCTTTACGCCCTGATCTTCGCGCTCCTGGCCGTGGCCGGGCTGGTGACCTCGCTCTACGTCAACCGCCGCCGCGTCTGGGTCCGCACCGGCACCCACGAGGACGGCCGCACCGTGGTGGAGTACGGTCTCCTGGCCCGCGGTGAAGACCACCGCCTTGCCGGGGAGGCCGCAGCCATCCGCAAACTCCTTTCCGACGAATGGCTATTGGGCGAGGACGCCACGACCGGTTCCCAGCCCGCTCCCAGCACAACGGCGGATAATGACCGGGCGGATTCCGCCGCGAACGGCGCCGGCAGCACACACGCCACCGAAGAACAACCCGCAGAAGACTTCATCCAGTCAACAGCCGGCTCTTCCGAGTCGAAGAAGGATCAGTAATGTTGTTCTCGATCAACGAAACCATGGGCCAGTACAGCGAGCTCTTCATGCTGCTGGCCGCAGGCACGTACACGGTGGCGTTCATCGCCTTCGCCTGGGACCTGGCCAAGAGCAGCAAGATGCTGCGCGCGGTGGACCTGAAGGCCGCGGAACTCGCCGCGCAGGCGACGACAACCGAGGCAGCGCGCATGCCCGTCGGCGTCGGTGCGGGGACCGCCGGAGGCGACGTTGACCGCTCCGATGCGGACGTCAGCGGCCCGGCAGGACGTGCCGAGCGTCCGACGTCGGCCGTCTCCGGGCGCGGCACCGCGGCAGGTGCAGGCCAGACCGCCGACGGCAGCATGCGCTACGGCGGCGAGCGGCGTGCCCCCGCGCGGGTGGCCGTCGCGCTGACCGTCCTCGGCGCTGCGATCCATGCGGCCGGTGTGATCACCCGCGCCCTCGGTGCAGGCCGGGTGCCGTGGGGCAACATGTACGAATTCCTCACCACCGGCGCGTTCGTGGCCGTGGCAGTCTTCCTCCTCGTGCTGATCCGCCGCGACCTGCGCTTCCTGGGCACGTTCGTGATCGGCCTGGCCATCATCATGCTGGTTGCGGCTTCCATCGCCTTCTGGACGCCCGTGGGCCACCTCGTACCGGCGCTGCAGAGCTACTGGCTGATCATCCACGTTTCCATCGCGGTGATGTCCTCGGCCCTGTTCACCCTGACTTTCGCGATGTCCGCGCTGCAGCTCGTGCAGTCGCACCGGCAGAAGACCATCGCGGCCGGCGGTGCCGACAAGCTCGGGTTCATGCGCCTGGTCCCGTACGCCCTGAGCCTGGAGAACCTGTCGTACCGCATCAACGCCATCGCGTTCGTCGGCTGGACGTTCACGCTCATGTTCGGCGCCATCTGGGCCGAGAAGGCCTGGGGCCGCTTCTGGGGCTGGGACACCAAGGAAGTCTGGACCTTCGTGATCTGGGTGGTCTACGCCGGATACCTGCACGCCCGCGCCACCCGCGGCTGGACCGGAACCCGTGCCGCCTGGCTGTCGATCGTCGGCTACCTGTGCGTGGTCTTCAACTTCACGATCGTGAACCAGTTCTTCAACGGCCTGCACTCCTACTCGGGACTGTAAGCCGCACCCCAGCCCACGATTCGCCACAGATGGCCGCTAAGCCGATGCGCTTGGCGGCCATTCGTGTCAGATGAGTGCGGTTGGGGTGGCGTGGCGTGGCGGGCACTGCGTTGGGGTGGCGCGGCGTGGCGGGCACTGCGTTGGGGTGGCGCGGCGGGCACTGCGTTGCGTGGGCTTCGGCCCCGGGCCTTTGGACCCCGGGGCGGGTTCTTTCCGGGGCTGGCTCGAACTCCATCGATTTGCCGCAGATGGGCGCTATGCAACCGTGCTTAGCGGCCATTCGTGCCAAGTGAGTGCGCTGTGGGGCGGGCACGTTGACGTTGCCCCGGCTTCGGCCCCGGGCCTTTGGAGCCGGGGGCGGGTTCTTCCGGGCTGCGGCTGGCCCGAACTCCATCTATTTGCCGCAGATGGCCGCTATGCAACCG
>NZ_CAKKMF010000030.1 GCF_918697925.1 Arthrobacter sp. Bi26
ACAGCCTGCGGAAGGCGGAGTTGGTGATGCCCGCCATGGGAGCCAGGATCACGGGGGTGTCCACGGTGATCGGGCCCAGCTTCAGGGGCGGGAGTTCCAGCTTGGGGGCGGGAGGCGTTGCTACAACAGTCACCCGTCCATTGTCTCAAAGACGGGCAAATCGGCCCGGTCCCGCTCCGGTTATGTGGAAATGACCGGCTATGTGGAAACTTTCGCGTGCCGCCAGGGCCCGCGTCAGCCCCGCAGTGCGGCACGCCGCCCGCGGCGCGTGGCAGGACCGGCACCGGCGCCGTCCGGCTCGAACCCGTCGGCCGCGAACCCGTCCGGCGCGATCCCGTCGGATTCGCTCCAGCCTGACCCGCCGCCGTCGGACCCGACCCAGTCGGGCTCGATTGATGCGGACTCCCCGCCCTTAACCGCGCCGCCCTTAATCCCCGTGGCCTTGACCACCAGCACGGCGATGAGCGTGGTGACCGGCACGGCCAGGACGAGCCCAACGGAGCCGACGAGGGTTCTGATGACTTCCTCGGAGAGTTCGGCGCTGGTGAGGGCGTCCCCGAGCGGGCGCTCATAGAGCATGACCAGGATCAGGATCGGCAGGGCCGCGCCGGCGTAGGCAAATGCAATGGTGTAGACCGTGGAGGCGATGTGGTCCCGGCCGATCCGCATCGCGGACGTGAAGAGCTGCCGCGCACTGGTTTCCGGGGCGAGTTCCCACAGTTCCCAGACGGCCGACGACTGCGTGATGGTGACGTCATTGAGCACGCCCAGACCGGAAATGATCAGTCCGCACAGGATGATGCCGGAGATCGAGATGTTGTCTGACATGTTGGTGAGCGTAGCGGCGTCGTGGCTGCCCACACCGGCGAGGTTTGCGGCGTCGGTGGCCCAGGCCGCCAGCAGCGCCGTAATGGCGAGGCCGAACATCGTCCCGAGCAGCGCCGTCGACGTGCGGGCGGAAAAGCCGTGGGCGAAGTAGAGCACCCCGATCATGATCACCGTGGACCCCACGAGCGCCAGGAGCAGCGGCGGCTTCCCCTCGACCAGCCCGGGCAGCATGAACGAGACAAGCACGACATAAGCGCCGACCAGTCCGATCAGGGCCCGCAGGCCACGCCAGCGCGCCACCGCGATCACGACGACGGCGTAAAGCACGGCCAGGAAGATGATGGGCAGTGTCCGGACAAAGTCGACAAAGACATAGGCCGGCGCGTCCTGGCCGTCGGCGCCCTGCACCTTGGAGAGGTTCAGGTAGCGGATGTTGTCCCCGGGCTTCACACCGTGGGATTTCGCGATGTCCGGGTTGATGACCACCTTCACCGGGTTGCCGCCCTTGTCCGGCTCGGTGTAGGCGAACGTGCATTGCGAGCCCTCGTTCGGGGGCTGCGGGGTGGTGCCGGAACCGGGTGTGCCCTGCGCCGCGGCGTCACCGCCGGCCTGGGCATCCGAACAGCTGCCGACGACGACCCGCTGGATCTTGCCGGTGTCGAACGTCACGCCCGGGGCCGCGGCGTAGGGGCTGGCCAAGGTGATGCCCTCCTTGCTTCCCGACGGCCACATGAAGGCCATGGCCGCCAGGGTCAGCAGCGTCAGCGGGATCAGGATGGCAGCCAGGATCCAGTTGGCCTTCTTCCGCGCCGCGAGCGTCTGGGGTGTGGGCTCGACATCGTCAGTGTGAGAGTGCGAGTGTCCAGCGCCCATCAGCAGTTCAACCTCATGCCGAAAACTTTACGGCGTGGGCGGGGGCTGTCCGGACGGATGACGGGACACGCCGCGCAGATGCGGCGTGCCCCGGTGTGCGGCGTGCCCCGGCGTGCCGGAGTGCCGGCAGGACATCGAGGTTACGCCGGCGGGATGTTCTGGTTGATGTGGAAGAGGTTCTGGGGATCGTACTTGGCTTTGACCTCCCGGAGCCTGCTGAAGTTGGGCCCGTAATTCTCCGCGACCCGGGGCAAGTCATCACGGTCCATGAAGTTGATGTAGCCGCCCGGCGCCGAGTAGGGGCGCAGTGCCGCCGCATATTCCTTGACCCAGGCGATGTTTGCCTCGTTCTCCGCCGGGTCCTGCCAGATGCCCGCAATCACCGGCGCGAACTTGACGTTCCGGTTTGCGAATGCCGTATCGTCCGCACCTACTCGCTGCACTGCTCCGTCAATGGGATACAAGTGCACGGCGGTTTGCACGCTGGGTACTCTGCTCCCAAAGTCGAGGTGCGCGGCGATGGCTCCGTCACTGAGCTCCGCGAGGAAATCGGCTTTCCAGTAGGCCTGCAGACCCTTGGGCATCAGGGGGTCGAAGGCCTGGTTCAGAGCCGGGTAGGGCATCGGCCCCACCATGGAACCCGCCACGGGAGCGATATCGAGGAAGGGCTGCCATTGGGCGGGACCCGCGGCCTGATCGCCCGTCCACATGCCGACTACCACAGCCACCGGTTTGCCGTGCCATTCCTCGGGCAGGAATGGTACAGGCGGCCCCATGGCAAATGCCAGGAAGACCCCCAGTTCCTCGGGCGCGGAGTCCATATGATCCCGGTAGAACTTCGCCACAGTTTCTGCATGCTCCATCGGATAGATGATGATGCCGGCGTGAACCATATCCACCGGGTGCAGCCGGTATTCCAGCGACGTCACCACGCCGAAGTTCCCGCCGCCGCCGCGCAGCGCCCAGAACAGGTCCTCATTCTCGCTTTCACTGGCAGTTAGGAACTTACCGTCCGCTGTAACGACGTCGGCAGCGATCAGGTTGTCGCAACTGAGCCCATACTTCCGCGCGAGGTAGCCAATGCCGCCGCCCAGTGTGAGCCCTGCGACGCCCGTCGAGCCGATGATGCCGCCCGTCGTCGCCAGCCCGAAGGCGTGCGTGGCGTGGTTGAAGTCGGCCCAGGTTGCGCCGGCCTCGGACCTCGCCGTCTTGTTTGCCGGATCGACCCGGACGCCGGATGTGTTCGAAAAATCGATGACCAGGGCGTCGTCCCAGGTGCCAAATCCGGGAGCGCTGTGGCCTCCGCCGCGGATGGCAAGGTCCAGGGAATTGTCCCGGGCGAAGTTGACGCAGGCTATGACATCCGCCACCTGGGATACGCGGACCACCGCGGCCGGCCGCTTGTCGATCATGCCGTTGTACACCGCACGCGCCGCGTCGTAGTCCGCGTCACCAGGCGTAATGATCTGGCCTCGGACTTGCTCGCGCAGGCTATCGAGGGCTGTTCCGTTCATTTCGTTTACCGCCGATTTCGTCGTGAGATTCGACCCGGACGGTTCTCTGCGCTCCCAGCCGGCGTGGCGCCCGGAGGTTTACCTGCACATGCCTACTCCTCCCGCATTTCCCCGTCAAGGGCGCCGTCAAAATGCGCGCCTGCCGGCCGCACCCATCACCGCGGGCACCGGCTCCGAATCCACACTAGGCACCAGCTGCCTTGACGGGCGGAGGCTGCAACCTAGGGTTGGTTATTGACGGACGAAGGACGGAAGGACACACGCGTGGCCATGCGTAAACTAGACGACCGCGAGCCGGGGGCGGGCCGATCCGGGCCCACCGCCAAGGCCGTGCTGAGAATCGCCGAAGCCGCCGGGGAAACCCGCGCAGTTGCCTTGGTCCTGCACGGCGGGCGGGCCGACAGCTACGACGCGGTCCGCGGCCGGCACCTGAGCCCGGCCCGGATGCGGCCCTTCGCCCGGGCACTGAACAGGCAGGGCGGCCCGCACGGGCTGGCTGTGTGGACCCTGCGCAACCGGTATCGCGGCTGGAACGGGGAAGACATGTCCCCCGTTCATGATGCCCGCTGGGCGCTCGCCCGGATCAGCCAGGAGCATCCTGGCGTGCCGGTGTACCTGCTGGGCCACTCCATGGGCGGTCTCACGGCGCTGTGCGTGGCCGACGACCCGCAAGTCGAGGCCGTCGTCGCGCTCGCCCCATGGCTCAATCACAAAACCCCGGTCCAACCCGTCGCCGGCCGCCGGGTCCTGATCGTCCACGGCACCGACGACCGCTGGACCAGCCCGGCGAACTCGCTGGACTATGCCCGTCGCGCCGAGGGCGTCGCCGCGTCCTTTGACTACGTCTCCCTCAAGGGTGCCGGCCATTTCATGATCCGCCGGTTGGCACTGTGGAACGTGCTGGCGAACGGTTTCGTCCTGGATGCCTTCGGCGAGGCCACGGGGGCTGATGTCTCCGGCGCCACGGACGCCTTACGCAGCGCGCTGCGCAGCGCCCCGCCGGCGGCCGGAACACGCCTGCCGGTGGTGCTGTGATGCCGACGTTCCCGCTTGATGCCTTCCTGGCCAGCCTGCCGTGGGTCATCGCGGGACTCGTGTTGCTGCTGGGCCTGACCTTCGCGGTTGCCGTGCGGCAGAACCGGCACTCCGTTATCGACACCGTCTGGGGCCTGGGCTTCGTGGTGGTGGCCGGCATCTCCTGGGTGCTCTCCGCCGGATACGGCGACGCCGGCCGCCGGCTGCTGCTCCTTGTCCTGGTCGCGGTCTGGGGCATCCGCCTCGCCGTCCACATCGGGCTCCGTGCACGCGGCGGCCACGAGGACCCACGGTATGTGGACATGCTCTCCGCAGCACCCGGATCACGCAACGTCTACGCCCTGCGGCGGGTCTACCTGCCCCAGGGTGTGGTGATGTTCTTCGTCTCGCTCACCATCCAGGTCGGCATGTTCGCCACCGGAACCCTGGGTTGGCTCGCGTTCGCCGGTGTCCTGCTCTGGATCCTTGGCTTCGTGTTCGAGACGGCCGGCGATTGGCAGCTGACGCAGTTCAAGGCCGATCCCGCCAGGCGTGGCACCGTCCTCAACACTGGGCTGTGGCGCTATACCCGCCACCCCAACTACTTCGGCGACGCCGCCGTCTGGGCCGGGCTCTTCCTCGTGGCCGCCGATTCCTGGCCCGGCGTGCTGACCGTCCTCTCCCCCGCCCTGATGATCTGGACTCTTGCCGGCAAGACCGGGAAGCCGCTGACGGAAAAGGCGATGGCCGCACGGCCCGGCTACAAGGAATACATCGAATCCACCTCCGGTTTCCTGCCCTTGCCGCCCCGGCGGCGGACCGTGGGGCACTGACATGCGCGGCCCGGGACAGGGCCGGCCTGCCCTGAACTGGCGGCGCCTGAACTGGCGGACCCTGAGGTGGCGGCGCCTGAGCTGGCGGCCGGAACCCAACGACCGTTTCTACCGATTCATCGTCCGCACCGGGCTGGCGCTGCGCTGGCTGTTCCGGATCCGCGTCCTCGTCACGGGCCGGGAGCACCTGCTCCAGCCCGGGCCGCTCAAAGCTTCCACCCGAGACGGCGCCCGCGGTGCCGCCCACCGGTGCCCGTCGCGGCCGGTGGTGCCCGGCCAGGGTGCCGTCGTCGCGATCACGCACTTCGGCTACCTCGACTTTGCCTTCGCCGAGATGCTGCTGTGGTGGCACAACCGGGCCCAGCTGCGCTTCCTCGTCACGCAGGGAGCCGCCGACCACTGGTTTGCCGGGCCCGCGGTCAGTGCAGCCGGGCATGTTGTGGTCGGGTACGGATCGGGAGCCCGCGCCTACGACGCCGCGGTCGCCCGGCTGAGGGAGGGCGAGTACATCGCCATCCTGCCCGAGGCGGGCGTGAGCCGCAGCTTCACGGTGCGCGAATGCAAGACCGGTGCCGTGCGAATGGCCGCCGAAGCCGGCGTGCCGATCATCCCGGTCTCCATCTGGGGCGCCCACCGGCTGCTGACCCGCCATCATGCCTTCTCGCCGCGGCGCGCCTGGCGCGCCCCGGTCCGCATCCACGTGGGCGAGCAGATCCTTCCGGGCTCGCTCCCGGGCCCGGCCGACGACGCCCGGCCGGCCACGGCACGCCTGGCCAAGACGCTCCAGGACGGGATCGACGTCGGCATGGCCGACTTCCCCCTGCAACCCGCGCCCGGTGCCTGGTGGATGCCGGCCGGGCTCGGTGGCGGCGCCCCGACGGAGGAGGAACGGCGCCGGCTCGACGAGGCCGACGGTCCGCGGCGCGCAGGTGCCAGGCGCCGATAAGACCGGTTTCCACCATCGCCTTGACTAAGCTCCATGGGGTACAAAATGCAGCGCCCCAGGGCGGCTCGATCCGCGCTGCCGGGGGCCTCGGAGTCGACCTGCTCGCGGTGCTGAGGCTGCGCGCCCGGGACCTGGTGGGCTTCACTTTCCTGCAGTTCGTGTTCCACCTGCCGGTGGTCCTGCTGCTGGTCTGGCTGCTGGGCATGACATTCGAGTTCGTGCCGCCGGTGATCCCCAAATAACGGTGTCTGACAGAAAAGGTGTTTGACGGTAACTGTGCTTAACCAAACTGACCCGCAGCTGTGGCTGCGGGTCAGTTTGGTAAAGGCCTACGCCGCGTCGGAGACGACCAGGGTTTCCGAGCCCTGGACATGGGCTTTTCCGCTCTCGAGCAGCGGTTCGACGACGGCGCGCAGGGCGGTCATCGCGTCGTCCAGTTCCAGCATCACCGGGTGCTGGTAGGCGATCAGGGCCAGAAGGTCCCGGACGGCGGCCCGGGCTTGATCCGTGTCGAGCTTGAGTTCGTGTCCGAGGAAGACTTCAGTTGGCCCGGCCGACGCGTCCGCACCGGCACCGTCGGCGTCGGCCCCGGGAATTCCCTGGGCGTAGCTGATGGCGAACCCCTCCAGCCGGCCCTTCCGGCTCGCCGCGATGCCGTGCCCGAAGGCACTGGCCTTGGGCGCCCGCAGCACGATCGCTCCGTGGGCGCCGCTGAGCTCATCCAGGAACAAACGCTGCACTGCGGCAACGCTCAGCTCCCCCGGGCTGTCCCAGCCGTGCACGGCCGTGTAGTAGCGTCCCACGACGTCGCTGAGCTCCACCGAGCCCGTGGCCAGGTCTTCGACCTGATCAGTGGCCGCGGACTCCGAACCGTCGCCGAACACCGGCAGCTTGAGCGGCGCCGGGTCAACGACGACGAGGCGGGAGCGCTGGATCGGGGCCAGGCCCGCGGCCTCGGCAAACGCCGCCCCGGGGGTGCCCGGCTCCACTTTGCAGCGCAGTTTGGACACGCCCGACGGCGCCTGGGCGGCCTCGTGCCGCAGCATGGTCAGCAGAGTGGACCCGAGGCCGGCGCGGCGGTGGTCCCGGGCGACCTCGACATACGCCCAGAGCCGTTCCGGGTGCAGCGAGGCCTCGTGGACCACGGCAGCCGCCACGGGAATGGCGACGCCGTCCACGACGTCCTCGGCCACGATGCAGCGGCGCCACGGGGAATTGCCCGAGGGCGCAAGCGTGCCGCGGAACTGTCCGGCCTGGACCGTCTCAGGACCGCCCCAGATCTCCAGCAGCGCGAGGTCGTCGCCCTCCCGCCATTCCCGGTATGCGATGGCCATGATCAGGCGCCGATCAGCCGTGCGGCCAGGTAACCCTCCACCTTGTCCAGGGAAACGCGTTCCTGGCTCATGGTGTCGCGTTCGCGGATGGTGACGGCCTGGTCGTCCAGGGTCTCGAAGTCCACGGTGATGCAGAACGGGGTGCCGATCTCGTCCTGGCGGCGGTAGCGGCGGCCGATGGCGCCGGCGTCGTCAAACTCGATGTTCCAGCTCTTGCGCAGCTGGGCCGCGAGGTCCTTGGCCTTCGGGGACAGGTCCTCGTTGCGGCTCAGCGGCAGCACGGCGGCCTTCACCGGAGCCAGGCGGGGATCGAGCTTGAGCACGGTGCGGATGTCCACGCCGCCCTTGGCGTTGGGGGCCTCGTCCTCGGTGTAGGCATCGATCATGAAGGCCATGAACGAGCGGGTGAGGCCGGCGGCGGGCTCGATCACGTACGGGGTGTAGCGCTCGTTGGTGGCCTGGTTGAAGTAGCTCAGGTCCGCGCCGGAGGCCTTGGCGTGGGTGGAGAGGTCAAAGTCGGTGCGGTTGGCGATGCCCTCGAGCTCGCCCCACTCCGAGCCCTGGAAGCCGAACCGGTATTCGATGTCGGTGGTGCCCTTGGAGTAGTGGCTGAGCTTGTCCAGCGGGTGCTCGAAGAAGCGCAGGTTCTCGTCGCGGATGCCCAGGCCCGTGTACCAGGACATGCGTTCCTTCATCCAGTACTCGTGCCACTGCTCGTCGGTGCCGGGCTCGACGAAGAATTCCATCTCCATCTGCTCGAACTCGCGGGTGCGGAAGATGAAGTTGCCGGGCGTGATCTCGTTGCGGAACGACTTGCCGATCTGGCCGATGCCGAACGGCGGCTTCTTCCGCGAGGTGGTCAGGACGTTGCCGAAGTTCACGAAGATGCCCTGGGCGGTTTCGGGCCGCAGGTAGTGCAGGCCCTCCTCGCTGGCAACGGGGCCGAGGTAGGTCTTGAGCAGGCCGGAGAATTCGTGGGGCTCCGTCCACTGGCCGCGGGTGCCGCAGTTGGCGCAGGCGATGTCCTTGAGGCCGTTCTCGGCCGGACGGCCCTTCTTCTCCTCGTACTCTTCTTCGAGGTGGTCCGCGCGGTAGCGCTTGTGGCAGGACAGGCACTCCACCAGCGGGTCGGAGAAGACATCGACATGGCCGGAAGCTTCCCAGACCTGGCGGGGCAGGATGACGGAGGAATCCAGGCCTACAACGTCTTCGCGGCCGCGGACCACGGACTGCCACCACTGGCGCTTGATGTTTTCCTTGAGCTCGGCGCCGAGCGGCCCGTAGTCCCAGGCAGAACGGGAGCCACCATAGATTTCACCGGCCTGGAAAACGAATCCCCGGCGCTTGGCGAGGGAAATAATCTGGTCAAGGACGGATTTTGCTGCCATGGGAACTCCAATTTTGTACAGGGCCGCTGGGTGCGGTCCGCGGTGTCAGCCCCGGGTCACCGGCTGGTTGCCGGACGGGGGAAACGAGACGGGGGAAACGAACAGTGCGATGCAAACTCCAAGCCTACCGGCCCGCTACCGCTTCAGCGCCCCGCGGGGCCAGGGCAGCGTGGCCAGGATGATGGCGCCGAGCGTCAGCACGGTGCCCAGGACTGTCGGGAGCGCGATCACAGTTCCGGGCACCGGCAGTATCAGGTCCAGTCCGAGGGATCCCAGCAGCTGACCGGCGATCATCCCGAGGCCGGTGACCAGCACGCCCAGGCTGCGGACCAGGAGGGCGCCGATGCCGATGAAGATGCAGCCGAGCGGGCCGCCAAGGTAATACCACCACTGCGCCGGCAGGGGGTTGCCGGCGCCGGCCACCGCGAGTTTGATCAGCCACGCCGCCCACAACAGGGCGGCTCCGGCGATGAAGTTCACCAACGTCGCGGCGATGGGGGTGCCATAGTGCACGGTGGCTGTGCCGTTCATGGCCTGCTGGAAACTCATCAGGAACCCGGCCAGGAGCGGCAGCAGCACGGGCACAAACAACTGCAGCACGGATTCCCCGGCGCTGAACCTGGGCGAGACCGCCCAGGCGACGGCGGCGACGGTGAGCACGCTGCCGAGCACCCGGATGCCGGTAATGGGCCTCTTCCCCGCCGGTCCGATCCCCATCCGGTCCACCAGCAGGCCGCTGAGGGTCTGTCCCGTCACGGCGGCCACCGTGAAGAGGGCGACGCCGAGCAGTCCCACGGTGAAGGACTGGGCGAAGACGAAGACGGCCCCAATGCAGCCGGCCATCACGTAAAAGGGCGGAAACTGCCGCTCGCGCACGGCCGGCAGGATCCGCGCCAGCCCGGCCCGTCCTTTGGGCAGTGCCAGCGAAATGGCCGTCATCACCACCAGCCCGGTGCTGAAGCTGACGACGGCGGCGCCGATTCCGTCCCCAAGCGCCACCCCGAGGGCGCCGTTGATCCGGCCCTGGACCGGGATGAACAGTCCGGTCGCGACGGCCATGGGAAGGCCCACGATCAGCGGGAGCCGGGGGGTGTGGGTCATTGGTGCCACCTTAGGTCAGGCATCATTGCTTGTATGAGCAATCCGGAATTCGAAGACATCACCATCCGCGACAGCATGATCCGGCTGGGCCAGCTGCTGAAGCTTGCGAATCTGGTGGAAGACGGTGTGGAGGCCGCAGAACTGATCAAGAACGGGCTGGTCAAGGTCAATGGCGAAATCGACGAGCGCCGCGGCCGCCAGCTTCACGACGGCGACACCGTCACCGTGAGCGGCCGGACCGTGCGGATCAGCGCGCCCGCCGCCTCCTAGCCACCCGAGCGCACCTCATTCATGTGGCGCGCCTGACGTCTACGGGCGCACCTACTTCTTGGAGTTGAGCACCACGTGCGTGAGGAACTCCGAGACGTGGCCGATTTCCTGCTGGTTGATGCCGTGCCACATGCCCGTGTAAAGGACCTTGGTGAGCTTCACGTGCTTGCGGACCCAGCCGATGGTGTAGTCAATCTTGTCTGCGGTGATCGCCGGGTCCTGCTGGTCCCGGCCCCAGAACAGCGGCACGGTGCCGTCCAGTTCGCCGTCGCGGAAGCTGGGGTCCTCGCCGGCGTCGACGACAAACCCTGACAGGCCGACGACGGCGGCGAAGTCAGCCGGCCGCTGCCGCAGCAACGTGGTGGCCATGGCCATGCCCATCGAGAACCCCAGCAGCGTCACCGACGGGTGGTTGGCTTTGACGCCGTCGAGCCAGTCCTGGACATACGCGGCGGCGACCTTGACGGCGTCGAGCGAATAGTCAATGGACGCTGTCAGCGGGAACCATGTGAAGCCCGGGCCCATGGGAAGCGGGGCGCGCAACGAGGCCACTGCGAAATCCTGCGGGAGCATCTCCGCCAGGCTGAGCAGATCCTGTTCGTTGGCGCCGTAGCCATGCAGCAGGACCAGCAACGGTTTGCCGGCCCGCTCCTGCTCCGGCTTGGACCAAAGAACGACAGGGGCCGGGAGGGCATCAGCGTGAGTCATGGAACCATTCTTACAGTTACCCAGCGGTAACAACCTACGGTGGCGTAGCTTAACGTGAACAGTGCAGGATATGGGGGTGAGCGAAACCGAAGCCATGGAAAATTCACCGGACCCCTCAGCCGACACCGTCGTAACCCACCCGTGGACCCGCTATGTGGCCATGGGCGACTCTTTCACGGAAGGCATCGGCGACCCTGAACCGGCCAGCCCGGGCGGCCACCGGGGCTGGGCAGACCGGGTCGCCGAGGAACTCAGCCGCGGGCACAACGACTTCGCGTACGCCAACCTGGCCGTCCGCGGCCGGCTCCTGCAGCAGATCGTGGACCAGCAGATGGCGCACTGTCTGTCCCTCAAGCCGGATCTCATCACGCTCTCCGCCGGCGGCAACGACCTCATCCGCCCGGGCGGGGATCCGGACGTGCTGGCCGAAAAGCTGGACTCGGTGGTGCAGATCCTGAGCCTGGGCGGCGCCACCGTGGTCCTGTTCAACGGCCCTGACACGGGCTCCACGGTGCTGGGCCGGATCCGCAGCAAGGTGGCCATCTACAACGAGAACCTGCGTACCATCGCCGCGCGCCACGACGCCGTGATCGCGGACATGTGGTCCCTGCGCCAGCTCAATGACCCGCAGATGTGGAATGCTGACCGGCTGCACTTCTCACCGCTGGGCCACCACACCATCGCGGCCATGGTGCTGGACTCGCTGAACGTCGAGCACACCCTCCGGCCCCTCGCCCCCAAACCGCTGCCGCAACGCGGTTGGCGCGAGGCGCGCAGCGGCGACCTTGTGTGGGCCAAGGAGTATTTTGTCCCCTGGGTGGTGCGGCGGCTGCGGCACCGCTCCTCGGGCGACGGCGTGACGGCCAAGCGGCCCCTGGCCGGCCCGGTGTTCGGTCCCGGCGTTCCGCTCGGCTCCGGCGAAGGTCCGCCCGGCGCCGAGGATGCGGTGCGGTCCTGAGCCTGCGGGGCATAAGCTGGAAGAACACTTCTCCGGCCCTATAGATGAGCCCGCAGATGAGAAGGCCCAGCAGCTGAAAGGCCCCATACCGTGAGCAGCATGTTCTTCTGGATCATCGTGTTGTCGTTCCTGATTCCCGTGGCCATGCGCCTCTACCGCAGGTCCGCCCGCGGCCGGAACCAGGGCACGCCGGGGCAATTCGGCGGGTTCCCCGGAAACCAGAACAACCCCGGCAACCAGGGCAACCAGCCGCGGGACGGCTACACACAGCAGGACTACTTTGGTGGCTTCGGCCAGCTGGGCGCCCCGAGGCAGCCGGGACCGGGCAACGAGCCGTACCCCAGTCCCCGGTTCCCCAACCAGCCGTTCCCGAACCAGCCGTACCCCGGTCAGCAGTACCCGGGTCCGGCCGGCTACCAGTCCCCCGTTCCCTACGAGGACAGCCCTGAGTACCTGAACAACCCTCCGCAGCGGCACGAACCGGCGCCGGCAGCCGGACAGCCGCAGACTCCCGAGGTGCCCCAGGCGCCGTCGCCAGCGCAGGGCTACCGTGCCCGCAAGCTGGCCGAACTCGACCAGCAGTACAGCGACGGCAAGCTGTCCATGGAGGACTACATGGCCCAGCGCGCTGAAATCATGAAGGGCTAGGCTCCTGCAGGGCTAGCGAAGTCGACGTCGGCTGCGTTGACCGTTCCGGCCGTCCGCCCGGGAGCCTTGTGGTACTGCCAGTACAAATTGGTGTGGGCCACCACCAGCTCCGGCGGCGGTGCGCCAAATTCGGTCAGGTCCTCGGTGGTGTGGGCGTCGGCGACCAGCGTGACATCGTAGCCGCGGGTGATCGCGCCGTGGAGGGTGGAGCGAATGCACTCGTCGGTCTGCGCACCGGCCAGGAAGAAGCGGCCGATGCCGCGGGCGGCCAGCACGGCCTCCAGGTCGGTCGCCTCGAACGCGTCGCTGTACTCCTTCGCCACGAGCGGCTCTGAATCGCGCCGCGCGAGCTCCGGCACATACTGCCAGCCGTCGCTGCCGCGCGGGAGTTCCTCGCCGTTGTGCTGCACCCAGACGACGTCAACCCCGGCGCCGCGCGCCTTGTCCACGAGGGCGGCGATGGTCGCGACGACGTCGTTACGGCGGTAAGCCTCCGCGACGACGCCGACCTGCATGTCGACGACGAGCAGTGCCGTGTTGGGGCGGTTGATGAGCGTGGTCATGGTGCCTCCCGGATCGTGGCCCTCCCTGCCTGCCTACTCTAATCCCGGAGCCGGAAAGCAACGAGGGGCCACTTGCGGCCCATGATCCGGTGCCGGATGGGCGCGAAGTGACCCCGCGTTGCTTGGAGCGGTGAAGTGTCAGTCGACCTGGGGGAAGCCGAGGTCGATCACCGAGGTGGACGGGTCCGGCCAGCGGGTGGTGACAACCTTGCCGCGGGTGTAGAAGCGGATGCTCTCCGGGCCGTACATGTGGGTGTCGCCGAAGAGGGAGTTCTTCCAGCCGCCGAAGGAGAACGTGCCCACCGGCACCGGGATGGGCACGTTGACGCCCACCATGCCGGCCTCGACGTCGAATTCGAACTGCCGGGCGGCGCCGCCGTCGCGGGTGAAGATCGCCACGCCGTTGCCGAACTCGTTGTCGTTGACCAGCTTCACGGCGTCGGCGTACGTCTCGACACGGACCACCGAGAGGACGGGGCCGAAGATCTCGTCGTCGTAGACCTTCATGCCGGGCTTGACGTGGTCGATCAGGCTCACGCCGATGAAGAAGCCGTTGGAGTCGAATTCGTGCTCGCGGCCGTCCACCACCACGGTGGCGCCTTCGTTGGCCGCGCCGGCAACGTAGGAGGCCACCTTGTCACGGTGCTCGGCTGTGATGAGCGGGCCCATCTGGGAGGCCGGGTCCGTGCCCGGGCCGATGGTTAGCGTGGCCATGCGGGTGCTGATCGCGTCCACCAGTTCATCGGCGATGCTGCCGACGGCGACCAGGACACTGACTGCCATGCAGCGCTCCCCGGCGGAACCGTAGGCGGCCGAGACAGCGGCGTCCGCGGCCATGTTGAGGTCCGCATCGGGCAGGACCACCATGTGGTTCTTCGCGCCTCCCAGGGCCTGGACGCGCTTGCCGTGATCGGCGGCGCGCTGGTAGATGGACTGCGCGATCGGCGTCGAGCCGACAAAGCTGATCGCCTTGACGTCCGGGTGTTCCAGCAGCACGTCCACGGCCTCCTTGTCGCCGTGGACCACGTTGAGCACGCCCGCCGGCAGTCCGGCCTCGGCGAAGATCTGGGCGATGAAGATGGCGGAGGACGGGTCCTTTTCGCTGGGCTTGAGCAACACGGTGTTGCCGCAGGCCAGGGCGCTGCCGATCATCCACAACGGCACCATGGCGGGGAAGTTGAACGGCGTGATGCAGGCGACGACGCCGACCGGCTGGCGGACCGAGTGGACATCGACGCCGCCGGAGACCTGCTCGGAGCGCTCGCCCTTAAGCATGTGGGCCAGCCCGGTGGCGAATTCGATGTTCTCCAGGCCGCGGGTGATTTCACCTTCCGCATCCGAGAGGACCTTGCCGTGCTCGCTGGTCAGCAGGGCCGCCAGTTCGGGCCGGCGCTGCATGAGCAGTTCACGGACCTTGAAGAAAATGCCGGTGCGCTTGGCCAGGCTCGTGGCGCGCCAGCCGGGCAGGGCGGCGCGGGCGGCCGCGACGGCCTCCTCGACGCGGGCGGCGGAGGCCAGGGCGACCTCTTTCTCCTGCTCGCCGGTGGCGGGGTTGAAGACGGGGCCGAAGCGCTCGGCGTCGGAAATCAGGGCGCCGTTGATGTAGTGCGGAATGCGTTCCATGGGGTGGGTCTCTTTCGTGAAGGGCAGGGCCGTGAAGTTGTGGGCCCTGAAGGATTGCGTGCTGTTGGGCAGGGCGCCTAGTTGGCGGGGTCGAGCGTGCCGTCGACGAGCTTGACGATCATCGAGCAGTCCTGGCCGGATTGGCCAGAGTCGATGAGCCGCTGGAAGAGCTGCTGGACGTGCTCGCCGATTTCCAGCGGGGTGCCGGTGTCGCGCGCGGCGCTGATGGCCAGGCCAATGTCTTTGTTGGCCAGCTCCGTGGTGAAGGTCGGGGCGAAGTCGTTGTTGGATGCCGCGGTGGGCACGACACCGGCCACGGGGTACCAGGTGCGCAGCGCCCAGCTGTCGCCGGAGGAGACCGACGCGATGTCCCAGAAGACCTGCTTGTCCAGGCCGAGGCGGTCGGCGAGGACTGCGCCCTCGGCGGTGGAGGCGAGGTTGATGAAGAGCATGAGGTTGTTGCAGATCTTCGCGGCCTGGCCGGTGGTGGCGCCGCCGGTGGGGATGATGTTCGCCGCCATGGGTCGGATGTATTCGGTGGCCTCGGCAACCGCGCCGGCCTCGCCGCCGATCATGAACGTCAAGGTGGCGGCCTTTGCGCCGCTCATGCCGCCCGAGACGGGCGCGTCGACAAAGCGGAAGCCGGCGGCAGCGGCGGCGTCGTGCAGGGCCTGCGCGGAGGCAATATCGATCGTGGAGGAATCCACCAGCAGGGTCCGGGTGTCCGCGTGGGCCAGGACGCCGTCCTCGCCCAGATACACGGCGCGGGCGTGCTCGCCCTTGGGGAGCATGGTGAAGACGACGTCGGCGCCGTCGACGGCCTCGGCGATGCTGCCTGCGGCCTTGACTCCCCCGGCCTCGGCGGCAGCAACGGCTGCGGTGTTGAGATCGAAGCCGCGGACCTCATGTCCGGCGTTCGAGAGGTTGACGGACATGGACCCGCCCATGTTTCCGAGTCCGATCCAGGCGATGACTGCCATGGCTTAAGCTCCTTTGCTTGATGTGCTGCCGGGCGCTCCGGGCTGAAAGCCGAAACCCCGGCATCCCTGTGTCCACCATCACACCCCTGATAGAGTGCAATCAAGGGAAAAAATCACAGATGCCATGTGCACAAATGCACACTGGCGGCGCTGCCTACCCATATCCGTTGACGACACTCGCTGAAGAGGGGACAAAAGTGGACCTGCGCCGGCTTCCGAGCCCCGATGACCTGCTGATCCTGCTGACCGTGGCGCGGTTGGGCCGGTTCAACGCGGTGGCGGAGACGCTCGGCACCACGCACACCACCATCTCCCGCCGCGTCCTGGCCCTGGACAAGCAGCTCGGCGGCCGGACGCTGGAACGCAGCCCGCACGGCTGGGAGCTGACCGAGCTCGGCAGCCAGGCCGTCGCGGCCGCGGAGGCCATCGAGGGCACTCTCGGTGCCCTGTCCAGCAGCATTGCCCGCTCCGGCGACGTGGTCTCCGGCCTTGTCCGGATCAGCACCCCGGACGGCTTCGGCGCCGAATTCCTGGCCCCGGCCCTCGTGCGGCTGCAGCGGGCGAATCCGCTGCTCAACGTTGAGCTGCTCAGCGCCACACGCAAGGTGAGCCAAAACCGCTCCGGCGTGGACCTGGAAGTGGTGGTGGGCAACATGGACACCGCAAACGCCCAGGCCATCTTCCTGAGCAACTATTTCCTCAGGCTGTACGCCAGTCCCGGATATGCCCAGGAGCACGGGCTTCCGGCAACGCTCGACGACGTCCGCCAGCACGGCTTTGTCTCCTACGTGGAATCGGCGCTCCAGGTGGCCGAGCTGGGGCACCGCTCCACGCAGCTGCCGGTGCCGCGGTCCAGCTTCCAGGCCACAAGCGTCTTCGCCCAGCTCGAAGCCGTCCGGCGGGGCGCCGGGATAGGCCTGCTCCCCAACTTCCTGGTGGCCGGAAGCCCCGATTTCCTGCCCGTCCTGCCGGACGACTTCCAGCGCCAGCTGCCCATCTGGGCAGTGGCCAGGCCCGAGTCGCTGCGTTCCGCCCCCGTCCGTGCCGTGCTGGAGGCGATCCGGACCGAGATTGCCGACCGCCAGGCGGTCCTGGCGGGCTGAGCCGCCCTGGCGGGCTGAGCCTGCCGGCACACACGGCAACAGCCCGGGCCCCGCAGTGCGGGACCCGGGCTGTTGCCGTGTTAGTCCGTTGTTACTTCTTGGAGGCGGCGAGGAGATCGGCCGTGCCACGGGCATCGGCGGCGTCGACGTCGCGCAGGGAGATGCCGCGGGTTTCCTTGAGGAAGAACACGGCCACCATCGTGACCACACAGGCGCCGAGGAGGTAAATCGCCACCGGCGTGGAGGACTTGTACTGGCTCAGCAAGGCGACGGCGATGATCGGAGCCAGCGAACCGGCCACAATCGAGGTGACTTGGTAGCCCAGCGAGACACCGGAGTAGCGCATCCGGGTCGGGAACATTTCGGCCATGAGTGCCGGCTGGCCGGCGTACATGAGCGCGTGGAACAGCAGACCGATGGTGATCGCGGCCAAGATGACGAGGTCGTTCTTGGTGTCCATCATCGGGAAGGCGAAGAAGCCCCACGTGCCGCCGAGGACAGCGCCGGCCATGTAGACCGGTTTGCGGCCGACGTTGTCCGAGAGCTTGCCGACCATCGGGATCACGGCGAAGTGGACCAGGTGCGCAACGAGCAGCAGCAGCAGGATCCGCGAGGTGTCCGTCTGGACAATCACCTTCAGGTAGGTAATGGAGAAGGTGACCACAAGATAGTAGAGGATGTTCTCCGCGAAGCGCAGACCCATGGCGGTGAAGACGCCGCGCGGGTAGCGGCGGAAGACTTCGGCGACGCCGTAGCCCTTGTTCTCAACGGTGACCTCTTTGCGGGCCTCCAGGAAGATCGGGGCGTCCTGGACCTTAGTGCGGATGTAGTAGCCGACGATCACGATCACAGCAGAGAGCCAGAAGGCCACACGCCAGCCCCAGCTGAGGAACTCGGCGGAGGACAGCGTGGCGGACAGGGTGAACAGCACACCGGTGGCCAGCAGGTTGCCCATCGGAACCGCCGACTGCGGCCAGCTTGACCAGAATCCGCGGGACTTGCTCGGGCTGTGCTCGGCAACGAGGAGGACTGCGCCGCCCCACTCACCGCCGACGGCGAAGCCCTGGACGAAGCGCAGGAAGACCAGCAGGGCCGGGGCCCAGTAGCCGATCTGCTGGAAAGTCGGCAGGCAGCCCATCGCGAAGGTGGCAACGCCGACAAGGATGATGCTCAGCTGGAGCAGTTTCTTGCGGCCGAACTTGTCGCCGAAGTGGCCGAAGACGATGCCACCGATGGGGCGGGCAACAAAGCCGACCGCATAGGTGACGAACGCGGCAATGATGCCGTCCAATTCCGAACCGGTATTGGGAAAGAACAGCTTGCCGAAGACAAGGGTGGCGGCGGAGGCGTAGAGGAAGAATTCGTACCACTCAACCACCGTGCCGGCCATGGAGGCCGTGACTACCTTCTTCAGGCCGGACGATTTGACGTCCGTTTCTTCAGCGCGCCTCGCGGCGTTTTCCGTACTCATCGTGACTCCTTCGGTGTCTCCGTCGACACCCTGTGGACCATTGGGCTGAGGACGCCCGTGATGTAGGGCACATGGCGTCATTCCCCATGAGTATGGACGCTCCCGCCCTGAGCATCAACGGCCATTAGTGCAGAGCGCGTCTGCAAAAATGCACAACCGATGTGGTCTAGTGGCCGAAGAAGGCCTCCCGCAGCTGGGCGCTGAGCTGGCCGATTTCGGTCAGGAAGCCGTCGTGGCCGATCGGCGCTTCAATGATGTGCAGTTCCGGGCCGCCCGGCAAGGCCTCGGCCAGTTGACGGGACTGGGCCGGGAAATACAGGCGGTCCGAGTCCACGGCCGCCACCAGGAACTCTGCGGTGGCCGGAGCCAGGGCCTCCCCGAGGCTTCCGCGCCCCCGGCAGACATCGTGGCTCATGAGGGCTTCGGTGATGGCGATGTAGCTGTTCGCGTCAAAGCGCCGGACCAGTTTGCTGCCCTGGTGGTCCAGGTAGCTTTCCACCTGGTAGCGCCCGCGTCCGGCCAGCGACCCGGCTTCCAGGGTCGCCTCGGACTCCTGGGCGTTCCGGCCAAACCGGCCGTCCAGTTCGGCCGCCGAGCGGTAGGTGATGTGCGCGATGCGGCGGGCGAGGGCGAGACCTGCTTCGGGTTCCGGGCCGCCGTAGTAATTTCCGCCGTTGAAATGGGGGTCCTGGCGGATGGCCAGGGTCTGGGCCTGCGCGAAGGCAATCTGTTCGGCCGTGCTGCTGGCGCCGACGGAAATCACGGCGCAGCGCCGGACCCGGCCGGGGAACGTGACGGCCCATTCGAGTGCGCGCGCGCCGCCGAGTGAGCCGCCCAGCACGGCATACCAGCTGCCGATGCCCAGGGCGTCGGCCAGCCGCGCCTCGGCAGCGGCGGTGTCCCGCAGGGTGACGAGCGGGAACCGCGATCCCCAGGGGCGCCCGTCGGGGGCCGGGGTGGAGGGTCCCGTGGAACCGTGGCAGCCGCCCAGGATGTTGATTGAAACGACGAAGTACTTGTCCGTGTCCACGGGAGCCCCGGGTCCGGCGAGCTGTTCCCACCAGCCGGGTTCCTCGCTGTCGCCGCGGGTCACGTGCGTGTCGCCGGTCAGGGCGTGTTCTATGAGGACGGCGTTGGAGGCGTCCGCGTTCAGGGTCCCCCACGTCTCGTAGGCGAGGACCACATCCGGCAGCGGAATCCCTGATTCGAGCTGCAGGTCGCCGATCCGGACGTACTGGACGGTCCCGTCCGGGTTGCGGGATGGCTTGGTTTCGGGAGCACCCGTGCGGGTGACGGCAATCGTCATGTGAGGACCTATCTTCGCGCTTGCCTGCCGTCAGCTGACCGGCAGGCCAGGTCTTCACCCGGGGCACCCCGCCGCAAAAGGAGGGTTGCCGGCCAGCAAGCCGGGGCTGTCACTGGCACTCATGACCTGGTACGAGTCTACGAAACAGGGGGCGGAAATCACGAAGATTGTGACTTCCATGTGACAGCCCGGCGGCCGGCCGTCCCGTCGAGGGGACACCGGCCGCCGGCCGCCCTGCTTGCCTAGGCGCCCTTGGCCGCGCGGAATCCGGCGTCGAGGTCCGCGAGGATGTCGTCGATGTGTTCCAGGCCCACCGAAAGCCGCACCAGCCCCGGATTGACGCCGGCGATCGCCTGCTGCTCGGGCGAGAGCTGGCTGTGGGTGGTCGACGCCGGGTGGATCACCAGGGAACGGACATCGCCGATGTTCGCGACGTGCGAGTGCAGTTCGAGCGCATCGACGAACCGCTTGCCGGCCTCGGCTCCCCCGGCGATGTTGAACGCCACGACGGCGCCGGTCCCCTTGGGTCCGTACTTGCGGCCTCGCTCGTACCAGGGGCTGGACGGCAGCCCGGCGTAGGCGACCGATTCGACGTCGTCCCTTGCCTCCAGCCAGTGCGCCACCTTGGTGGCGTTGGCTACGTGGCGTTCGACGCGCAGGCTCAGCGTTTCGATGCCCTGGGCGATGAGGAAGGCGTTGAACGGCGACACGGCGGAGCCGAGGTCGCGCAGGAGCTGGACGCGGGCCTTGAGGATGTACGAAAGGTTCGCGCCCAGCGCCCCCTCCGCACCGAGATCGCGGGCGTAGACCAGGCCGTTGTAGGTAGGGTCCGGGGTGTTGAAACCGGGGAACCGCTCCGGGTCCTTGCCGAAGTCGAAGTTGCCGGAGTCCACGATCACGCCGGCGATCGCGGCGCCATGGCCGCCGAGGTACTTGGTGGCGGAGTGGACCACGATGTCCGCGCCCCACTCGATGGGCCGGATCAGGTACGGGGTGGAGAGCGTGTTGTCGACGATCAGCGGCACCCCGGCCTCGTGCGCCACATCGGAGATGCCCTCGATGTCCAGGACGTCCTGGCGGGGGTTGGAGACCACTTCGCCGAAGAACAGCTTGGTGTTGGACCGGACGGCGTCCCGCCACTGGTCCAGGTTGTCCGGGTCCTCCACGAAGGTCACGGAGATGCCGAATTTCTTCAGCGTGTGGGCGAGCAGGTTGTAGGTTCCGCCGTAGAGGCTGGGGCTGGCCACCACATGGTCCCCGGCCTCGGCGACGTTGAGGATCGCGAAGGTCTCCGCGGCCTGGCCGGAGCTGAGCAGCAGGGCCGCGAGGCCGCCTTCCAGGCTGGCCACGCGCTGCTCGACGGCGTCCTGCGTGGGGTTGCCGATCCGGGTGTAGATGGGGGCGAGTTCGGCGAGTGCGAAGCGGTTGGCGGCGCTTTCGGCGCTGGGGAACACGAACGACGTCGTCTGGTAGATGGGCAGGGACCGCGCGCCGGTGGCGCTGTCCGGCTCCTGGCCGGCGTGGATCTGGCGGGTTTCGAAGGACCAGGCGTTGGACATTGATGCTCCTCAAAGGGACCGGGCACAGCACCGGCCAGGGCTTTGGGCCCGGACCGGCACAGGCGCCGCGCTTGCCCTCCGGCGGGCGCCGGACGGCCAGGTCTTCACCCGGGGCACCCCACCGCGATACGAGGGTTGCCGGCCAGCAAGCCGGGGCTGTGCGCTGGCACTCATGACCTGGCTTCAGTGTAGGAATGGCGGCGGAGCCCTGGATAGCTTTGTGACGAAGATGAAGACGGTTGCCGTGGCGGCGCCTCGCGGGACACCGCGCCTGCCGCCGTCGGACATCCCATGACGGTTAGGGGAACCTAAGCTGAGAGGTCCATCACAAAGTGCCAAGATGATGGCATGCGCATGGATCACGTCTCTTACGCCTGTGAACACGATGGCTTGGCAGCCACCACTGAACGTATTGCGTCTGCCCTCGGCGTTGAAGCCGTGAAGGGTGGAGTGCACCCCCGTTTCGGGACACGCAACATGATTATCCCGCTCGCGGGACACAAGTACCTGGAAGTCGTGGAGGTCCTGAACCACCCGGCATCGGACAAGGCCCCGTTCGGCCAGGCAGTCCGGGCACGCTCGGAAGCGGGCGGCGGCTGGATGGGCTGGTGCGTCGAGGTTGACGATCTCGCCCCGTTCGAGGAGCGGCTGGGCCGCGCGGCCGTCAACGGCAACCGGAAGTTTCCGGACGGCCGCGAACTGGTCTGGAAGCAGATCGGCATCCTGGGGCTCATCGCGGACCCCCAAGTGCCCTACATGCTCAAATGGGAGGGCGACCCGGAGCTGCACCCGTCCAACGCCTACGCGAGCGAAGTCAAGATGTCCGCACTGACCATTGCCGGTTCGGCAGCGCGCGTGACGGAATGGCTGGGCGAGCCGGTTGAAAAGCCGCTGGAAGACGTCGCCGTGAACTGGATCGCGCCGCACGGTACTCCGGGCATCCTCTCTGTCACCTTCGAGACAGCCTCCGGAGCGGTCACGATCTAACGCTCCACCTGCCCCACGCTTCGGCCGCCATCTCTTAGGTGCCAACGATGTCACCTAGGAGATGGCGGCCGAGATCATTTAAAGGCCGGCCAGGTACTCAGCCCAGGCCCACGGCCTTGCCGAACAGACTGAATCCCACGAACGCCACGGTGTCCAGGATGGCGTGGGCGATCACGAGCGGCATCACCCGTTTGGTCCGCGTGTAGACCAGCGCGAAGACGACGCCCATTATCGCGTTGCCGATGAACGGCCCGAACCCCTGGTACAGGTGGTAGCTGCCGCGGAGCAGGGCGCTGGCGGCGATGGCCGCCGGCATGCCCCAGCCCAGTTTCCCGAGCCGGTCCAGCAGGTAGCCCACCACAATCACTTCCTCCACGATCCCGTGCCGGATCGCGGACAGGACCAGTACCGGCACGGTCCACCAGTACGGGTCCAGCGCGCTGGGGATGATCGACGTCGTGATCCCCAGCGCCCGGCCGGCGGCGTAGAGTCCCAGGGACGGAATGCCGATGAGCGCGGCGAGCCCCAGCCCCTGCAGGAGGTCCTTGCCGGGCCGGGCGAAGTCGAAGCCGATCTTTCGGAACGCCGAGGTTCCGCGCTCTCCGGCCGGCCAGTGTTCGGTGAGGAAGTAGATCACGAGGGCCACCGGGACCAGCGCGAAGAAGATGTCCAGCATCTGGTAGGTGAGGTCGAAGTATTCGCGCGGGCTCTGCGAACGGTTCAGCGTGGACGTCCCCTGGGCCAGTGGCGCCGTGGTCATCTTGTCCAGCAACTGCACCAGGGAGTAGACCGCGGACTGCCCCAGCGACAGGCCCAGGACAATCAACATTTCGAACCGCAGCCGACGGCGGGAGGGAACCAACATGTTCCTATCTTGCCTGCAGTTGCCGATTGTTTGCTGGTGCCCGCGTGGTGCCGGCCGCGCCGGTGCCACCGGCTTTTTGGGAGCCCTATGCTTGGGGATTATGAGTGCGCCCCGGAAAATCATCATGATCCGGCACGGCCAGTCTGCCGCCAATGCCGATACCTCGATCTACAACCGTGTTCCGGACTACCGGATCCCGTTGACACCCCTGGGCCTGGAGCAGGCCACCGCGGCCGGGGAGGAGGTCCGGCGCCAGCTGGGCGGCCGTCCGGTGTGCGTCTACGTCTCCCCGTACCTGCGCGCCTACCAGACCCTCGAGGCGCTCAACCTCGGTCCCCTCGTGGAGCGGGTGATCGAGGAACCGCGCCTGCGCGAACAGGACTGGGCCAACTTTCAGATCGCCGGCGACATCGAGGACCAGAAGGAGCTCCGCAACGCCTACGGGCACTTCTTCTACCGCTTCCGCGAGGGCGAGTCCGGTTCGGATGTGTACGACAGGATTTCCTCCTTCATGGAAACCCTGCACCGGCACTGGTCGAAGCCCAGCTATGCCCCGAACGCACTGTTCGTGACGCACGGGCTGACCATGCGGCTGTTCTGCATGCGCTGGTTCCACTGGTCCGTGGAATATTTTGAGTCCTTGAACAACCCGGAAAACGCCGAGGTCCGCACCCTGCTGCGCACCTCGCGCGGCAAGTACGAGCTCGACAAGCCGTTCACGCAGTGGGAGGAGAGGCGCGTGGACGAGACCGTCCTCGACGCTCCGCCCATGGTGTTCTAACCGGCTCGAGCCGGATCAGAGAGCCGCCTGGCTAACGGACGGCCTGGCTAACGGACCGGCTGCGCTGCGCCGGCCCGCCACACCGCGTGCGTCAGGGGGATGCCGGGCCGGTAGGCCAGGTGCGTGGCGGAAGGCGCGTTGAGCAGGTGCAGGTCCGCGCGGTGTCCGACGGCGATCGAGCCCACCGCGCGTTCGCCGTCGACGTCCCTCCCGGACTCCCGGCCCAGGGCCAGGGCGCCGCCGTAGGTCGCGGCGCGCACCGCCTCATGGACGCTGAGGCGCATCTGCAGCACGGCGGTGGTGACGCAGAAGGCCATGGAGCTCGTGTAGGACGTGCCGGGGTTGCAGTTGGACGCCAGCGCCAGCTGCACGCCGGCGTCGAGCAGCTCCCGGCCGGGGGCCAGCGGCTGCCGGGTGGAAAGATCGCAGGCCGGAAGGCAGGTGGCCACCGTGCCGCGCTGCCCGGCTCCAGGCGTGCCGTTGCCGCCGCCGTCCCAGCCGGACCAGCTGGCGGCGAGCGCGTCGACGTCCGCAGCAGAAAGGTAGTTCACGTGGTCCACGCTCGCGGCGCCGACTTCCACGGCCAGCCGGACGCCGGGACCCTCCCCGAGCTGGTTGCCGTGGACCCGCAGCCCCAGCCCGGCCGCCTTGCAGGCCAGCAGCACCCGGCGGGACTGGTCCTCGTTGAAGGCGCCCTGCTCGCAGAAGACGTCGGCCCAGCGGACGTAGGGCCTGACCGCGGTGAGCATCGGCCCGCAGACCAGCTCGGTGTAGTCCTCTGCGTCTATCCCGGCGGGAACGAGGTGCGCCCCAAGGTAGGTCACCTCGTCCGCCACGGTAGAGGCGATGCGGGCGCTGCGGGCCTCGTTCTCGAGGTCCAGGCCGTAGCCTGTTTTGGTCTCCAGGTAAGTGGTGCCCTGTGACACGGCCTCCGCGACGCGGCCCATCGCCAGCCGGGTGAGGTCGAAGTCGCTCGTGCTCCGGGTGGCACCGGTGGTCACGGCGATCCCGCCGGCGCTGTAGCTCTCCCCCGCCATCCGGGCCTCGAACTCGGCCGTGCGGTCCCCTGCGAAGATCAGGTGCGTGTGCGAATCGACCCAGCCCGGCAGGAGCGCCCGGCCCCCGGCGTCCACGGCTTCGTCGGCCGCCGGAGCGTCCGCCGCGGGGCCGAGCCAGGAAATCCGCTCCCCCTCGATCACCACCGCCGCGTCGCGGAGGACGCGGTGTTCCGCGTCCTGGGTCATCAGTTCGGCGATATTGGTGATGAGGGTGCTCATGGATCCATTCTTCAGCGCCGGATGGACCAGCGGGTTGCGGCCAGCGCCTCCGCTGTCCGGGATGCCGGACTAGCGTCCCGCGCGGAGGGCACAGCCGGGGCAGCTGCGGCTGCGGCTGCGGATCCCTGGCCGGCCAGGATCAGCCCGGCGGCCAGTTCCGCGATGCCGGATGAGGTCTGGAATCCGTACCCGCCCTGGCCGGCGAGCCAGAAGAATCCGGTGGCCTCGGCGTCGAACCCCACCACGGGGACGCCGTCGGCCGCCTCCGTCCGCAGCCCCGTCCAGGCCGTGCGGACGCCCCGGATCCCGAGTATGGTGATCGTGTTGAGCCGGGCGACGAGCCGTTCGATGTCGCCGGGATAGGGCCGGGCGTCCTCGGGCCCGCTGGGCACGTGTTCGGCGGGCGAGATCAGGACCTGGCCGTCGTCGGGCCGGAAATAGAAGCTGTCATCGGCCGCCGCCACCATCGGGCAGGCCTCCGGGAGGGGATTCTCAACGTCGACGATCGCCGCGGTGCGCCGGTACGGCTGCAGGCCCAGCTTCTCGACGCCGCTGAGGACGGCGAGTTCGTCTGCCCAGGCGCCGGCGGCGTTGACCACGACGGCGGACTGGAAGCCTTCCTGCCCGGCACCCAGTTCCCAGCCGGTGCCGAGCCGCTGGGCCGAATGGACCCTGGCGCCGGTGATGATGTCCACGCCGCCGGCCTCGGCACGGCGCCGGTGGTCCTCGAGCAGGACGGGGGCGTTGCAGGCGAAGGATCCCGTGTCCAGGCCGGCGGCGCTGAAGGATTCCGGGACAAGGGCGGGGCACAGCTCCAGCGCCTCGGCGTGGGTGATGGGGCGCATGTGGCCGCTGGCCTCCGCCCGGACGGTGGCGTCGTCCCCGATCAGCATGAAGCTGCGCGGCGTGAGCACCGGTTCCGGACGTTCGGCGTCCTGGGCCGCGATGAGGTCCAGGGTCCGGACGGTCAGTTCCTGGACCACGGGCGGGCCGTAGCTGGGAATCAGTTGCCGGGCCGAGCGGGCCGAGGTGTGGTAGGCCAGGGTCTGCTCGGCTTCGATCAGGGCCACGCTGCATTGCCCGGCCAGGGTGGAGGCAAGGGACAGGCCGGCGATACCGCCGCCGACAATTACGACATCGTAATGAGCTGACATGGTCCCATCCTTGCAGATTGTGGCGTCAGGCCGCTCCAACACCTGCGCCAGCGCGGCCGCGTGCCGGCCCGGGACATGCCCTTCCCCGGTCCGCACGACTGGACATGTCCCTCGTTGCCGCGTGCCGACCCGGGACATGCCCTTCCCCGGTCCGCATCGCTGGACATGTCCCTCGTTGCCGCGTGCCGACCCGGGATATGCCCTTCGTTGGTCGTGGCCGTTGGACATAGTGGCATTATGTCCAGTCCTCGCTGCCGGAGCTGGGCATGTCCCGCGGACAAGCCAGTGGAGGAAGCCTGGATGAACGAGTCAGGCCGGGGCAGGCCGGACCCCTGGAGTGAGACCGGACCCCGTGCTGAACTGGGGCCCGGCCTCAGGGATCAGCCGCCCTAGGCTGCGGCCACCGCCGCGCGGCTGCGCACGAATGCCTGGACGCAGGCCTCGACGTCGTCCGTGCTGTGCGCGGCCGAAAGCTGGACGCGGATCCGCGCGGCGCCCTTGGGCACCACCGGGTAGCTGAACGCCGTGACGAAGACGCCGTTGTGGAGCATGGCGTCGGCCACCTTGGCCGCCATGACGGCGTCGCCGAACATTACCGGGACAATCGCGTGCTCGCCGGGGAGCAAGTCGAAGCCTTCCTCGCTCATGCGGTTCCGGAAGAGCTCCGCGTTCGCGAAGAGCTTGCCGCGCAGTTCGCCGGAGTTTTCCACGAGGTCCAGGGCCTTGAGCGTGGCCGCGACGATCGCCGGGGCCAGCGAGTTGGAGAACAGGTACGGGCGGGCCTTCTGGCGGAGCATGGCGATGACTTCACTGCGGCCGGAGACGTAGCCGCCGGACGCGCCGCCGAGGGCCTTGCCGAACGTGCCGGTGTAGATGTCCACGCGGTCCGAGACGCCGGCGTGTTCCGGCGTGCCGGCACCGGTGGCGCCCATGAAGCCCACCGCGTGGGAGTC
Organism: Arthrobacter sp. Bi26; assembly: GCF_918697925.1. Classification (GTDB taxonomy): domain Bacteria; phylum Actinomycetota; class Actinomycetes; order Actinomycetales; family Micrococcaceae; genus Arthrobacter. Next base: position 27,038 of record NZ_CAKKMF010000030.1, read on the forward strand.
GTCCACCATGACCAGGGCGTCGTACTTTTCGGCGAGGTCGCAGATCGCTTCGAGCGGGGCCAGGAAGCCGTCCATCGAGAAGACGCCGTCGGTGACGATGATCTTGCGGCGCGCCGGGTTCTCCTGCGTGCTGGCCGCGATCAGCTTCGCCTCAAGGTCCGCCATGTCCTGGTTGGCGTAGCGGAAGCGCTGGGCCTTGCAGAGCCGGATGCCGTCAATGATGGAGGCATGGTTCAGGGCGTCGGAGATGACGGCGTCTTCCGGGCCGAAGAGGGACTCGAACACGCCGCCGTTGGCGTCGAAGCAGCTGGAGAACAGGATGGTGTCTTCAGTGCCGAGGAACGCCGAGACGCGCTGCTCCAGTGCCAGGTGCAGGTCCTGGGTGCCGCAGATGAAGCGCACGCTGGCCATGCCGAAGCCGCGGGTGTCCATCGCGGTCTTCGCCGCGGCAATGATGTCCGGGTGGTCGGCGAGGCCCAGGTAGTTGTTGGCGCAGAAGTTCAGCACGTCGGCGCCGGACTCGCCGATCTGCCCGGCCTTGATGCGGTTGGCCTGCGGCGAGTCGATGTGCCGCTCGGTCTTGAACAGTCCGGCGCTGCGGATCTCATCGAGTTCGTGCTGCAGCTGGTCCTTGATGGCGGAATACATGGGTTGGCTCCTCGGCTGGTTGGATGCGGGGGCAAATGCTGTGCGTGGAAGGCGGTGTCTGGCAGGGGGGTTCTGAAAAGCGGCGGGCCTAGAAAACGGTCCAGTCGAGGACCACCTTGCCGCCGACTCCGGCGCGGGCCACCTCGAAACCCTTTTCCCAGTCGGTGGCCGGCAGCGTGTCCGTGACTACGGCCGAAATGTTCGCGTGCAGGACCGGGTTGGAGGAGAGGATGGCGCTCATCGCGTACCAGGTCTCGAACATTTCGCGGCCGTAGATGCCCTTCATGGTCAGCATGTGCGTGACCACCTTGCCCCAGTTGATGTCGATGGACTGGCTGGGCAGTCCCAGCATTGCGATCCGGCCGCCGTGGTTCATGTTGTCGATCATCTCAGGCAGCGCGGTGGGGTGTCCCGACATTTCCATGCCGATGTCGAAGCCTTCGCGCATGCCGAGTTCGCGCTGGGCGTCCTTGACCCGCATCTTCGAGACGTCGATCGCGAGGTCGACGCCGAGCCTGCGGGCCAGTTCCAGCCGCGGCGCGGAGACGTCGGTGATCGCGATCTTCCGCGCCCCGGCGTGCCGGGCGACGGCGATCGCCATCAGGCCGATGGGCCCGGCCCCGGTGATCAGGACGTCCTCACCGACGAGCGGGAAGCTCAGGGCGGTGTGGACGGCGTTGCCGAAGGGGTCGAAGATGGCGCCGAGTTCCGGCGTGACGGAGGGGTCCTGGTGAACCCAGACGTTGGTCTCGGGGATCACCACGAACTCGGCGAAGGCGCCGTCGCGCTGGACGCCGACGCTGACGGTGTTGATGCACATCTGCCGCCGGCCGGCACGGCAGTTGCGGCAGATGCCGCAGACGATGTGGCCTTCACCGGAGACCCGGTCCCCCACCTTGACGTCCAGGACGTCCTCGCCGGTCTCCACCACCTCGCCGTAGAACTCGTGGCCGGCGATCAGGGGGGCGTTGATGATGCCCTGCGCCCAGGCGTCCCAGGCCTGGATGTGCAGGTCGGTGCCGCAGATGCCGGTGGTCATGACGCGGATCTTGACGTCGCCGGGGCCGGTCTTCGGCTCGGGACGGTCGACGAGCTCGAACCCTGCGTGGGCGCCGGCCTTGTAGAGAGCCTTCATGGGCCTTCCTAACTGTGCTTTTGTGGGACAACTCACCCCATTAGACCCATCAGAAAGCATTAGCACAACCGAATTTTTCTCAATCGACGAATTAGGAAATGCTGTTGCATAGAATGGCTGGCATGGAAATCCACCAGCTGGAGATGCTGCGCGAACTCGGAGCCTTGGGCAGCGTCAAGGCCGTCGCCGAAACCCTCCTCGTGACGCCGTCGGCCGTGTCCCAGCAACTGGCCGCGCTGCAGAAGACCGTTGAGGTGCCGCTGACGCGCAAGGAGGGCCGGAACCTGGTGCTCACGGAGGCCGGCCAGGTCCTGGCGGATGCCGGAGCCGCGGTGGTCAGCGCGATGGCGGATGCGAAGATGGCGATCGGCGCCTACCACGGCTCGCCGGTGGCGCCGGTGACGCTCAGCGGTTTCCACAGTGCCGGGCAGGCCTTGTTCGCGCCGCTGGCCCGGCTCCTGGACGGCCCCGGGCAACCCCGGATCCTACTCTCCGACGAGGACGTCGCCCAGCAGGATTTCCCGGCACTGACGGCCCGCTACGACCTGGTCCTGGCGCACCGGATGGATCACAGCCCGCGCTGGCCCGAGGAACGCGTCGCGGTGATCCCGCTCGCGCACGAGCCGCTGGACGTGGCCCTGCCGGCCGGGCACCGGCTGGCCGGCCAGCCGGCGGTGACCGCCGACGACGTCGTGGGCGAACCGTGGGTGACGAGCCGTGCCGGCTACTCCCCGGCAGACGTGCTGTCCGCCGTCGCGGCGGTCTCCAGCCGTGAGCTGAACATCGTGCACCGTATCAACGACTACTCGACTGTGGCGGCGCTCGTGGCGGCTGGCGGCGTGATCGGGCTGCTGCCGCGGCACACCGCACGGCCGGTGTTGAACCCGGACATTGTGCTGCGGCCGCTGGAGGGCATCAGCACCCGGCGCCGGATCGACCTTCTGGCCAGGCCGGAGAACCTTAAACGCACATCGGTCATGATGGTCTGCGAAGCTCTGCAGACCATCATGACCGATTTAGTGGGCGGCTAGGGGCTAGCCTTCGACGCCGAGGCGTTCCAGGATCAGCTCCTTGACGCGGCCGGCGTCGGCCTGGCCGCGGGTGGCCTTCATGACGGCGCCGACGATCGCGCCGATCGCCTGGATCTTGCCGCCTCGGATCTTGTCCGCGACGCCGGGCTGCGCGGCGAGGGCCGCGTCGATGGCTTCGAGCAGCGGTGCGTCGTCGGAGACCACGGCGAGGCCGCGCTTTTCGACGATTTCCGCCGGGGTGCCTTCGCCGGCGAGCACGCCGTCGAGGACCTCGGTGGCCATCTTGTTGTTGATCTTGCCGTCCTCGACCATCTGGTTCAGTTCCACGATGGTCGCCGGTGCGACGCCGAGCTGGCCGGGATCGACGTCGGCGTTCTTGGCGCGTCCAACGATCTCGCCCATCCACCATTTGCGGGCCACGGTGGCGGTGGCGCCGGCCGCGATGGTTTCCTCGATCTCGTCCATGACGCCGGCGTTGACGACGTCGCGGAACTCCAGGTCCGAGTAGCCCCAGTCGGCCTGGAGGCGCTTGCGGCGGGCGGCCGGCGGCTCGGGCAGGGTGGCCCGGAGTTCCTCGACCCATTCGCGGGACGCGGTGATCGGGACCAGGTCAGGCTCTGGGAAGTAGCGGTAGTCGTCGGCGTCGGACTTGGCCCGGCCCGACGTCGTGGTCCGCGTGTCCTCGTGCCAGTGGCGGGTTTCCTGCGTGACCGGCTCGCCGGAGTCCAGGACGGCGGCGTGCCGCTGGATCTCGTAGCGGACGGCGTGTTCGACGGCGCGCAGCGAGTTGACGTTCTTGGTTTCCGAGCGGATGCCGAAGCGTTCGCGGCCGTGCGGGCGCAGCGAGACGTTGGCGTCGCAGCGGACGTTGCCGCGTTCCATCTTGGCGTCCGAGACCCCGAGGTTCTTGACGATTTCGCGGACCGCGGCCACGTAGGCCTTGGCGAGTTCGGGTGCGCGGCTGCCGGCGCCCTCGATCGGCTTGGTGACGATCTCGACCAGCGGCACGCCGGAGCGGTTGTAGTCCACCAGGGAGTAGTCCGCGCCCTGGATGCGGCCGGTGGCGCCGCCCATGTGGGTCAGCTTGCCGGCGTCCTCCTCCATGTGCGCGCGTTCGATCTCGACGCGGAACATGGTGCCGTCGGAGAGCTCAATGTCCAGGTAGCCGTCGTACGCGATGGGCTCGTCGTACTGGGAAGTCTGGAAATTCTTCGGGGTGTCCGGGTAGAAGTAGTTCTTCCGGGCGAAGCGGCACTTCTCGGCGATCTTGCAGTTCAGCGCCAGGCCGATCTTGATCGAGGACTCGATCGCGGTCTTGTTCACCACCGGCAGCACGCCGGGCATGCCAAGGTCCACCTCGTTGACGTTCGTGTTGGGCTCGTCGCCGAAGACGTTCGGCGCGGAGGAGAACATCTTGGTCTTGGTGTTGAGCTCCACGTGGACCTCGAAGCCCAGGACGGGATCGTACTTCTCCATCGCCTCTTCGAAGCTGAGGGTTGCGTCAGTCATTAGTGTGAACCTCCGTGGCTTGAAACGGCAGCGTCAGTAAGGGAAGGAGCCTTGTCCAGCAGCGGGCCGCCCCACTGCGCCTCGAGCAGGGATTCCAGGACTGCGCCGACGCGGTACAGCCGGGCATCCTGGCGGGCCGGGGCCAGCAGCTGGATGCCGACAGGCAGTCCGTCCTCGTCAGCCAGGCCGCCGGGCAGGGACAGGCCTGGGACGCCTGCCATGTTGGCCGGGATGGTGGCGACGTCGTTGAGGTACATCGCCAGCGGGTCGTTGAGCTTCTCGCCCAGCTTGAACGCCGTGGTCGGCGCCGTCGGGGAAATCAGCACGTCGGCCTTGGCGAACGCGGCCTCGAAGTCGCGCTGGATCAGGGTGCGCACCTTCTGGGCCGAACCGTAGTAGGCGTCGTAATAGCCGGCGCTCAGGGCGTAGGTGCCCAGGATGATGCGGCGCTTGACCTCATCGCCGAAGCCGGCGGCGCGGGTGGCGCCCATGACGCGTTCGATCGTCAGCGGTCCCTCTTCGGGCAGGACCCGCAGGCCGTAGCGGACGCCGTCGAACTTGGCCAGGTTGGAGGAGGCCTCCGAGGGCATGATCAGGTAGTAGGCGCCCAGGGCGTACTTGAAGTTGGGGCAGGAGACCTCAACGATCTCGGCGCCCGCGCCCTTGAGCAGCTCGAGGGATTCGTTGAAGCGGTTCTCGACGCCGGCCTGGTAGCCCTCGCCGTGGAGCTCCTTGATGATGCCGATCTTCATGCCCTCGACGTTGCCGGTCCGGGCCGCGGCCACGAGGTCCTCGAGCGGATCCGGCAGCGAGGTGGAATCGCGGGGGTCATGTCCGCCGATCACCTGGTGCAGCAGGGCCGAGTCCAGCACGGTGCGGGACACCGGGCCGATCTGGTCCAGCGAGGAGGCCATGGCGATGGCGCCGTAGCGGGAGACGCCGCCGTACGTGGGCTTGACGCCGACCGTGCCGGTGACGGCGCCGGGCTGGCGGATGGACCCGCCGGTGTCGGTGCCGAGGGCCAGCGGGGCTTCGAAGGCCGCGACGGCGGCAGCGGAACCGCCGCCGGAGCCGCCGGGGATGCGGTCCAGGTCCCACGGGTTGTGCGTGGGGCCGTACGCGGAGTGTTCGGTGGACGAGCCCATCGCGAACTCGTCCAGGTTGGTCTTGCCCAGGATCGGCATCTTGGCGGCGCGCAGGCGCTCGACCACCGTGGCGTCGTAGGGGCTGTTCCAGCCTTCGAGGATCTTCGAGCCGGCCGTGGTGGGCTGCCCGATCGTGACAATGAGGTCCTTGACGGCGATCGGCACGCCCGCGAGGACATGGAGCTCGGCGGCGGCGGCACCGCCGGCGGCGCGGATCGCGTCCACTTCGGCGGCCACGGCGAGCGCTTCGTCGGCGTTGACGTGAAGGAAGGCGTGGACCTTGCCGTCGACGGCGGCGATGCGGTCCAGGTAGGCCTGGGTGACCTCGACGGCGGTGACCTCCCGGGCGGCCAGCTTCTCGGCGAGCGCCGCGGCGGAGAGGCGGATCAGTTCGTTGTTCTCAGTCATGGTCTTAGTCCTCATCCAGGATTGCCGGGACCTTGAAACGGCCTTCGTACGCGTCGGGGGCACCGGAGAGGGACTGCTCGGCCGTAAACGTGTGGCCCACGACGTCCTCGCGGAACACATTGGTCAGCGGAATCGGGTGGGACGTGGCCGGGACGTCATCACCGGCAGCTTCACTGACGGACTTCACTGAATCCACGATGACGGCGAGTTCGCCGGCCATCCTGTCCAGCTCTTCAGCACTCATCTCGATGTGCGCGAGTTGCGCGAGATGCGCGACGTCGTCGCGGTTGATCGCAGCCATGGATCTCCCCTGCAAGTAAAGGATTATTTTCCGTCCCAGTCTACGTGGGTTGAACTGCTGTTACCGTCGGACGCCGAGACGACAGTTCGCGGCAGTGTTTTGTACAAACACTGCCGCGAACTGTCATCTCGTGGGGTTGGTTAGCCGATGCCGATGGCTCCCGTAAGGACTCCTACTCCGAGCATGACCAGGGAGATCACGGCCGTGCGCCAGAGGACCTTCTTGTGGTGGTCGCCCAGGTCCACCTTGGCGAGGGAGACCAGGAGCAGGATCGCCGGGACCAGGGGGCTCTGCAGGTGGAAGGGCTGGCCGGTGATGGAAGCGCGGGCCATCTCGGCGGCGCTGACGCCGTAGTGGGCCGCCGTCTCGCTAAGGACCGGCAGGACGCCGAAGTAGAAGGCGTCGTTGCTCATGAAGAACGTCATCGGGATGCTCAGGACGCCGGTGATGATGGCCATCAGCGGGCCCATGTCGGACGGGATGATCTGGACCAGCCATTCCGACATTGCCTTGACCATGCCGGTGCCGTTGAGGACGCCGGTCAGGACCGCGGCGGCCATGACCATGCTGACGACGGCGACGATCGAGGGTGCGTGGGCGATCAGCTGGGCGCTCTGGTCCTTGACCTTGGGGAAGTTGACCAGCAGTGCAATGGCGGAGCCCACCATGAAGACGAACGGGAGCGGAATGACGTTGGCGACGAGCGTCACCATGACCGCGGCCGTCAAGCCGAGGTTGAACCAGAACAGCTTGGGACGCAGGGTCTTGCGGTTGGGGTCCAGGGCGGTGTCGGCCATGGCGGAGTCGCGGTCGTCAACCAGGTCCTCGGTGCGCTCAAGCACTGCAACGGAGGAACCGCCGGTTGAGGGGCTTCCGACGGCGGCAATGCCGCCGGCGGGGCCGGAAACCTTGGGGCCAGCGCCCTTGCGGCCGAAGCCAAAGCGGCCGGTGCGGCTGCCGCCGTCGAACGATTCAGCTGAATCCGGGACGCCCCAGATCTCGGGGGCGGTGCTGCGGAGGCGGTTGCGTTCCTGCAGGCCGAGCAGCCAGGAGAAGACCAGCACCACAATGAGTCCTGCGATGAGGGACGGGATCATGGGCACGAAGACGTCGTTGACGTCGAGCTTCAGCGCGGTTGCGGCGCGGGCGGTGGGACCGCCCCAGGGCAGGATGTTCATGGTGCCGTTGGCAAGGCCGGCCACGCAGGTCAGGACCACGGGGCTCATCTTGAGCCGCAGGTAGACCGGCAGCATGGCCGCGGTGGTCAGGATGAAGGTGGTGGAGCCGTCGCCGTCGAGCGAAACAGCTGCTGCGAGGATGGCCGTGCCGAGGACCACCTTGGCGGGGTCGTTGCCGAGCTTGCGCAGAATGAACCGGACCAGCGGGTCAAAGAGCCCGACGTCGATCATCAAACCGAAGTAGATGATCGCGAACATCAGCAGCGCCGCCGTGGAGGTCATGGACTTCATCGAGTCCAGCACCATCGGGCCGATGCCGAGGCCCGCGCCGGCGAAAAGCCCGAAGACTGTGGGGACGATGATGAGCGCCAGCACGGGCGTCAACTTCTTCGTCATGATCAGCACCATGAATACCGCGATCATGGCGAATCCTAGTAATACCAGCACGGCCGGCTCCTTCTTCGTTGAATGACACCACTCCGGTGTGATGCGCACTACAGACGTTAGAGTGGCGCCCGTCACGACTGGGCCTTTGGCTCAATTGATTGGCATACTGCTTATTGGATGCATTTTGCGCATTTTGCTCACGTCCGTTCCAACCCCAGGCAGGAGCCCGATGAAGCGCCGCACAGCTCTGCCGGCCCTGCGCTTTTCGACCCAGACACTGTTATTGCAGCTCGGCGTCGTGGCGCTGGTGGTGTTGTTGAGCAGCGCCGTCCATGCCTGGCTGACCTACGACCGGCTGGGCCGGGAGGCGGAGAACCAGGCGCTGACCCTGGCCCGGACGGTGGCCTCGGACCCGTCCGTGCGGTCGCAGGTCCGGTCCATCAGCGCCCTTCCCGCCGCTCCCCCCGCGGCCGAGCTGTTGTCCGGTCCGTTGATGGCTGCCGCGGAGGGTGCCCGCACCCGCACCGGGGCGCTGTTCGTGGTCATCACGGACGAGACCGGTATCCGGCTGGCGCACCCGGACGCGGAACGGCTGGGTGAAAAGGTCAGCACCGACCCCTCGGAGGCCCTTGCCGGCCGGGAGGTCACCACCCGCAACACGGGCACGCTGGGACCGTCCGCCGGCGCCAAGGTCCCGGTGTACGCCCCGGATTCCGGAGCGGTGGTGGGTGAGGTGAGCGTGGGGTACTCCACCGAAACAATCAGCCAAAGCCTGGCCCGGGACATCATCCCCATCGCCGCCACGGCCGCCGGCGCGCTGCTGGCCGGCGTGCTGGCCTCCTTCCTGCTGCGGCGGCGGCTCCAGCGGCTGACGCTCGGACTGGAGCCCGAGGAGATCAGCACCCTGGTGCACGACCAGGTGGCCGTGTTGCAGGGCGTCGACGACGGCGTGATCGGCGTTGCGGCCGACGGCAGGGTCAGCGTTTTCAACGCCGCTGCCCAGCGGCTCCTCGGCGTCCCCGACCTCGCGGGCACCGCCTGGGCTGCCGCGCCGGTGCCGGCGCAGCTGAAGGCCCTGACCCGGGCCGACGCGGCGGAGGGCGAGGCGGTGGAGCTCGTGGCCGGCGGCCGGGTCCTGGTGGCGAGCGCCCGCAAGGCCCTGCATCGCCGCGAGGACCTGGGCTGGGTGGTGATGCTCCGGGACCGCACCGAGCTGCAGCAGCTGACCCGCCAGCTCGACGCCGTCGGCACCATGTCCGCTGCCCTGCGGGCGCAGCGCCACGAATTTGCCAACCAGCTGCACACGATCGCAGGCTTCATGAGCATCGGCCAGCCCCAGCAGGCGCAGGACTATCTGGCCAAGCTGGCGGGCACCGGGCCGCTGGCGTTCCCGGTGGACCAGGCTGAGCTGCTTCAGGATCCCTACCTGCAGGCCTTCCTGGGCGCCAAGGGCGTCGAGGCGGACGAGCGTGGCGTGAGCCTGCGCCTCGGCCCGGAATCCGTGGTCCGCGGCCACGTCACCGAACCGCAGGACGTCACCACCGTGCTGGGGAACCTGATCGACAACGCCGTGAACGCCGCCGTCGCCGGTTCGGCGGCCGAGCGCTGGGTGGAAGTGGAAGTCCTGGACGAACCGGGCATCAACGGAGGCGCCGGCACACTTCACATTGTGGTGGCGGATTCCGGTGACGGCCTGGGCACCGGACTGACAGCCGCGGAGGCCGAAGGGGTCTTCACGGAAGGCTATACGACCTCGGATCGGCCGGCGCGGGCGGGTGCCGGGCAGGGCCTGGGGCTGGCGCTGTCCCGGCAGCTCGCGCGCCGCCGCGGCGGAGACGTGCGGTTGCTCGAAGCCGGCTCCCCCGGCGGCCCGGGCGCCGTGTTCGTCGCCACCCTGCCGGGAACCACCGAATCCGGGCCAACAATGCCGGGAACCACTGATGCTGGAACCACTGAATCAAGCGGAGAGGAAAACGATGTCTGAAGATTTCAGGGTGCTGATTGTCGACGATGATTTCCACGTCGCCAAGCTGCATGCCGCTTACGTGGATTCGGTGGCCGGGTTCCTGGCGCTGCCGCCGGCCGGCTCGGCGTCGCAGGCCCTGCAGGCCATCCACAGCCTGCGCCCGGACCTGGTACTGCTGGACGTCTACCTCCCGGACGCCTCGGGCCTGGACCTGCTGCACCAGCTGGACGTGGACACCGTGGTCCTCAGCGCGGCCTCGGACACGGCCTCGCTGCGCCTGGCGTTCCGTCGCGGGGCACTGGGCTACCTGCTCAAGCCGTTTACGTCCGAATCCCTCTCGCAGCAGCTGCGCTCCTATGCACGCTACCGCCGGATCCTGGCGCAGCCGGGGTCCGTCAGCCAGGAGACGGTGGAGCGCGCCAAACGCGCCCTGATCCCGGGCGACGTGGTCGCCTCGGCGCGTCCCCGTTCGGCCACCGAGGCCGCGGTGCTGGAATCCCTGGTTCCCGGTGAGCAGTATTCGGCCGCCGACGTCGCTGCCCGTGTAGGCGTGTCCCGGGCCACCGCCCAACGGTATCTGTCCGCGCTGGCGGACGACGGGGCCGTCGACATCCAGCTGCGCTACGGCACCACCGGGCGGCCCGAGCACCGCTACGGGATCCCGGCCACGGCCGGCCACTAGCCCCGGCTGGGCAGAACCGGGACACGGGCAACGCTTCTAGCTGGTCCCGTCACGCTCTTTCCGGGCTGCGGCCTGCTCCGCCTGCACGGCCCGGTAGACGTTGCCGTGGATCATGTCCGCCCCGATGCGCTCGATCACGCCGTCGCGCTCCAGGACCGCCCGAACCGCGGGTTTGAGCCGGGTCAGACGCAGGTTGACGTCCGACTCGCGGGCGAGGGTCGCGATGTCCGCCATCTTTGCTGCCCCCTGGGAGTCGACGAAATTGATCCCGCCGCAGTCGAGCACAATGCCAGTGAGCCCCGGTGTTGAATGAATGACCTCGCGCAGCCGGTCCTCCAGCGCGTCGGCGGTGGCGAAGAACAGGCCGCCGTCGAACCGGATCACGGCAACGCCGGGAACGATTTCGTCGCTGGGGTGCCCATCGGCTTCACGAAAGACCTGGGTGCCCGGTTCGCGGCCTAGCGACGGCATCTCCGGGTGAGTGGCCACCCGGACGAGCCAGAAGATCGAGAGGCCGATCCCGATCACGACGCCCGCGAGCACGCCGAAGATGAGGGTGCCGATGATCGCTGCGACCGCAATCCAGAAGTCGAACCTCTGCACCCGGGCAAGCCGCCGCATCTCCGGAAAGTTCATCATGCCCATGACGACGGCCTCGATGATCAGCGCCGCCAGCACGGGCTTAGGCAGGTTCGAGAACAGCGGCGCCAGGAAGAGCAGCGTCAGCAGAACTGTGACCCCAGAAGTGAGGGAGGCAAGGCCGGTCTTCGCCCCGGAGTGGTCGTTCAGCGAGCTCGCTGACAGACTCGTCGAGACGGGCATCCCCTTGAAGAGTCCAGCGGCAATGTTGGCCAGCGACTGGGCAATCGATTCCTGGTTGATGTCGATCTGGTAGCGGTGCTTGGCAGCGAACGCCCTCGCATCCCCGGCGGTCTGGGAGAAGCCGATCAGGACCACCGCCACCGCTGCGAGGGCCACGGTCCCCACGTGGTCCCACATCAGCTGGCCGTCCGGGACCTCGAGCGAGGGCAGCCCACTGGGCACGTCCCCCACCAGTGCAACCCCTTTGGCCCCGAGATCGAACAGCGCCTCAGCCAGCAATCCGCCCACCACCAGGACCAGGGCACCTGGGACCGAAGGCGCGACAGCTTTCAGCCCGAAGACGACAGCCAGCGCGATGGCTCCCACCAGTACGGTGGTCGGCTGCGCCTCGCCCAGGGTCCCCAGCCAGGACCACAGTTCCTGAATCGGGTTGGAGCCGGTGACCTCGGTCCCGGTGAGCTTGGGGAGCTCCCCGATGACGACGTCGATCGCCGCGCCGAAAAGGAAGCCGGTGACCACGGCCTTCGAGAGGAACTGCGCAATCCAGCCCATCTTGAAGACGGCAAGAAGCAGGAACAGGATCCCGGCGGCGAGGGTGATTCCCGCAACGAACGAGGCGATATCTTGCTCGCCGGTGATGCCTGCCGCGAGCACGGCACTCGCGGCCACCGCCGCCAGACCCGAGCTGGGCCCCATCGAGATCTGCCGGCACGTGCCGAAGATCGCGTACACGATGGCGCCGGCGGCCGCGGCATACAGCCCGTTCTGCAGCGGAATCCCCGCGATGCCTGCATAGCCCAGGTTCTTAGGAACGATCAGGGCCGCGACGGTGACGCCGGCGATCAGATCGCCCCGCAGCCACGAGCGGTCATAGGAGCGGAACTGGCCGATGAGGGGAATCCTGGTAGGCCCCTGCCCGTGCGCCTTGGTCATGCGCCCTTCATACTCCAAGTCCGGACGTTCCGCCAGAGTCCCGGTTCCAGCAACGCGGGGTCAGCCACGGCCCAAGGGGAGCGCCGGAACGGGCGGTAAGTCCCCGCGTTGGTTTCTAGCTGGCGCTCTTCTGGGCGACGAGTTCGATCTCGACGAGCATCTTGGGATCCAGGAACGGCAGCACATGCACGAGGGACAGCGTGGGACGGATGTCGCCGAAGACCTCGCCGTGGGCGCGGCCGGCCTCTTCCCACTTGCTGATGTCCGTCAGGTACAGCTTGGACTGCACCACGTCCTCGAAGCCGAAGCCGGCCTCGGCCAGCACTGCGCCGAGCTTCTGCAGGATGTAGCTGGTCTGGGCATAGAAGTCGTCGCCCACAATTCCGTCCTCGCCGCTGGCGGCGGTCGCGGAGATGTAAAGGGTGTTGTCCACCTGGACAGCCCGGGAATAGCCGAGGGCCTGTTCCCAGGTGGAGCCGGTACCGAAGGTCTTGCGCATGGTGGGCCTTTCGCAGTTGCCGCAGGGGATCGGCACAACTTTAGGTCGCCAGGGCCAAGAGCTGCCAAACCGGGTTGCTTTGTGTCGGCGGCCCTGCGCAGGGCCTCTGCCCTGGCTAGAGCTCCTGGCGGTAAACGAGCAGTTTGATGTTTGTGCCCGGCACCAGCCAGTCGCGCTCCGGCGCCCGCAGGAAGCCGGTCTTCCGGTAGAGGCCGTGGGCACTTTCCCAGCTCTCGCCCGTGGTGAGGGCCACGGCGTGGATTCCGGGCAGGGCCTTGGCGTGGTCGATGATGGCCTGGACCATGGCCTTGCCGGCGCCGCTGCGCTGGACGGACGGGTCCACCACGAGCATCCGGAACTCGAGCTCGTCGCTTTGGGCGATGTCCGCGTAGGGCTCACCGGCCACCGCCAGCGTCACGGAGCCCAGGATCCGGCCCTCGCGCTCCGCGACCCAAACCGTCGCGGCGGACGCGCGCTGCCCGACCTTCTGGATCTGCTGCATGTACGGGTGGTCGGCGCTCTCAAAATAGCCCGCCGCCAGGTAGGCGTCCCGGGTGATGCGCGCTATGGCGTCGTAATCGGCCGGAACGGCGGGGCGAATGAGGATCTGCGAAGGCACCTGTCAATGGTACGGGCGCCCGGACCGGGCCGTGCCCGGAAAAGCCGTTTCCGTGACTGAACTATCACTCAGAGGCCCATCATTCGGGCCGGGGCCGGCCCGGCGAGACGACGTTAGAGCGGGAACTTGCCGGAGAGTTCCAGCGGTCCGGCGCACGTCCACGCGGCGAGGCGCTCGTCGTCGGAGGGGCCGCCGGCCAGGGGGCTGGTGAGCCGCGGCCTGCGCACCCAGCAGCCTGCTTCCTCGGCGATCAGGGCCCCGGCCGCGAAGTCGTGTTCGTTGAGCCCACGCTCACCGTAGGCGTCGTGGGTGCCGTCCGCCACGAGGCAGAGGTCCAGCGCCGCCGAGCCGAGCCGGCGCATGTCGGCGAAGCCGTCCATCAGGCTGCCGAGGCCGGTGGCCTGTTCCGCCCGGACGTCGGGATCGTAGCTGAAGCCGGTGGCCAGGATCTGGCCGGTCCGGCCGGGGACCGGCCCGAAGAGGGCGGTCAGCCGGCCCTGCTCCTGGAGCCAGGCCCCCTCGCCGCGGGACGCGTAGTAGGTGCGTCCCAGCGCCGGTGCGCTGACGACGCCGGCCAGCCAGACGCCGTCGGCGTCCGCCACTGCCACGGAGGTGGCGTAGTAGACGATGTTGCGGATGAAATTGGTGGTGCCATCGAGCGGGTCGATGGACCAGCGGTAGCCGCTGGGCGCCGCCGGCAGGACGGTGCCGCCCTCCTCCCCCGTGATGATGTCCCGCGGCCGGGCGGCGGTGATGACGTCCCGGACGGCGGCCTCGGCGGCGAGGTCGAAGGCCGTCACCCAGTCCCCTGAGTCGCCCTTGTTGCTGACGTCCAGGGCGGCGGTTTTCCGGGTGGCCAGGACGGCGGCCCCCGCCGCCGCGGCCGACTTGGCCAGCTCCAGCAAGGCAGGAATGCCGGGCGCGGACTCGGGAGGACCGGCGGGGCGCGTGCTCATTCGGCCGCCGCAGCCTCGACGCCGAGGAACTCGCCGTCGTCGCCAGTATCCTGGACGCCTTCCGGGACGCCGTCCGTAACGCTGTCCGCGGCGGTGCGGGCCGGCCCGTCCGCCAGCAGCGCCCGGAAGCCGTCCTCATCCAGCACCGGGACTCCGAGCTGTTCGGCCTTGTCCAGTTTGGTGCCGGCGTTATCGCCCGCCACCACGTAGCTGGTGTTCTTCGAGACCGAGCCGGCCGCTTTGCCGCCGCGGATCAGGATGGCTTCCTTGGCTTCATCGCGGCTGAAGCCCTCGAGGCTTCCGGTCACCACGATGGTCAGCCCTTCCAGGGTCCTGGGCGTGGACTCGTCGCGTTCGTCCGCCATCCGGACGCCGGCGTCCGCCCAGCGGTCCACGATGTCGCGGTGCCAGTCCTCGGCAAACCATTCGGTCAGCGCCTGGGCGATGACCGGACCCACGCCGTCGACGCTGGCGAGCTCCTCCTCGGAGGCCCGCCGGATGGCGTCCATGCTGCCGAACGCGGTAGCAAGGGCGCGCGAGGCCCGCGGGCCGACGTGCCTGATGGACAGGGCCACGAGGACCCGCCACAGCGGCTGGGACTTCGCTTTCTCCAATTCCCGGAAGAGCTTGTCCGTGGTGGCCGTGGGCTTGGACGGGGTCTTGGTGGTGGCCTTGGTGTAGAAGTAGGGCACCAGCTCGATTTCCCCCGTGCCCACGCCCTTGGAGCGCTTCTCCCGGCGGACGCGGACGTCCGCGAGCTGCTCCGGAGTGAGGTTGAACAGGGTCGCCTCGGTGGTGAGCGGCGGCGTTGCGGGCTCGGCGGGCTGGGTCAGGGCGATGGCGGCTTCCCAGCCGAGGGCCTCGATGTCGAAGGCACCGCGGCCGGCGAGGTGGAAGACGCGCTCGCGCAACTGCGCCGGGCAGGACCGGGAGTTGGGGCAGCGGATGTCCACGTCCCCTTCCTTTCCGGGGGCCAAGGGCGTGCCGCAGGCGGGGCATTCGGTGGGCATGATGAAATCGCGGACGGGCGGGTCCTGGGCGTCCCGCAGCGCCAGGACCGGGCCCACAATTTCCGGAATGACGTCTCCGGCCTTCCGCAACACCACGATGTCGCCGATCTTCACGCCCTTGGCCTTGACCACTTCCTGGTTGTGCAGGGTGGCCATTTCCACGGTGGAGCCGGCAACCTTGACCGGTTCCATCACGCCGTACGGGGTGACCCGGCCGGTGCGGCCGACGTTGACGGCGATGTCGAGCAGCTTGGTGTGGACCTCTTCGGGCGGGTACTTGTAGGCCACGGCCCAGCGCGGCACCCGGGTGGTGTAACCCAGCGCCCGCTGTGTGGCGAAGTCGTCCACCTTGATGACAATGCCGTCAATCTCGTGGGTGAGGCTGTGCCGCTTGTCGCCGTAGCGCTTGATGAAGTCCATCACGTCCGCCAGCCCGGCGAGGACCTCGAAGTAGGGGCTCGTGGGCAGTCCCCACTCGGCGAGCTTGCGGTAAGTCTCCGACTGGCTGGCAATGTCGAGCCCCTCGCGGGCGCCGATGCCGTGGACGTACATCCGCAGCGGACGCTTGGCGGTTTCGGCGGGGTCCTTTTGCCGCAGCGAGCCTGCTGCGGCGTTGCGCGGGTTGGCCAGCGGCGCTTTGCCGGCCTCGATCAGGGCTTCGTTGAATTCCGCGAAGGCCTGGGACGGGATGAACACTTCGCCGCGGACTTCCATCTCCGCCGGGAAGCCGCTGCCGCTGAGTTGCTGCGGGATTTCCTTGATGGTCAGGACGTTGTGCGTGATGTCCTCGCCGGTGGTGCCGTCGCCGCGGGTGGCGGCCCGGACCAGCGCCCCGTCGCGGTAGAGCAGGTTGACGGCCAGGCCGTCGATCTTCAGTTCGGTGAGCCACGACGGCTGGTTGCCGCCATTGCTGCCGTTGCCGAGCTTGGCGACGCCCGCCTCGGCCTTCACCATCCAGGCCTCAAGCTCCTCGAGCGAGAAGACATCCTCCAGGCTGTACATGCGCTGCAGGTGTTGGACGGCGGTAAACGCCGCTGACACCTCGCCGCCGACTTCCTGCGTGGGCGAATCGTTGGCCACCAGTTCCGGATTCATGGCCTCGATCGTTTCCAGCCGCCGGTAAAGCTCGTCGAACTCGGCGTCGGAGATGATCGGAGCGTCCTCCTGGTAGTACGCAAAACGGTGTTTGCGGACCTGTTCCACAAGGTCCTCATACTCCGCGCGGATGTCCCCGGACGGGACCTGCCCCCCGTCGGGACCTTGAGGATCCGTGGCGTGCCCGGGGGCTGCTTCGGCTGCTTTTTCAATCCCTGCTGCGGTCTCTGCTGCGGTCTTCCCTGTGCTCACACACCTATCCTGCCCTAGATCCACGACATTGTCCGGTCCAGGGGTAGGGCCCCGGGCCGGCCCATGGTCCGGTCAGGGGTCCGGTCGTGGGGCCGGTCAAGGGGCCGAGGTCAGACGGGCGCATCCTCGTTTGCAGTCCGGGCGTCGACCACGATCGCCGTGATGTTGTCCCGGCCGCCGCTGCGCAGTGCCGCCTGGATCAGTTCGTCTACCGCCGCCTGGGGGTCCGCTTCGGCCGCAAGGATGCCGGCAATCTGCTCATCGCCCAGTTCCCCGTTGAGCCCGTCGGAGCAGACCAGGATCCTGTCGCCGTCTTCGAGGGGCAGCAGCCAGTAGTCGGCCTCGGAGTCGTGTCCGGTTCCCAGGGCTCGCGTCACGACATGCCTGCGCGGATACACGGCGGCCTCGGCTTCGGTGATCTGCCCGGTGTCAAGGAGTTCCTGCACCTCGGAATGGTCCACACTGATCTGGGCGAGCTGGCCGTGGCTGTACCGGTAGGTGCGTGAATCACCGATGTTGAGGACAAGCCAGTACGGAACGTCCAGCTGTTCCACCACCACGACGCCGGACAAGGTGGTTCCGGCGCGGGATCCGGTGGCGTGACGGATGCCGGCGTCAGCCATGAGCAGGTACTCCTGGAGGATGTCCGCCGTCGCGTCCCGGCTGCCGGTCTTGAACTGTGGCAGCTCGGCCAGGGTGCGCACGCAGATGCCGCTGGCAACTTCGCCCGCCTCATGCCCTCCCATGCCGTCCGCCACGGCGAAGACGGGGTCTGCGGCAATGAAGGAATCCTCGTTCGCCTCCCGGCGCAGTCCCCGGTCCGTGCCGTACCCGCAGCGCAGGCGCGGTCCCCGTTTCCCGTCCGACGGCGGGAAGGGGGCGTCTGGCGTTGGGTTCATGGCGGTCCTCAATGAAGTGGTGCGCGGCTGCGGTGGTGCGCGAGGGTTGACGGCGGTCACAAACCCGGCCGGATCGCAACTGCCGGTCCGACTATTGCATATGCGCCGCACAACTGAGAAGCCCGCCACGGGCTACCGCCGGGCTGATCCGGCGATCAGTCCAGGATCAGGCCCCGGCCGCTGCCGGGCTGCAGCTGCACCGGGTGGATTTCACCGAACCCGCGGACGTCCTCGGCCGGGCGGGGCACGAGGACGAAGCGTTCGTCCTGCTCCAGCGCGGCCGCGGTCATCGAATCCACCAGTACCGTTCCGGGGTCCGCGAGGGCCGTCAGGCGGGCGGCGAGGTTGACGGTGGGTCCGTAGATGTCGCCGAGGCGGGAGAGGATGCGGCCCCAGACCATGGCCACGCGGGCCTGGGGCAGGATCTCGTCCTCGGTGAAGGCACGGCACAGTGCCAGGGAGATCTCGGCGCCGGCCGCGGGGGTCTCGGCAATGTAGAGGACTTCGTCGCCGACGGTCTTGACCAGCCGGCCGCCGCCGACGGAGATGATTTCGGCACATTTGTTCTCGAAGCGCTGCACCAGCTGGGCGAGGGTTTTCTCGTTCATCCGGCGGGACAGGCTGGTGTAGGACACCAGGTCGGCGAAGCCAACGGCCCGGGCCAGCGGCAGCGGCGAATCGTCCTCGTCGCCTTCGCGGCCCTCTTCGCTGGACTGCAGTCCGGCCTCGGCCCGGACGGCCAGGCGCTGCACACCGGCGTTGAGCTGCCGGCGCCAAGAATAGACGAGCATTTCCTCGAGGGCGTCAATAAGGTTCGGCAGCTCGCTGACCAGCCGCTTGCGCGCGACGGCGTCCGGCACGCCCTGTTCCTGGACCATGTCCTCCACCAGGGCCTCGATCTGCCACACGACCATCCGGTCGGTCATCTGACCGATGGCCCGGGTGATGGAGATGGCGGCTTCCTCCGTGAGCTTGCCGTCACGCACGAGGTCCACGATGGTGGACAGGGCGGACTGGTCGCGCTCGGTGAAGGCCACATCCTCATCCCCGAGGTTGGGAAAGCCGAGGGCGCGCCAGAGTTTCCGGGCAGAGAGCAGCGAGAGTCCGGCGCCGGCGGCGACTTCACGGCGCCGGAGCTTGCGTTCGCCGCCCAGCAGGCGGGCTTCGAGGGCCTTGGCGGCAAGCCGTTCGGCGGACATCGTTCCAGTAGGCGGAGTGGCAGGTTCCGGGGCGCGCTCGAATTCGGGTTCGGCGGGTTCAGATTCGGATTCGGCGGGTTCGAATTCGGCTTCGGGACCGATGAGCGCGCCGGCTTCAGTGTCGAAGGCGGTCTCGGCGCCGCTGCCGGGCGCAGCCGGACCGGCGACGTCTTCGGACTCCCGGGGCAAATCAGGGGCAGCGAGGTCGATGTCCTGGTGGACGTTCTCAGCGTTCATCTCTTCCACCTTCTCTCGTCTCCCATGGCCAGGCCTCGCCCGGGTTGTAGGTCATGCCATCGGCCCCGAACACCTCGTCCTTGGGGAGATCGCCGATAGCGTCCAGCATGAAGTTGCGGAATGTCGCGACCTCCGGGACATCTGGGACCACCATTCCAACGGGGTACCCGGTCTCCAAGGATATATTCCCGGAGCGCAATAGCCGCTGCAACAACGATTGCTCAATGGCCACATGGCGGACGGCGGCGAGGGCAACCTGTTCATCGCGCCGCCGTAACATGCCGTACCGGGTAACTAAGCGCTGGCTGGTCAGGATGTAGCGGGTGGCGTGCCACGCAATGACCCGCGAGAGGCAGTAGCCCACCAGCACCCACGCCGCCAACCCCAGGCACACGGCAACCAGCCAGGGCGTCCAGTCCTTGGGGATGAGCGGAATGAGCCGCGCCGGCCCGCCCTTGACAACCCAGGCGCAGGCGTAGGCCGCCAACGCCGGAACGACAATGAACATCAGCCCCGGGACAATGAGCATCCTGGGCTGAGGCCGGGTCACCACAATCACTTGCTCTCCCGGCAGGAGCACTTTACGCATAACCGCTTTCCGCGCCGCCGCGGCCGTCGCCCTGCCCGCCGGTTCCGGCCGGGTTCCACGGCCTCAGGTGCACGACGTCGCCGGCCGTTACCACATGCTCATGGCCCGCGGCGTCGACCACCAGGAGCGAACCGTATTCGTCCAGGCGCGTGGCGTGGCCAATAATCTCGTGATCGCCCGGGAGCTGGGCACGGACCTGCTTGCCGAGGGTCGACAGCAGGTGTTCCACCCTCTTATGCAGCGACGGGCCGCCGGCCATGCCGGCGGAGGGGTCGCCGTCGGCGTTGCAGAAACTCCGGTAGAGGGTGGCGAAGCGGGACAGGTAGCTCTTCAGGAGCTCCGTCCGGTCCACCGTGTCCGGATTCTCCAGCAACACGGACGTGGCGGTGGGGACCGGGAGCTCGGGCTCGGTCAGCGTGACGTTCAGGCCCGTTCCCAGGATGACCGGGGGCGTGCCGGCGCCGCCGAGCGGACCGAGCTGGGCCAGGATGCCTGCGATCTTCCGGCCCCGCACCAGGACGTCGTTGGGCCATTTGAGTTCCGCCGGAAGGCCAGCCGTTTCCGTCAGGGCCTCACGCAGGGCAAGGGCGGCCAGGAGGGAGAGCCAGGAGTAGCTGTGGGTCGGCAGCGGCCGGCCGGCAGCGTTGACGGGCCGCAGCACCAGCGAGACGGAGACGGAGCTGCGGGCCGGCGCCTCCCAGCGGCGGTCGAGCCGGCCGCGCGCGGCGCTTTGGTACTCGGCGGTCAGCACCGACAGGTCCGGCCAGGCGGTGGGATCCTCGGTCACGCCGCGGAGGAGATCGGCATTGGTGGAGCCGGTGGACTCAACCACCGTCAGCCGCGGAATTCCGTTGGCGGACAGGAACGCCTCATCGCTGAGGGCACTCAGGTCGAGGGGCGGACGGTCCGGGGTTTCCTGCACGGCTTCCATGCTTGAATCCTACCGAGGAAAGCGCACCGAGGCTCCCGCCCCCGTTGACTCAAAACCTCTGCTGAAACTCCCCACCTTTGGCCGGCATGTCCGGCGGGTCGGCCGGACACGCCGGGGATTTTCGGCGTCAGATCCTCAAAGCAGGGGAATTTCCGCAGGGCAGGCGGCCGAAAACACTCAGCAAGTTCAGAGGAAGATGTCCGGCACCAGCTGATCCTCCGGCGCGCCGAGGCTGTACGGGCTGAAGTCCGTCACCCCTGCCGCCGCCAGAACTTCTTCATCCGTGTAGAAGTTTCCGCTCCGGCTGCCGTGAGCCGGAACCGCATTGGCGCCGGTCAGCACGGCGTGGGCGGCGTCGGCCATGATTTCGGGGCTGCGGGCGCCCTTGACGATTCTGTCGCCGCCGGGCATGTTGCGGATCGCCGCGGTGTCGATCAACGTACAGGGCCAGAGCGAGTTCACGGTGACGCCGTCGGCCTTGAGCTCCTCGGCCAGCCCCAGCGTGGTCAGGCTCATGCCGTATTTCGCCATGGTGTAGGCCAGGTGCAGGCCGGCCCACTTGGGGTCCAGGTTCAGGGGCGGGGAGAGCGTGAGGATGTGCCCGGCCTCGGATGCCCGCAGGGCCGGCAGCGCCATCTTCGAGAGCAGGAAGGTGCCACGGACGTTGATGTCCTGCATGAGGTCGTAGCGCTTCATGTCCACGTCGTCGGTCGCGGAGAGATCGATCGCCGAAGCATTGTTAATGACGACGTCGATCCCGCCAAAGCGGTCCACAGCGGCGCCGACAGCGCCGGCGACGTCGGCGTCGTTGCGGACGTCGCCGACCAGCGGCAACGCCTGGCCGCCGGCGGCCTCGATCTGTTCGGCGGCGGTATAGACAGTGCCTTCCAGCCTGGCGTGCGGCTGGCCGGTCTTGGCCATCAGGACGATGTTGGCGCCGTCCCGGGCTGCGCGGAGCGCGATCGCCAGGCCGATGCCGCGGCTGCCCCCGGAGATGAGGACAGTGCGGCCCTGAAGGGAACCGGCGGCCTGGTACGGCCCTGCGGCGGTGCCCGAAGCATCATTGCTTGAAGTCATGCCCACACTCTAGCGGACTGATGTTACCGACGGGTAACAAAGCGGTGCGGGAGCTTCGCGGCGGGAAAATTGTAGGTTCCCTACAGCGGCACCTGCCAATACCGTCACTAGACTTGCCAGCAGAGCCCTGCTTTTGTGGATTCCAGCCAAAGGACACCGCAGACGGGCGCCGTACAACATAGCGACAGAGCCGGAGACATTTGATGAGCCACGATCTGACCACGACTGCGGGAAAGATTGCAGATTTCCGCGACCGCCAGGCCCGTGCCGAGCAGCCCTCCGGTCCGGAAGCGATCGCCAAGCAGCACGCGCGCGGCAAGAACACCGCCCGCGAGCGCATCGACCTGCTGCTGGACGCCGGCTCCTTCGTCGAATTTGACGCGCTGGCCGTGCACCGCTCCACCGCGTTTGGCATGGAGAAGAAGAAGCCGCTGGGCGACGGGCTCGTCTCCGGCTACGGCACGGTGGACGGCCGCCCGGTCGCGGTCTACAGCCAGGACTTCTCCGTCTACGGCGGCTCGCTGAGCCAGGTCAACGGCGAAAAGATCGTCAAGGTCCAGGAGTTCGCACTGCGCAACGGCTGCCCGGTGGTCGGGATCCTCGACGGCGGCGGTGCCCGCATCCAGGAGGGCGTCGCCTCCCTGGCCATGTTCGCGGACATCTTCCGCAACAACGTCCACGCCTCCGGAGTCGTCCCGCAGATCTCCCTCATCATGGGCCCCTCCGCCGGCGGCGCGGCGTACTCCCCCGCCCTGACCGACTACGTGGTCATGGTGGACAAGACCTCCCACATGTTCATCACCGGCCCGGACGTCATCAAGACCGTCACCGGCGAAGACGTGGACATGGAAACCCTCGGCGGTGCCCGCCAGCACAACGCCAACACCGGCACCTCGACGTACCTGGCCTCCGACGAAGCCGACGCGGTCGAGTTCGTCCGCGAACTGCTGGACTTCCTGCCCTCCAACAACCTCGCCGAAGCTCCGGCGCTGGAGCACTCCCAGGAGCTGGAGGTCGACGACGACGACCTCGCCCTGGACGCGCTGATCCCGGACTCGGCCAACCAGCCGTACGACATGCGCAAGGTCATCGAGCAGATCGTCGACGACGCTCACTTCCTGGAGATGCAGTCCCTCTACGCCCCGAACGTCATCATCGGCTACGGCCGGGTGGAGGGCCACACAGTGGGCATCGTGGCCAACCAGCCCATGCAGTTCGCCGGCACCCTGGACATTGCGGCATCGGAGAAGGCCGCCCGTTTCGTCCGGCACTGCGATGCCTTCAACATCCCCATCATCACGCTCGTTGATGTCCCGGGCTTCCTGCCCGGCAAGGACCAGGAGTTCCAGGGCATCATCCGCCGCGGCGCGAAACTGCTGTACGCCTACGCCGAGGCCACCGTGCCCAAGCTGACCGTGATCACCCGCAAGGCCTACGGCGGGGCCTACATTGTGATGGGCTCCAAGAAGCTTGGCGCGGACCTCAACCTCGCCTGGCCCACCGCCCAGATCGGCGTCATGGGCGCCCAGGGCGCAGTGAACATCCTGTACCGCCGTGAACTCGCCGCGGTGGCAGAGAACGGCGGCGACGTCGAGGCCAAGCGCGCCGAGGTGATCCGCCAGTACGAGGAAGAGCTGCTCAACCCCTACCAGGCCGCCCAGCTCGGCTACGTGGACGCCGTCATCGCACCGTCCGAGACCCGGGTGCAGATCATCAAGGGCCTGCGCGCCCTCCGGGACAAGCGGGCCGCCCTGCCCGCCAAGAAGCACGGGAACATCCCGCTGTGATCCCCACCGGCCCCCTAACCT
>NZ_CAKKMF010000031.1 GCF_918697925.1 Arthrobacter sp. Bi26
GGTGGACATAATCCCCTTATGCCCAGCCCTTACCGCGAAGAATGAGCATGCCCTCTGCGCCCGTGCCCAGTGGACATTATCCCCCTATGCCCAGTCCTAACCGCGAAGAATGAGCATGCCCCACGGAGGCTGTCCTGAAGAATGGGCATGCCCCACGGAGGCTGTCCTGAAGAATGGGCATGCCCCACGGATACACCACCGCGGAACGAGCATGCCCTCCGCCGCCCGTGCCCAGTGGACATAATCCCCCTATGCCCAGTCCTGGTCGCGAAGAATGAGCATGTCCCCCGGACCCGCACCGCGGCACGGGCATGTCCTCCGGCCAGGTCCTGCCGGCGGGAAGCCTAGCCGACGGCGCCGGAGCTGAGCGCGGCGCGCAGCTGCCGCACCGCCGTCGCACCTCCCGCGATGAACCAGTTCAGTCCGTTGACGCGCACGACGTCGGTCGCCCCGCCCGCCGCTTCTACGATGGCCTTCCCGGGCAGCCAGTCCCATTCAGGGCAACTGTGCTGGAACCAGCAGCCGAGCTGCCCGTCCGCCACCCGGCCGAGGTCGCAGGAGCCGGACCCGAACATCCGAAGTGCGGCCGCCGACGTCGCTGCTGCGTGCCAGGGCATGGCACACATTGGATCGGCAAGCCACGTCGGGTGGATGTACGTTGCCGCGCCGAGTTCAGACACCGGGGTGTCAGAACGCCCCGTGCCGCCGGACGCGCTGGGGAGGAATGTGACCAGTTTTTCGCCGTTGAGCGTGGCCGGCCGGGACGTCCCGCCCAGCCAGAGTTTGTCCTCCTCCGGCTGGAAGATGGCGCCGAGCCCTGCACCGGAGGAATCCTTCAGGGCAATGGCCGAGCACCAGTACGTGGATCCGTGCAGGAAGTTGAATGTCCCGTCGACGGGATCAATGACCCAGGTCCGGCCGCTGCTGCCCGTCACGGAGGCGCCCTCTTCGCCCAAAACAGAGTCGTTGGGCCGGCAGCGCCGAAGCTGTTCCAGCACGTAGGACTCGGCGGCGTGGTCGGCCGCGGTGACCACGTCCGAGACCGACGTCTTCTGCCTGCCCTCAAGCCCCGCCTGCCGCATCAACAGCGCCAGCGTGCCGGCCTCGCGGACCAGGGCCTCGGCCAGTTGGTAGTCGTCCAGTGACGGGTCGAGATCTGCGGTGCTGTGCCGGCCAAGCCGGTGTTTTCCTAGTTCGGTCACGCGTTCCAGACTAACGGCGCCCGCTGGCACTGAACAGCCGGCGCGGGATGCTGTGCAGGACGGGCGATAATGGAGCCATGGCCAAGACACCCGCGCAGCGGATCAAAAAGCACGGCGCTAACGCGGCGGTCCCCCAGCACCATCTCCCGCCGGTGATCAATCCGACCACCAACCGGACACCGCAGAAGGCACAGAGCAACAGCACTCTGATTGTGATCGCCGGCGTCGTGGCCAGCCTCTTCCTGTTCTGGTATCTGCACCTCCTCACCCTCAACCAGCTCACGCAATTGTCGGACGGCCTGGCAATGCCGGACTCGTTGATCGGCGGTTTTGACCAGGGGTTCGTGGAGCAATTGCGCGCGGCCATGGACGCCGACGCCGTGGGCCAGCTGAGCTACGTCCACAAAACGGCCGGGACGCTCTTCCCGCTGATCTTTGGCTTCACCTGGCTGCTGCTGATCGGAACCAACGTGGCCCGGAAATCCCTGCGCTGGGCGCTGTGGTCACTGCCGCTGCTCTTTGCGGCGGTCAGGCTGTGGGGCAACACCGTGATCGATGCAATGATGTCGGCCGGAAACCTCGACGGCGGTCAGGTGGCCCTGGCGTCCATGCTGACCGTCGCCGGCTGGGTACTCCTGGCGCTGAGCCTCGTCGCCGGCGGTGCGGCCGTATTCCTCGGCCGCAAGGCCTCCGCTGCTTCCCCTGCCACGGGACATGCCCAGCCTTAGCCGCGGCGGCTGGAGTCTTCCCTTGCACCTGACCTCGGGCGCGGGACATGCCCAGCCTTAAGCCCGGCCGGCGGACATCTTGCCATTATGTCCAGGGCTCACGTCCAGCGGAGGGCATGTCCACCTCAGCGCAGGGTCAGGGCACGTCGTTCAGGAATTCAAGGGCCTGCTCCGCACGTTGCGGGGCTCCTGATTTCTCAAAGTGGTCGGCGGCTTCCATCAAGTACTTCCGGGCCTCGGCCCGGTTTCCCAAGGCGGCGTGGGACCGGCCCAGCAACAGAAATACCTCGCCCAGAATTTGCGGTGATGTTTTCTCGGGGACCGGGAAGATGCTTTCGAGGGTGTCGACCGCCGCTTTTTGGTCCCCGGCAAGGAAATTCCAGTGTCCGCGGTTTAGTTTGAGCAGTACGTGATCTTCCTCAGTGCCGCCAATGACGTCGGTGGCCAGCTCAGCGCGTTCGATGCAGCGCAGGGTGTCCGCGTCCGCAACATCGGCTGCGAGCCGCATGGCCGCGGACGCCTTGTTGAATTTTGCCCAGACAGTGAGGTTTCGGGCCGGTGAAAAGGTGGCAGCGGCGAGCTCGTGATAGTGGAGCCCCTCGGCGACTTTGCTGCAAAGGAATGCGACGTTTCCAATGACCCAGTACGCCTTACCTACGATTTGGTCATCAACTTCGCCCGAAATGATGTCGGCCATGACGAGGCTTTCCGCCCACGCTTCGTCAAGCCTACCGCTGTCGGCGAGAGCCGCAATGAGGGCCTGCCGGGCCTTGACCGCGATTTCTACGTCGTCCTCGTCGTCCATGAGGTCCGCAGCGATCCTGGCCTCATCGGCGGCCTCTTCGAGCAGACCCATGCCCCGTCGGGTCAGGGCCAGGAGGATATGTACCTGGGCCTGGAGCTGCAGGTTCCCGTCCCGGGGTTCAGCAATCAATGTGGCGGCAAGTTCCGCGCAAGCTTCAATTTCTCCGGCGGCAATGAGGCTCTCGGCCCGGAACAACGTCATGTGCCACCACGAAGACGAATCACCTTCGGCACTGGCAATGTCTGCCGCCGCCTGCGCGGCATTCGCGGCCTCGCGGAAGTCGTGGCTGGACCGGAACTCGCGCGCCTGCAGCTCTGCAGCGGCGTACGAGGGTGAAACGGAGCTTTGTTGCATGTCCCAATTATCCGTTGCCGCGGGAGCGGAAACGAACAAACCGCGCAAGCAAGACCTGCGCAGTATTGACTCAGGACTTCCGCAGCTTCGCGCGAATATCACGAATCCGCTCGCAGCGGAACGAATTGTTACCCAACGGCGTGTCGTTTGGCCCTATACTAAATCTGCACCACAAGTCACACGCGTCACATCAGCCTCTTACGTATCAGGAGTCCTTATGAAGAAGACCCTTGCAACACTCCTCGTCGCCGGTGCGCTGGCAGCCGCGGGCATGTCCGCCTCCGCAGCGATTTCTGCTGCAGCCGACACCTCCGGCCAGAGCTCCGTCGCCGCTATCGGTTGGTGGCCGGACTCCATCAAGAAGTAACGGAGACTGCTTTGACAGGCGGCGGGTGCTGGAAGTGATTCCAGCACCCGCCGCTGCTTAACTTCCGAAAATAACCATCAAGACCGGCGCTAAGAACCGAATTTACCCCGGTTGATCAGCGCCATAATCTCCTCGGCCGGTGCCGGCCGGCCGAAATAGTAGCCCTGGCCGCTGCCGCAGCCCATCTCCCGGAGCACATCGGCTTGCTCCACCGTCTCGATGCCCTCGGCCAACGCTTTGAGGCCGCAGGCGTGAATGAGGTGCAGCACCGCGGCCACAAAGTCCCGCTGTTGCTCGTCGGCACCGAGGCCGCTGATCAGGCTTCGATCGATCTTGACCACGTTCACCGGCAGCTTGCGCAGGTAGCTAATGGAGGAATAGCCGGTCCCGAAGTCATCGATTTCAAGCTGCACGCCGAGGCGCCGCAGGCCGTTGAGCGAATACTGGTCGACGTCCCCGCCGTTGACGGCCATAGACTCCGTCAGCTCCACGATCAGGTTTGATGCGTCGACGCCGGTTTCCCTGAGGATGTCGCGCACGTGTTCGATCAGTTCGAGATTCTGAAGTTCGGTGGTGGAAATGTTGACGCGGACGTTGAACGCGCTGTCCACCTGCAGATCCTGCTGCCATTTGCGCAATTGACGCACGGAATTGCGCAGTACCCAGTGGCCCAGGTCCACAATCATGCCGGTTTCCTCGGCCAGGGGAATGAACTGGTCCGGCATGAGGAGACCACGCTCCGGGTGATTCCACCGGACCAGCGCCTCGACGCCCTCGATCCGGCCCGAGGCGAGGTCCACCACCGGCTGGTAGTGCAGGGTCAGCTGGTCCTGCCGGATCGCTTCGCGCATTTCCGTGACCATGACGCTCTGCAACCGGCGGGCGTACAGCAGGGCCGGTTCGAACACTTTGATGCTGCCGTGCGGCTGGGCCTTGGCCGCGTACATGGCGGTGTCGGCCTCCATGACCAGGTCGTCCACGGACTGGCCAGGTTCCGCGATCCGCAGGCCGATGCTCGTTCCGCACGTGATTTTCAGGTCCCCGACGGCGAGGCTCTCGCTGAGCGCCGTGAGGATCCTGTTCGCCACCCTGCGTGCCCTGACCAGATTGGACTTCGGCAGCATGACGGCGAATTCGTCGCCGCCGAGGCGCGCCACAGTATCCGTTTCGCGGACGGCGTCCTGGAGCCGGCGTGCGATGACCCGCAGCACGTCGTCGCCGGCGCTGTGCCCGAGCGTGTCGTTGATGCCTTTGAAGGAATCGAGATCGAGAATCAGCAGTGCCGGGGGCATCTCGCCGCGCGAGGACTCCGCCAGGGCATGGCTCAGGGCCGAGTTCAGTGCCGTCCGGTTGGCCAGTTGGGTCAGGGGGTCGGTGAGCGCCATGCGTTCGAGTTCCACCTGCGCCGCTCGCAGCATGGCCGTACGGCTTTCGACCCGCTCCTCCAGCTCCTGGTATATGGTCTGCAGGTCATCGGCCATCAGGTTGATTCCGGCAATGACGGCGGCGACGTCGTCGCGGGCTCCGGAATGCGGGATCCTGGTGCTCAGATCGCCTCCGGCGATCCGCACGATGCCTTCTACGAGGGCGTGCAGCCTGGGGTCCGGCGCCTCATTCTTCACGGGTGTACTGCCTTAACCATTCGACGGCCGCGGATTCTGAGGTGAAGAACTGCGCGGGGATCGTCTCGCTTCTGGACCGCAGGAGATAGTGGGCAATAACCCGGTCCACGGGGCTCTCGCCCACCAGGGCGAACGCTGTCGCCGCTATGGAACCGCTGTAGACCCGCCGCGCCTCAATACTGACACCGACGACGCCGGTGATCACCAGGAGCACCGGCATCCGCCGTCCCGCGGCGAGCGTACGGACGGTGTCACCGGCGATGCGCGCCTCCGGACCCTCGATCTCCTCGTTGGCGGGCAGCAGGACCTCGATGATTCCGCCGTCGATCATCCGTACGCCAATGGCACGGGCCGCGGCGCCGTCAACACCACCGTCCACATCACGGTCCGCGAAGGCCCCGTCGATCGCCCGGGGCGCGGCCACAGCCGCCACTCCCAGGCCAGCGCCGGCTGCGGCACCGGCTGCCTTGTCCGGCAGCTGTCCGTCTGGCAGCTGTCCGTCTGGCAGCTGTCCGTCTGGCAGCCGCCCCTCGGGCCCGGCCAGGGCCTCGAGCGTCATCGCACCGCAATTCGACGGCGGCGGCCGGTGGAGCCCCGGAGGTCACGGTTCAGCCGTCGGTCGCCGTGGTAAGGAATCGTTTCCCCGTCGACTTCCTCGCTTGTCTTGGCAATCACGGGGCGCTCCTTCACTTTCTTGGGCCGGGAACTGACATACACGGAACGCCCCTCGGCGCCCCGTTGCAGGCGCCTGATCGCAACCTTCTGTTCGGTTGTCACGCTCTCCGCATCCAAGCGCGGCAAGACAAGCTGCTCTGGCATTCGTCCCCATAAGACTGCAAAGTCGGCATACTGGCGTGCGCCGACGGCAAATCCCGCACGCCCGCACCGGAATGTTCCGGTGAGTGCCCTCATGATAATGCAAGCTCAGACGGTTGCCAGTTATCAGACACACCGGAAATGCCTCAGCGGGCCTGGGCCCGGGCCAGCTTGCGCACTGTGCGTTCGTGCTGGACCCGCTGGGCGATGACCAGTCCGGCCGCGGCGATGCCAAGCGTTATGGGGTAGCCCATGAGTCGCTCCAGGGCGCCGGGTTCCGGCACGTGCATGCCCGTCAGGCCGCCCGCAATGAGCGCCGCCAGGGACACGGCGCCGCAGGCAAGAATGAACCACCCGAGCGGCGTCTGCCGCAGCCAAAGCCAACCGAGGACCAGGAGCGCCAGGGCACCGGCCGCGAAGTACATCAGGGCGCCGGCCACGTGCCAGGCTGATCCCGTGTCTTCAGGCACCAGCCCCACGATGACCGTTCCGGCCCCGGCGGTGCCGGTCAGCAGCCGTGCGGCGCCTGCTGCCACCGCTCCCGCGCCCCAGCCCGCCCGGCCGTGCGCCCGGGCAGCCATCCGGCCCGGCATCCGGCCGCGCCTGAGGGGCACGCCGGGCCGCGCGGCACAGCACAGAAGCGCAGAGCCGAGCAGGAGCGCACCGACCACCATGCCAAGGCCCTGGACCACAAAGGACGCGTTCATCAGCAGATGCGCCGGCGAGCAAACGTCCCGGCCGTCGAAATCCCCGCACGCCAAAGCACCGAGGTCGCTGATGTAGCCGGTGCGGCGGCTGTATGGTTCCGCTCCCGCCCAGGCGCCGATCACAGCCGCCTCCGCCACGAAATACTGCAGCACGCTCAGCTTCGCCAGGGCCCCGACGTAAAACCGGGTCGCGGCCACATCCGGGTAGTAGAGGGCTCCGGCGGAAAGCTCGGTGGTTCCTGCAGTCATGCCAAGAGCGTAGTACGCGCGCTCACCTTGTATGCTTATATCCGTGTCCGACCGGACCGGCCCCCTGGCCGCCCGCACGCGGATGCCCGCCCTCGTAGCTCAGTGGATAGAGCACGGCTCTCCTAAAGCCGGTGTCGTTGGTTCGATTCCAATCGAGGGCACTTG
The DNA here is from genome assembly GCF_918697925.1 of Arthrobacter sp. Bi26. GTDB lineage: Bacteria > Actinomycetota > Actinomycetes > Actinomycetales > Micrococcaceae > Arthrobacter. Next base: position 7,016 of record NZ_CAKKMF010000031.1, read on the forward strand.
AACATTCCTGCCCCGGACGAAACCCCGGACACGGGTCCGGGCTTTGACCTCCGCGCCTACCTGCGCGGCTCCTGGTCCGTCGACCGCACCCTGCTGGACCGCAGCACCGGGACCAGCGGAACCTTCACCGGCGTCGTACGCTTCACGGCCAACGACGACGGCGGCCTGTTGTGGCGTGAAGACGGCACCGCGCGCTGGACATCCGTGGGCGGCGCGCCGTTCACCGGGCCGGCGAGCCGGGAATATCTGTTGCAGCCGGCAGACACGCCCGATGTCTTGGACGTGTACTTCCCGGACGGCCGCCCGTTCCACCGCATGGGCTTTGCCGGGGAGGCCAACCAGGACGTGCACTGGTGCGACCCTGACACCTACCGCGTGACCTACAGGTTTCTCGGGCCGGACGAATGCGGCTACCGCTGGGACGTCACCGGGCCCGCCAAAAACCAGCTGCTGGAGTCCGTCCTGCACCGGCTGGCGGCAGGACCAGACGAAGCACCCGACGCAGCAGGCGACGTAGCACCTTACGCCGCTCCGGACGCAAGGCGGGCTGAGTGAACCCGCGCATTATCGTCTCAGCCGTCTGCGTCTTCGATCGCTCCGGACGCCTCCTGACCGTCCGGAAACGGGGCACCGACAAGTTCATGCATCCGGGCGGCAAACCCGAGCCCGGCGAAACGGCGGCCCAGGCAGCGGCGCGTGAGCTCCAGGAAGAGGTGGGGATCGTGCTGGCCCCGGACCGGCTGGACCTGCTGGGCTGCTGGCTGGCGGATGCCGCCAACGAGGCGGCCACCCAGATTGAGGCCACCGTCTTCACGGCTCCGGGTGTGTGGAGCGCCCGGCCGTCGGCGGAAATCGCCGAGATCCGCTGGCTGGACCTCGCCGCCGAGCTGCCGGGCGATCTCGCCCCGCTGCTGACGGACCATGTGCTGCCGGCCCTGTCCGCCAAACCGTCAGCGGGCTAGGACCCGTCCCGCACGGGCCCCAAACACCCGCCCCCAAACACGCTGCCAAACACCGCCCCAAACACCCAGGCTCGTTATCCGGGCACAGCCTCCTGCGCGAACGCGCTGGCCTCGGAGAACTGCGTCCGGTACAGCTCCGCATAGCGGCCCTCGGCGGCGAGGAGCTCCTTGTGGGTGCCGCGCTCCACGATCGAGCCGTCCTCCACCACGAGGATCGCGTCCGCTGCGCGGATCGTGGAGAGCCGGTGGGCGATCACGACGGCGGTGCGGCCTTCCAGCGCGGCGCCCAGGGCCTCCTGGACGGCGGCCTCGTTGGTGGAGTCCAGCGCGGCGGTGGCCTCGTCGAGGATGACCACCCGCGGCTGCGCGATGAGCAGGCGGGCGATCGTCAGGCGTTGCCGCTCGCCGCCGGAGAGGCGGTAGCCGCGCTCCCCCACCACGGTGTTCAGGCCATCGGGCAAGGACAGGATCATGTCTTCGAGCCGGGCACGCCGCAGCGCATCCCACATCTGCTCGTCGGTGGCCTCCGGGCGGGCCAGGCGCAGGTTGGAGGCGATGCTTTCGTGGAACAGGTGACCGTCCTGCGTCACCATGCCGAGGGTTGCCCGCATCGAGTCGAACGTGAGGTCGCGGACGTCCACGTCCGTGCCGGGCGTGGTGCCGCCGAAGCGGATGGCGCCCGAGTCGACGTCGTACAGGCGCGACAGGAGCTGCGCGATAGTGGACTTGCCCGCTCCCGAGGAGCCGACGAGCGCAACTGTCTGCCCTGGCTCCACCCGGAAGCTGATGCCGTGCAGCACTTCCTCGCCGCCGCGGGTGTCCAGGGTCCGCACGTCCTCCAGGGAGGCCAGCGAGACTTTCTCCGCCGAGGGGTAGGCGAACCGGACGTTGTCGAACTCCACCGAGAGCGGACCTGGCGGGGAGGCCACCGCGTCCGGCTTCTGCTGGATGAGCGGATTGAGGTCCAGGATCTCAAAGACGCGTTCGAAGCTGACCAGGGCGCTCATGATCTCCACCCGCGCGTTCGAAAGTGCCGTGAGCGGCGCGTACAGGCGGGTGAGCAGCAGCGCGAGCACCACGACGTCGCCCGCGGCCAGCTGCCCGGAGAGTGCGAGCCAGCCGCCCAGGCCGTAGACCAGCGCAAGGGCCAGGGCCGAGACCAGCGTCAGCGCCGTGACGAAGGTGAACTGCAGCATGGCGGTGCGGACGCCGATGTCCCGGACCCGGCCGGCCCGGAGGGCGAACTCGCGGGACTCCTCGTCGGGGCGGCCGAAGAGCTTGACGAGAGTGGCGCCGGGTGCGGAGAAGCGCTCGGTCATCTGGGTGCCCATGGTGGCGTTGTGTTCGGCGGCTTCGCGCCGCAGATCGGCCAGTTTGGAGCCCATTCGGCGCGCGGGGATCAGGAAGATCGGCAACAGGATCATCGCGAGCACCGTCACAAGCCACGATTTGTTCAGCATCACCGCAAGGGTCAGCGCCAGGGCCACGACATTGCTGACCACGCCGGAGAGCGTGCCGGCGAAGGCCGACTGCGCGCCAATGACATCGTTGTTCAGCCGGCTGACCAAGGCCCCGGTCCGGGTCCTGGTGAAGAAGGCGATCGGCATCTTCTGGACGTGGTCGAAGACCTTCGTGCGCAGGTCCACGATGACGCCTTCACCGATGGTGGAGGACAGCCAGCGGGTCACAAGGCCCAGCCCGGCCTCGGCAACCGCGACGATGGCGATCAGGACGGCCAGCCAGAGAACCGTTCCGACATCCGCATGGGCGATGATCTCGTCGACCACCTGCCCGGCGAGGACCGGGGTGGCAACGGCCAGGACGGCCATCACAATGGACAGCAGCACGAAGGCGATCAGCCGGCTGCGGTGGGGGCGGGCAAAACTGAAGACACGCTTCAGCGTTTCCTTCGAGAACGGCTTGGACCCGCTGGAGGCGCGGGTGATGTTGTAGAGGGAGCTCCAGGCAACCCGGTCCATGCTCATTTGGTGTTGCCTTTCGGGGCATCGGCGTGCAGCTCGGTGACGACGCCGTTCTCGACGTTCCAGCGCGCGTCAAGGCGGACGTTTTCCAGCAGCCGGCGGTCGTGGGTGACCAGCAGCAGCGCGCCGTCATAGCTGTCGAGGGCTTCCTCGAGCTGTTCAATGGCGGGAAGGTCGAGGTGGTTGGTGGGTTCGTCCAGCACCAGCAGGTTGACGCCGCGGGCCTGCAGCAGCGCCAGGGCGGCCCGGGTCCGTTCCCCCGGGGAGAGGGAGTCGACGGACCGGTTGGTGTGATCGGCTTTAAGGCCGAACTTGGCCAGCAGGGTGCGCACCTCCGCGGGGGTCTGATCGGTCAGTACGGCTTCGACGGCGTCTGCGAGCAACAGCTCGCCGGCCAGCAGGCCGCGCGCCTGGTCGATCTCGCCGACGGCCACGGACGCACCCATGGAGGCGTCACCGGAGTCGGGCTGCTGGACGCCAAGCAGGAGCCGGAGCAGGGTGGATTTGCCGGCGCCGTTGGGGCCGGTGATCCCGATCCGCTCCCCCGCGTTCAGCTGCAGGTTCACCGGGCCCAGGGTGAAGTCGCCCTGCTGCGCGACGGCGTCGCGCAGGGTGGCGACGACGGCGCTGGAGCGGGGGGCCGCCCCGATGCTGAACTGCAGCTGCCATTCCTTGCGCGGCTCTTCAACTTCTTCGAGCCGGGCGATGCGGGACTCCATCTGCCGGACCTTCTGGCCCTGTTTCTCGGAGGACTCGGTGCTGGCGGCACGCCGGATCTTGTCATTGTCCGGGTTTTTCTTCATGGCGTTCCGTACGCCCTGGGAGCTCCATTCGCGCTGTGTGCGGGCCCGGGAAACGAGGTCGGCCTTGGTGTTGGCGTACTCCTCGAAGCGTTCCCGGGCGTGCCGGCGGGCGACGGCGCGTTCCTCCAGGTAGGCCTCGTAGCCGCCGTCGTACACCGCCACGGAGTTCTGCGCGAGGTCCAGTTCCACGATGGTGGTGACGCAGCGCGCCAGGAACTCGCGGTCATGCGAGACCAGGACGGCGCCGCCGCGCAGGCCCTGCACGAAGGCCTCGAGCTTGGCCAGCCCGTTGAGGTCCAGGTCATTGGTGGGTTCGTCCAGGAGCACGATGTCGAACCGGCTCAGCAGCAGGGCGGCGAGCGCCACGCGGGCCGCCTGGCCGCCGGACAGGCCGGTCATTCCGGCGTCCGGCCCCACCTCGAGGCCAAGGTCCGCCAGGACGGGCGGGATGCGGTCCTCCAGGTCGGCGGCGCCGGAGGCCATCCACCGGTCGAAGGCCAGGGAGTAGGCGTCATCGGAGCCGGGAGCGCCGGAGCCCAGCGCCTCGGCGGTGGACTCCATCTCCATGGTCGCCTGCGCGCAGCCTGTGCGCCGGGCGATGTAGTCTGCGACCGTTTCGCCGGCAATTCGTTCGTGTTCCTGCGGCAGCCAGCCCACAAAGGCGTCGGCGGGGGCCAGGCTCACTGTGCCTTCCTGCGGATTGTCGACGCCGGCCAGCAGCCGCAGCAGGGTGGATTTGCCGGCACCGTTGGCGCCGACGACGCCAACGACGTCGCCGGGCGCTACGGTCAGGGACAGCTTCGAGAAGAGTGTGCGGTGATCGTGACCACCGGAAAGGTCCTTGGCAACAAGGGTTGCAGTCATTAGTTCATCCTCTCACTGCGGCCCAAACGGGCCGTCCCGACTGGGAGAAACCGCCCGTCGCGGCTGGCCGAAAACCAGCCGGGCATAGAAGAACCCGCCGGTCCGGACTTGGGGGGTGTACGGACCAGCGGGTTCGACCATTTAGCATAGTTGAATTAGGACCTCACGTAAAATCCCAGCCCACGCCTCCACACCGCTTCCATCCCCCGCCCCAATCGCCGCTGCCCCACCGCATGACAGTAGCCATACTGCCCGTCGACTCCGCAGGAAGCCCTAGATGCCACTACCCGCAAAGGCGTTCCAACTCTGGCTTCACCGGGTTGCCCCGTCGGCGAGCACAGCCGATATCTGCAGGATCTCCGGGATCAAGCGCACCACCCTGGCCCAGCAGCTGGTGCGCGGGAAAGTGGCCGAGACCACCCTGGTCAGCATCAGCCGGGCCCTGGACTTGAGTCCGCTGACGGAACTGGCTTCCTTCGACCACTATGCGGAACTGGCCGCCCCGCCGCAGCCGCCGACCCCCGCCGAGCTTGTCAGCCAGGTTGCCACCATGGACCTGTTGCGCGCGGTCATTTCCCGTTCGTCCCCGGCCTACGGCGGCTACGGTGACCATGGCAGCTCCATGACTCCGCCGCTGAGCCCCGCCCCGCACGCCACTTCTGTCCGGAACTGGGTGGACGCGATTGACGACGGTGAGTTGCGCCACCGGGTTTCGGCTGCCACCGGCGTGGCACCCCAGAACTATTCGGCCCAGCTCACGGCCAACAGGCTGTCCCCCGAGCTGGCGGTCGCGACTGCCCGCGCGGCGGGCGTAGGATTCACGGCCGGGCTCGTCGCCACGGGCTTGATAACCGAGGATGAGGCCGGCTGGATGCCAGGGGCGAAGCAGGCCGCGCTGGATGCCCTCTCCGCCGGAGACCTTAGCGCCCTGGCCGGGGAGCGGCTTCAGGCGCTCGGAAAATCGCTGCGGCGCCATGAGCAGGAGCAGGCACAGACAGAAAAAATTTGGGAGAACCTCGGATGATCGCGATCCTGCAGTGGACCACGCTGGCGGTGTGCGGCGTCGTCACGCTCGCCCGCGTGCCCAGCGTCCTCCGCGGTGTGAACCGGTCCCTGTTCGCCATCTTTGCGCTGATGACCCTGGCGATCCTGCTCAGCATCGATGCCCCGTACCTGGCCGTGGACCAGATCCTGGGCGGCATGAACATCGCCAACGTGGTGCTGCGCTTCGTCATTTTCGCCGCCATCTTCTTTCTTGGAGTCCGGGTGGCCCGGGGCTTCAGCGCGGACGACGCCCTGCGGCTCATCACCGGTCCTGTTGGAATTGCGGTAGCCGCAGCCGCCTCGGCGGTGGTGGTGCTGGTCTTCCTCACAATGGACACCGCCGGCTCCTCGGCGGGGCTGGTCGCCCTGTCCGCCAAGGATGACCGTAATGCCGCCTTGGTGGAGTACTACGGGGCCGCCGGGCGCCTCTACCCGGCGTTCATCACCGTGGCCCTGTTTCCGGCCATGGTGCGGACCCTGCGCAGCGGCCTCCCCGTCCTGGTGCGGTCCAGCGCGGCGTTGCTCGCGCTGGGCACCGTGGCCATCTCCCTGAGCCTGCTCTCCCCGGTCATTCCTCCGTCCCTCGGATTCATGCGGTTCGTCTTCAACTACTCGGCCGTTCTGTGCCTGGTCCTGGGACTGTCCCTGATCTGGTTGGCCAAGACGCTTGCGAAGCGGGCGCCGAAGAAGCAAGCTGGCATGACCTGACCATCTCGGGGCTGAGCAGGCAAGTGACGTGGGAGAACCCGGAATGATTGCAACCCTCCAGTGGGGCACGCTGATCATCTGTTCCGTGGTGCTTCTCCTCCGCGTTCCGGATGCGATCCAGGGGCGGAACAGGACCGTTTTCTGGATCCTGGTTCTCGCGACCCTGTGCAGCCTGCTCTCGGTGCCCGGCCCCTACGAGGCGATCGACGCGGTGCTCGGCGGTTGGAACCTCACCCACCTGATCCTGCGCTTCCTCGTGTTCGCGGCGGTCCTGCTGGTCGGTCTGCGCGTCGCGACCGGGCTGGCCGACCCCCGCGGCTACCGCCTCGTCGCGGGCCCGGCCGGGCGCTGGGCCCTGGCCATCAGCGCTGCCGCCGTGGCGGTGACCTTCTTTCTCATGGACACCCGCGGGTCCTCGGCCGGCATGCTGGACATCACGGACAACGGCGGACCCAATGCCGTCCTGGCGCCGTTCTACGCCGCGGCAGGACGTACCTATCCTGCCTTCGTCTCCCTCGCCCTGCTTCCGGCTTTGCTGGCCACCACCAGGAGCCAATTGCCGCGGCTGGTGCGTGCCGCGGCCCTCCTGACATGCCTCGGCGCCCTCGCCACCGCCTGCAGCGTCCCAGCCTCCTTCGCACCTGGCCCCTGGTTCCTTGCGCAGCAGACGGTCAACTATTTGGCCGTCCTGGGCTACGTCCTGGGTCTGGGACTGTTCTGGGCTTCCGGGCTCGCCGCCAAGGAATCGCGTAACGCTCGCGCAACATTCCGCAAGAACAAAGGGTAAGGCATTCACAAAATCATTAGACCGTGAAAGAATCATGAATGTGTGAAAGCGGCATTCGCTTCGTGTACGGAAGTCAGCCGTGCGAAGCAGAGGCAGCCGTCCAAGCGCCATTGGGGGGATGAGTGGTAGCGGTCCGCAAGGACCGCTCCCACTCAGCCTGTTTAAGGGGTTTTCCGGTGTGGTCCCTGCTGTTTTGTCCCTGCTGTTTTGTCCCTGCTGGGGGCTGGGACCACGGCCCTGCCTGTCAGCGCACAAACCTCAGCGTGACCAGCTGGAACGGCCGCAACGTGAGCTCCGCGGAATCGAGGCCTGCCCCCACGCCCGGGGCGTCGACGGGCCGTTCCAACAAATCCACGGCGTGCAGCCCGCGGACCGGGAAGTTGGCCTTCAGGAGGCCTGCGGATCGTTCCCCCAGCGATTCGTACAGCCGGACTATTACGTCGCCGGAGCCGTCTTCAGCGAGTTTGACCGCTTCAATGACGAGGGCCGGATTGAACACGGTGACCAGCGGCTCCACCCCGTGGGCCCCTTGCACCACGCGCGGGGCCAGATTGGTGCGGTAGCCCTCCTCGACCGCGTCCGCGATGGTGGCGCCCGGCCGGATCGTGACGTGCAGCTCGTGCCTGCCCTGGTCCGCGTACGGATCCGGAAACTTCGGCGCCCGCAGGAGCGAGACCCGCACCGTGGTGGTGGTGCCGCCGTCGGCGCCCCGGACGTTGCGGGTGACATCGTGGCCGTAACTGGAGGCGTTGGAGATGGCCACCCCGTAGCCCGGCTCGGCGACGTGGATCCAGCGGTGGGCGCAGATTTCGAACTTCGCGGCCTCCCAGGACGTGTTGACGTGGGTGGGGCGGAACACGTGCCCAAACTGCGTCTCGGCCGCCGAGCGGTCTGCCCTGACGTCCAGGGCGAAGCCCAGCTTGAGCAGTTTTTCGCTCTCGTGCCAGTCCACGAGGGTGGTGATCGCGAGCGAGTCGGCGCCCGCGGCGAGCGCTATCCGCTGGGTCACGGGCGAGGAGCCGGCCATGCGCTCCACCACCACGACGGCGCTCGGGCTTTCCCCTTGGGGGCCGGGCTCCAGACTCACCGAACGCGCCTCGACCAGTCGGACAACGTTCCTGCGGTAGAAGGCGTCGATGTCCCACGCGTCCCATTCATTCGGCGTGTCCCGGTGCAGCTCCAGGAGGTTGCCGAATTCTCCGGGAGCAATCGCGTCGCGTCCGGTGCCACGGTCTGTGAGCGAGGCCAGCAGTCCGTTGGCGTCCACGACGGCCCGGATGATGCCGTTGTCCAGGATGTAGCCGCCGTCTGCTTCGGTGACCTCGACCGGCTGCCCGGGCCGGACCGGCTCGGCAGCGGCCAGGGCAGGCACGCCCTGGCGCTCCTGCGGGGCAGCGTTGAGGAGGAATTCCCGGCTGCCGGTGCCGAGGGCTGCGGCCGCGGCGTCCGTGATGATCGCCTCCAGCCCCCGTTCGACGGCGGCATAGTTCCGTTCGGCGTCCTGGTGGACCCACGCGATGGAGCTCCCCGGCAGGATGTCATGAAACTGCTGCAGCAACACCAGCCGCCAGAGGCGCTTGAGCTCCGCGGCAGGGTAGCTGTGCCCGGAACGCACGGCAGCGGTGGCACTCCAGAGTTCGGCCTCCCGGAGAAGGTGCTCGCTGCGCCGGTTTCCCAGCTTGGTCCTGGCCTGGCTGGTGTAGGTGCCGCGGTGCAGTTCCAGGTACATCTCCCCCACCCAGACCGGCAGGGGCTCATACTCGGCCTGGGCCTGGCCAAAGAAGCTGGCTGCCGAGCCGATCCGCACTTTCGGGGATCCTTCCAGGTCGGCCGTGCGCTGCGCCGAGGCCAGCATCTCGCGTGTTGGCCCGCCGCCGCCGTCGCCATATCCGAACGGAACCAGCGAGGAGCCTCCGCGTCCGTGGTCCCGGTAGTTCCGCTCTGCGTGCGCCAGGTCCCGGGCACTGAGATCGGAGTTGTAGCTGTCCACCGGCGGGAAATGGGTGAACACCCGGGTACCGTCGATTCCCTCCCAGTTGAAGGTGTGGTGGGGCATCCTGTTGACCTGGTTCCACGAGATCTTCTGGGTGAGGAACCAGCGGCTGCCTGCGGCCTTGATGATCTGCGGCAGGGCCGCGGAATACCCGAACGTGTCCGGGAGCCACGCTTCCTCGCATTCCACGCCGAATTCGGCCAGGAAAAAGCTCTTGCCCTCGAGGAACTGCCGTGCCATGGCCTCGCCGCCGGGCATGTTGGAGTCCGATTCGACCCACATCCCGCCGACGGGAACGAACCGGCCGCCGCGGACTTTGTCCCGGATGCGCCCGAAGAGCTCCGGATAATACTCTTTCATCCACGCGAGCTGCTGGGCCGAGGAACACGAAAAGGTGAAATCGGGATACTCGTCCATCAGCGCGACGACGTTGGAGAACGTCCGGGCGCACTTGCGGATGGTTTCCCGTACCGGCCACAACCAGGCCGAATCGATATGGGCGTGGCCTGTGGCCACGAGCTGGTGCGCCGAGGCGTAGGCCGGCCGGGCCAGGACGTCGGCGAGGGCGGCCCGTCCGGCCTCCGCGGTACCGCCAACGTCGTCGGGGTCCATGATGTCCAGCATGCGTTCGAGCGCCCGCAGGATTTCGTGGCGGCGGGGCAGGTCCATGGGCAACTCGTGCATGAGCCCGGCAAGGGTGAGGATGTCCTGCTGCAGTTCCCATACCGTCTGGTTGCGTTCAGCGATGGCGATCATGCCGAGGCGGTACTTCGGTTCGCTGCCCGACGTCGCCTTGTCGCCGTAGGGAGTGGCGGCGAATGTCCAGTTCTGGGACAAGTCGGGGTTGGCCGCGGCTTCGACGTAGAAGTCGACAGCCATGCCGGTGCCCAGGAGTTTGAGCGGAATGTGCTGGTTCCGAGGCGAAATCGCCTTGATAATGGTCCCGTCGGACCGCCAGGCAATGCCTTCGCACTGGAAGCCCGGGAGCTCGCCGCTGAATCCCAGGTCCACGAGGATTTCCACCGACGTGGCCGCCGCGGTTCCCCAGGTGTCCGGCACTTCACCCCGGAGCCGGAGCCACTTGGTGCTCCACGGGCGGCCCCAGGCCGCGCCGTGTTCCTGCGGTGTGAACTCGTGCCGCAGGGCGTCCAGCACCGGCACGGGTTCGTCCGGCGCGTCCCAGCTGCTCAGGGTCAGCGGGACGCTGCGCGGGTAGACCGCGGGGGCGACGCGGTCACGCAGAAAGCGGTCCAGCCGGACTTCCGTAAGACGGCGGTCATCGTGCAATGTGTTCCTCTTCAGCGCTGGCGGTCCGATTGGCTCCAATCGATGGATAAAACTTACGCCGCGGGGAACCTGTTGGCCAAGTGTTGCCCCTAGCCGGCCGCGGGGGCCGGGACCGCGACGCGCTGCTGGCCCGCATACACGTTCAGGCTGGTCCGGCGGCTGAACCCGGCCAGGGTCATCCCGCTGGCCTCGGCCAGCTCGACGGCCAGGCTGGAGGGGGCACTGACAGCGGCAAGGACCGGGATCCCGGCGAGAGCTGCCTTTTGGACGAGCTCGAACGATGCCCTGCCGGACACCTGCAGCACGGTGCCCCGGAGCGGCAGCAGGCCTTCGCGAAGCGCCCAGCCCACCACCTTGTCCACCGCGTTGTGCCTTCCGACGTCTTCGCGGAGGCACAGCAACTCCGCCGAGCCGTCGTCGGCGATCCTGAAGAGTCCGGCGGCGTGCACGCCGCCGGTGGCGTCAAAGACCTCCTGGGCGGACCGGAGGGTGTCCGGGAGGCCCGCGAGCGTTTCCACGGGAACGGTCAGCGGATCCTGTGCCGGGCTGTAGTGCGAGGACTTGCGCACGGCATCGATCGAGTCCGTCCCGCAGATGCCGCAGGAGCTGGAGGTGAAGACGTTTCGTCCGGTCTCGGGCCGGACGACGTCGGGCCGGAGTTGAGCCTCCACGACGTTGAACGTTTGGATGCCGTCGGCGTCTTCGCCGGCGCAGAACCTGAGCGAGACCAGCTGTTCGGGAGCCCAGATGATCCCCTCTGAGACGAGGAACCCTGCGACGAGGTCGAAGTCATTGCCCGGCGTTCGCATGGTGACGGAAAAGGACATGTCTCCGAGCCGGATTTCCAGCGGTTCCTCGACGGCAAGGACGTCCTCCCGGTGCCGGACAGGGAATTCGAGGGCCTGAGGGGACCCATCCAGGACGATCTTGTGCACTTTGCGGCGTTGCGTGACACGGCCCATCCGGTGCTCCTAAGCAACATGTTGTGCGGTTGTCGTGATTCTTTGGCTGGTTCCATCATTGTAAAGTGCCTGATCCTGAAGCCAGCGCAGGGGGCCAGGGCTCAGCCCAGGAGGGCACTCCAGTCCACCGGCCCGTCGCTGGCCGCGGCTTTCCTGGCGGTCCGCTTCGCGGCCGGCTTCTGCGCGGCGGAGGCTGCCGCCGGGTCCGGTAGCGGCGTCCCCCAAGGGAGTGCGAAGGCGGGGACCAGTTCCCCCAGCTGCACGCCATGGGGCGGGACCACCAGCACGCCGTCGGCGGCTGCCAGGCCCCGCATCATTCCCGGGCCGGTGTGCTGCGCCGGCGACGCCATGCCATAGAGCAGCCGGAAGGGCATGAGCCGTGTCCGGCCGGGATCGGCGTCAATCGTCGAGCCGCAGGGCACCTCGCCGAGCGGGGGAATTGGTCCGTGCCCCAGGGCCGCCAGGAGCGGGGCCCCGATCGTGGACAGTGCCATCATGGCTGCGAGCGGGTTCCCTGGCAGGCCGAGGATGTACCTGCCGTCCGGCAGCTCGGCCAGCACGGCGGGATGGCCCGGGCGCATGGCGACGCCGTCGATCAGCAGGCGGCCGCCGAGTTCGGTGACCGATCGGCGGAGGTGGTCCGTTCCGGAGCGACCCGTGCCGCCGGTGGTGATGACGACGTCGGCAGGCAGGTTTTCGGCGGCAGGATCGGTGTCCTCGAGCGCGGCGAGCCATTCGGCGTAGGTATCCCCGATTTTCACTTCTTCGGTGCAAATCCCGCCGAGCATTCCCACCACGGCTGCCAGTTGGGGTCCGAAGGTGTCCCGGACCTGCCCGGGTGCCGGCACCCCGGACGTCACCACCTCCGAGCCGGTGAAGACGAGCCGCACCAAGGCCTTGCCGAGCACCGGAAGGGTGTCGCTTCCGGCCAGCGCGGCGAGGGCCAGGTGGGCGGGGTTCAGGACGGTGCCGCCCTTGATCAGGACGTCTCCGGCGGCGGCTTCCTCCCCCGCTTTCCTGATGTGGTCCCCGTTCCGCGGGTCCCCCGGTTTCGCGTTGCCGCCCAGTTTCAGGACAGGCAGGCCGTCCTCGTCGGCGTCGATGATGCCGCTCTCGCTGCGCAGCACCGCCTTGGCCCCGGCCGGAATGAGGCCTCCGGTGGCAATCGGACTTGCCTGATGCGGTGCCAGCAGCTGGTTGGGTTCGGCCAGGATCCACGGACCGCTGCCGTTGACGGCCCAGCCGTCCATGGCAGAGGAAGCGTAATGGGGCATGTCCCGCAGGGCAACGACGTCCGCTGCGAGGGTCCGGCCCAGCGCCTGCCGGAGCGGGACGGGGGCAGCCGGGATGGGAACGGCGCAGTCGAACGCGAGTTGGCGGGCCTCCTGCCACGTGTGGGCCAGGTGCCGGTGCGGCTCCCCCGCCGTGTCCTGGCCGGCAGTGTCCTCGTCCGTTGAATCTTCGTCCGTTGAATCCGGGTCCGTCGGGTCCGGGCCCGCCGGGTCCTGGCCCGCCGGGTCCTGGCCCGCCGGGATGGGAGGGTCTGCGGGGCCCTCCGTGAAGCCCTCTCTGAGGCCGTCTTTACCGCCGTCGCTGCCTGGGACAGTGGGTCCGCTGCCGTCCGGGGCCGCCGCCGTCATGCCCCGGGGGCTTCGGCGGCTGCGTAGTCCTTGGCGAGCCGGCGCGCCACGGCCATCGCGGACTCCATGGACGCGGAGTCCGTGGCCTGCCCGGAGCCGGAGGCCAGACCCGCGGCAAAGCCGGCAATGAACGTCGTCAGCGGCGCCGCCGGGCGCACCACGGAGTGGGCAGCCACCCCGGCCAGGGCGAGGACCTCGTTCACGTCAATCTCAACGTCTTCCAGCTCCAGGGCCTGGAGCAGGGCACGGCACCAGTCTTCCAGCGTTTCATCCTGGCTTTTCACCGTTTGCCTCCATGGTCGAGTTCAGCTGCGGAGTTCCGGACCGGCGCCCGGACCGCGGTCTGGAAGCCTACCGGAAACGCCTAATGCGGACGCGTCATCCCAGGTGTCGACATCATCCGTGGAACCGGGGGGAACGCGAACTTCCCGCACGTCCAGCCTAGCAAGAAGGGCGAAGACCGACGCGTTTTCCAGGCTGCCCCTGGCCGCGGCGTCCGCAACACAACGTTGTAGCGCAGCTGTGCCATAAAACCCCGCGAGTGGTTGCTTCCGGCCTTCGGCCGAGACGGCCATGACGCCGTCGCCCCCGTCCCGTTCCGGCGCAACTGCAACAGACGCGGCCAGCGATTCGGCCAGGGCGCGGACTGCCTCGGCCGAGCGCGGCATGTCACAGGCAAGGACCAGGGTAAACGGCGCCGCCGCGGCTGCCCCGTGCCGGCCGGGGTGGTCCGCGTCCAGCGCGGCCAGTCCCGCGGCGATGGCTGCGGCCGGCCCCGCGAAAGGCGGGTCTTCCCTGCAGCTCAGCACGCCCCCGGGCAGGTCCCCGGGGTCAGGACCGACGACGACGGTGCGCTGCGCCCCGCCCGCGGCGCGCAGTGAGCGCTCAAGGAGGGTGGCACCGTCGTAGATCAGCCCGGATTTGGGCACGCCGCCCAGGCGGGAGGACCGTCCCCCGGCGAGAATAATGGCATCGAACTCCACCGGTTCAGCCTAGCGCGGCGCCGGCTGCCGCCGAATCAGCCATGAACTGCCCGGCAGCAGTTCAGGCAGCAGTCCAGGCAGCAGTTCAGGCCGCTGACTCAGGCAACAGGAACGGGTCCCAAGCCGGCGTCGGCTTCTCGAGCTCCTTGATTTGCCAGATGGCGCCCTTTGGCGGGCCCGGAACAAAACCGATCTTCCAGCCCATCTCCGCCGGGGTGTGGTCGCTCTTGGCGTTGTTGCACCGCAGGCACGCCGCCACCAGGTTCTCCCAGGAATCGGCCCCGCCCCGGGATTTTGGCTGGACGTGGTCGATGGTGTGGGCAGCCTTGCCGCAGTAGGCGCAGCGGTGGGCATCGCGGCGGAGCACGCCGCGGCGGCTCACCGCTGTCATGGTGTTGTACCTCGGCCGGATGTAGCGGTTCAGCAGGATCACGGACGGGCGGCCCAGAATATCCTGGGGGCCGACAACGGGGTCGTCCCCTTCGGCCACCACGCTGGCCTTTCCGGTTAGGACAAGGACGAGCGCCCGGCGGAAGGTGATGACCGCCAGGGGTTCATATCCAGCATTCAGAACGAGAGTGCGCATCCGCATACCTCTTCACGGCCGCACCCGCCAGCGGCACGAGGGCCGGCTGCCCTCTGCATGGTCGGGCTATGGATCGACAACACAAGAGTAAACACTCAGGTGCCGGATCACCGAATATTTTTTCACGGGCGCAGTCTTCAGCGCGGAAAGTTCACGGTGCGGCAACGCAAAAGACCCCCGCCAAGAGGCGGGGGTCTTTCGAAGGTGCTGGGATCTTGCTTAGGCGCCGACGCGGATGAAGACCGGGCCGGAGCCGACGTTTACGCTGTACAGCGCGGTGGTTCCGCCGTTCCAGCCGCCGTGGACTGCCATGCCGTTGCCGACGTAGACCGCGATGTGAGCCATGCCCACGCCGCCGTTCTGGTAGTAGGCGAGGTCGCCCGGGCGTGCCTCGGCGGCGCTCACGGTGCGGCCCAGGGACAGGTAACCTGCCGGCCAGCCGTGGTAGTGGATGCCGGCCGCGGCCAGCGCGTTGGTGGCGAGGGCGGTGCAGTCCTGCGCCACGCCGATCTGTGCGTAGGCAGCGGCGGCGATGGTTGCGCCGGAGCCGCTTCCGATGCCGGCGGGAGCCTGGGCAGCGACGCCGCCGCTGACACCAAGCTCGGTGCCACCGGCGCGGGAGGCGTTGGAATCCTGGACCTGCACGACGGGCTTGGGGGCCTCGACGACGGGAGCCGGCGACGTGGTCACAGCGGGCTTCTCGTAGGAGATCGCGATGGTGGAAGCGGCCGAGATTGTGGCCGGAGCGGCGGACTGGACTTCCAGGGCCGAAGCGGAGGTGGATTCGCGCTGAACATTGGTCTCAGCAGCGTTGGCTGCGATTCCACTGGTCAGAACCAGACCGGAAGCTGCGGCGATGACCGCGGCCTGACGGCCCACGCCGCCGGCGTTGTCGCCGACAGCCTTGGCAATAACAGCCAGCGAGTTGGTCTTGGTGACCTCGGCGCGGTGCCGTGCAACAGTTGCACGAGTAGTCATTAAGTTCTCTCTTTCGTGATCCTTGGACCGCGCGCTTTCGGGCACGGACTGAGGACGCTCCGGCATCTTGGGGGTACGCCGGATCGCCCCGAAATGGGTTACTTAGCGAAGGGTGTACTGCGAAGACGCGCCAAAAGCGGAAACTGCATGCTGTCCGGGCTCGGTAGAGAATGAGCCTGCGGAACGTGATCCAATCCGGGCGCCGGCAAGGGCGGCACGTGATGTGGATTCCAGCGGGCTCAAAAGAGCCTCGCCGGTGCGCATGCGCGCAGAATTGTGGCGTGAAGACACGAAAGTAGCCTCTCCCAATGCCTACGAGGTGAGCTGTCGGATTCGGATGGGAGTCACCCGGCCGCGCTGCTTCCTGGGAAGCTTTGCGACTTAACCCCAAGGCCTTCTTTCGAAGGCCAAAATTGGTTCCCCCGCCCCTGCCAGACGATGTAATGCGAACGGACCTTGAGCGGTGGCAGAGCTAGGCAATCCACTCAAGAGCGCCAACTTCGGAAAAGTTGGCGTGCTTCAAACCCTACAGGAGTCCGGACCCAATGTCACATTCAGATCACGGCGTGTCACAAGAATCTGAGAGTGGTCCATCGTCTTTGTTAGAGCCAGCCGAGGGGGTCAACGACGTCGCCGTTGACCATCACTTCAAAGTGAAGGTGGCAGCCCGTGGAGGCGCCGGTGGTTCCGCTCATGGCGACGACGTCACCGCGCGATACCTTCTGGCCGACCTCGACCGAGGCAGAGGACAGGTGGTTGTACGTGGTCTCCAGGCCGTTACCGTGGTCGATGACCACCCGGTTTCCACCGCCGAAGGGATGCCATCCATTGAAGGTCACGGTGCCGCTGGCGGCTGCATGGACCGCCGTGCCGCACTGGGCAGCGAAATCCTGGCCGCGGTGGAACTCCCCCGCGCCTCCGGTAATGGGGCTGACGCGGTAGCCGTAGGGCGAGGCCGTGACCAGCTGATCCAGCGGCCCGCCAAGTGTGCCCGCCGATGCGGCGCGGGTGATGCTGCCCACAGACTGGGCGCTCAGCAGCTGCTTGAGCTTCCCGTCCGGATCGCCCTTCGTGGTGACGGCAGTGCGGCTGAAGTCGACCTTTGCCGCGGCAGCGGCGGTGACATCCGGCTGAACGGCGGCCGAGAGAGCGCCGGATCCGCCGGGATTGGAGGCCATCACGGGGCTCGTGACGGGGACCGTCACGGTGAGAACCAGACCAGTTGCGGCCAGGGCGATCCCGGCTTTCTGCCCGACTCCGCTGGCCGAGGCAAACTCCGTTACCTGACGGAACGGACTGCGCCGGCGACGCCGTTCATCGCGGTGCGCGTCGCGCGGGCGTTCGGCCATATGCGCGACGACGGGACGCGGCTCCGGAGCGGGACCGGTCGCGCGGCGACGGCCCCTGGCGGTCTGGGTGGTCAAGAACGGTTCCTCTCTGGAGAGCCTGCGAAGTTAGCTGTCGGATTCGGGTCAGAGAGATCAAAGACCCGGTCCGCCGTTGCAAGCAGCCAGGCACAGGGGTATCCCCAGGGGATCCTTCGGTGGAAGCTGCTTGCCGCTGACGGACTTCACCCCAAGGCTGCTTAAGTAGCAGCCGAAAGTGGTTCCCCCGCCCCTGCCAGAAGGTGGTTCAGCGACTGATCCGCTGGCAGGGCTCGGCTTCGGATCAGGTAACGCTTTGGTATCGGTACTGGCCACTAACTATAGGGGATTAAGCCGCCCGGTGATAAATCCGTAATCGCAACTGTGCAGAACTCATGGGTCGTCCCACAACCGGCCCGTTGCGGCCGGTCAGGCGACCGTTACAAAGACGTGCGCGGCAACCTCGGGCGGCAGTTCCAGGGCTCCCTCGATATCGGGGACGCGGACCGAGATGTACTCCCCCACACGCTCCAGCGAGACCAGCGCGCCAGGCCGGATTCCGCCTTCGTCGAGCTGGGCCAGAAGCTCCGGCTCCACCTGGATCGGCTCCGCGAGCCGGTTGACCGTGATCCGCGAACCCGCACCGTAACCGGCCATGGCCTCCAGGAGGTTTACCGCCCTGTCCGCGGGGGCACCATTGGGCACCCCGCCAAGATCTGCCAGCCCCGGAATGGGGTTTCCGTAGGGCGAAACTGTCGGGTGGTTGAGCATCTCGAAGATTCGGCGCTCGACGCGTTCGCTCATGACATGCTCCCAGCGGCACGCTTCCTCATGGACGTAGGCCCAGTCGAGTCCGATCACGTCCGCGAGCAGTCGTTCGGCGAGGCGGTGCTTGCGCATGACACCGATGGCGCGTTTCCGCCCGGTTTCGGTCAGTTCAAGGTGCCGGTCACCGGAAACAACCACAAGCCCGTCACGCTCCATGCGGCCGATGGTCTGGGAAACGGTGGGGCCGGAGTGGCGGAGCCGTTCGGCGATGCGGGCACGGAGGGCAACGATGTTTTCTTCTTCAAGTTCCAGAATGGTCCGAAGATACATCTCCGTGGTATCGATCAGATCCGTCATTCAGCTCAGCTCCTCGAGCGCAGTCCTTGCGTCATTCCCACCGTACCGCGTGCGGGCTGCATGCAGGATGCGCCCTGGCGGGATCCGCCGTACGTTCGCATGCCAGCCTAGCCTATTTTGAATTACTCCGGATAATTTTCGTTCGGCCCGGGACTGCCCTCCCGGCGCCCGTAGGCCGGCAGCCCCCGGCGTCTCAATGACCTGACTGTGACAGGCCTTTTTCCGTATCGCCGGGACCCGTCAGGCAGAATGAAACAGGCAAAATAGAACAGGCAGAATGAAAAAGGGGTGTCCGTTGTAGCCATCCCTGCCAGGCCACCTCCCAGCCACGCTACGAACCCGCCGAAAATTGGAGCCACTGTGAGCGACACGAGCGTCACGATCCCCGCCAACCTCCTGCCCAAGGACGGACGGTTCGGCGCCGGCCCGTCCAAGGTCCGACCGGAACAGATGGACGCCCTCGCCGCGGCATCGGCGAAGCTGCTGGGGACCTCGCACCGCCAGGCACCGGTGAAAAACCTGGTCGGCTCGGTACGCAGCGGCCTCAGCGATTTCTTCCGCGCGCCCGAAGGCTATGAAGTCGTGCTCGGTGTGGGCGGATCCACCGCGTTCTGGGACATCGCCAGCTTCGGACTCGTAGAGAACAAGGCGCAGCACCTGTCCTTCGGCGAGTTCGGCTCGAAGTTTGCCTCGGCCACCAACAAGGCGCCGTTCCTCGCCGAGTCCTCCATTATCAAGGCCGAACCCGGCACCCGCCCCTCCGCCCGGGCGGAGGCCGGCGTCGACGTCTATGCGTGGCCGCAGAACGAAACCTCAACCGGCGTGGCTGCCCCCGTCCAGCGCGTGGCAGGCGCCGACGAGGGGTCGCTGGTGCTGGTGGACGCGACCTCGGCCGCGGGCGGGCTGGACGTGGACGTGGCGGAGTCCGACGTGTACTACTTCGCGCCGCAGAAGAACTTCGCGTCCGACGGCGGCCTGTGGCTGGGCCTGTTTTCCCCCGCGGCGCTGGAGCGGGCGGCACGGATCAAGGCCGGCAACCGCTGGATCCCCGACTTCCTGGACCTCCAGACGGCGATCGACAACTCCCGGCTCAACCAGACCTACAACACCCCGGCGCTGGCCACCCTGGTGACCCTGGATGCCCAGGTGCAGTGGCTGAACGCCAACGGCGGCCTGGACTTCGCAGCCGCCCGGACCGCGGATTCCGCCGGCCGCATCTACCGCTGGGCCGAGGCGTCCGGCTACGCCACGCCGTTCGTGGCCAAGGCCGAGGACCGTTCCAACGTGATCGCCACGATCGACTTCGACGAATCGATCGATGCCTCGGCCATCGCCAAGGTGCTCCGCGCGAACGGCGTCGTCGACACCGAGCCGTACCGCAAGCTGGGCCGCAACCAGCTGCGCATAGCCACCTTCGTGGCGATCGAGCCGGACGACGTCTCGGCACTGCTCGAGTGCATCGATTTCGTCGTGGCTGAACTGAAAAAGTAGCCTCAGCGCCCGGCGGCGCCGTCACGGCCCATGAGAACTCAGACCGCGGCGGCGCCGTCATCGTTTCAGGCCGGTCCGCCCGGCTGCACATTCTGTTGTGAGCCGCGCCGCGCACCCGACTGGGAACCAGGGCTGGCGCCGGCTGGACCGGTCCCGCTTTCGACGTGGAAGTACCGCAGCCCGCGCGCGCGACGGTTGAAGTGGAGCCGCAGGTGCTTCGCCCGGATGATCCACACCAGCCCGATCAGGGCCGCCAGCAGGCCGGCGCCCGCCGCAACCGCCATGGACCAGCGGGGGCCGGCGGTGTTTGCCACCCAGCCGACGAGCGGCGCCCCAATGGGAGTTCCGCCCATGAAAATTGCCATGTAGAGGGCCATCACCCGGCCCCGCATTACGGGGTCCGTGGTGGTCTGGACGTACCCGTTGGCGCTCGTCATCATGGTGATGGCGAACAGACCCACGGGCACCAGAGCGACGCCGTACCAGAAGTAGTTTGGGGCCATCGCGGCGATGCCGGAGGTTACGCCGAAGGCCGCTGCCGCCCCGAAAATGACCCGCAGCCGGGGCTTGCCGCGGCCGGCGGACAACAGCGCCCCGGCGACGGATCCGATGGCCATGATCGAATTCATCAGGCCGAAGGCCCCCGCGTCGAGGCCGAATTCCTTACCCACCATGGCCGCAATGAACAGGGCGAAGTTCAGCCCCAGGGTTCCCACGATGAAGATCGCTACGAGCACCACGACGAGGTCCGGACGGAACCTGACATAGCGCAGACCCTCCCGGATCCTGCCCTTGCCCGCCCGTGCCCGCGGCAGCCGCCGCAGCGACGCGGCCGGGATTTTCGCCAGGCTCAGCAACATGGCCACGAAGGTGAGCGTGTTGATGAGGAAGACCCAGCCGGGCCCGACAACGGCAGTGAGCACGCCGGCGACTGCCGGGCCGATCATCCGGGCGACGTTGAAGGAAGCACTGTTGAGGGCCACGGCATTGGGGAGGTAGTCGTCCTGGACCAGTTCCGAGACGAAGGTCTGCCGCACGGGAGCGTCCAGGGCGGAGACCACCCCGAGCATTAGGGCGAAAGCGTAGACGTGCCAGAGTTGCGCCGCGCCCGAGACCACCAGGATGCCCAGTCCGGCGCTCAGCAGCGCCATTGCGGACTGGGTCAGCACCAGCAGCCGCTTACGGTTGAAGCGGTCGGCGAGAAGTCCGGCCACGGGCGCCAGGAAGAGCTGCGGGCCCAACTGCAGGGCCATCGTGATCCCCACCGCCCCGGCATCGTGCGCCGTCAGGTGGGCGAACACCAGCCAGTCCTGGGCGGTGCGCTGCATCCAGGTGCCAATGTTGGAGATGAGCGCACCGATGAACCAGATGCGGTAGTTCAGGATGTGCAGGGACTTGAACGTGGACATCAGGCCCAGCCCTCCCTAGACACGCTCCCGGACGTTTTCAACCGTTAGTCGGCCTCGCCCGCAGAGCGTTCCCGCTCGTCGTCGTCGGTCTCCGAGGCGCCGGGCTCGGCAGCATCCTGGTCGGCAGTACCCTGCTGGTCTGTATCGTGCGTATCCTGCTGGTCAGTATCCGACTGGTCAGTATCCGACTGGTCTGTATCCTGCTGGTCTGTATCCTGCTGGCCTGGGGCCGACGCCGGCGACGGCGTTGGGGAGCCGGACGCCTCGTCGGCGGCCTCGTCATCTTGTGCGTCTTCCGGGCGGACCCGCTCAGCCCACGGAATCCACGCCGGCGCCAGGACGGAGTCTTCGGAGGGCAGCAGGCCGAGTTCATCCACCGTGACCACCTTGGACCGCGAGTTGCGGGTCAGTACGGCGTACCACTGCCAGCCCAGGTACCCGGGCAGCCTGGATTCGAAGAGGTGGGTCACCAGGCGGTCGCCTTCGCTGCGGGCACCGATGTGCTCGCCGATCTGCTCGGCGGGAGCAATGCCTTCCACCGCGGTACGGGCGACGTCGACGGCGGCGGCCAGGAAGGCGTCGGGCTTGCCGGTGCGCCAGACGGGCACGCCGGCGCGCGGGCGCGTTCCCTGCTTTGAGCCTGCTGTCTTGGATCCGGCAGGCAGGGTGGATCCGGCATCCGGCGCCGGCAACCGATCAGGTTCCTGAGTCATCAAGAGCCTTATACGTCCAGCTCGTCGGCAACCTTACGGAGAGCCGCTGCGATCGCCTTGCCCTTGTTGCCTTCCGGGTACTTGCCCGCGGACAGGGTCCCGGACAGGTTGTCCAGCACGCTGACGAGGTCCTGCACCAGCGGGGCAAGGTCCCTGGCACTGGGCCGCTTTGCCTTGGCGATGGACGGTGTCTTGTCCAGCACGCGCAGGCCCAGGGCCTGGGCACCCTTGCGGCCGTCGGCTACACCAAATTCAACGCGCGTTCCGGCCTTGAGCTCCGTGACACCCTCGGGCAGCGCGGACTTGGGCAGGAAGACCTCCTGGCCGTCCTCGCCCGCGAGGAATCCGAAGCCTTTTTCCTTGTCATACCACTTGACCTTGCCGGTAGGCACGTAATCAACCTTCTTCGTTCTGCGGGGACACGGCCGGCGGTCACCGCATCCGCATGGATACGCGGGTTCAGGGTATGACTGCCCGGACCGTGTTGGTCTGTACCTCCAAGGTTATCCTGCCTGGTTCACTTTAACGGCGTGAGGCGCGGGCGATGCTGGACTGTTAGCGTTGCCCACATGACACTGACGCGTTACCGGCGGCCTCTGATGATCATCGCGGCCACCCTTGCTGTGCTGTCCCTTGCCGCCGTCGGCGCTGTCATGGCCATGGCCTTCAACAATGTCGTGGCGCCCGCCTGGATTACCTCAACGGCCCTCTACGGGCTCCCGGTGGCATTCCTGCTCATGCTGGCGCTCGTTGTAGACGCGGTGGCCGCACGGCGCCGCCCGCGCGGGCCCGGCGAAAGGTAACGTTGGAGCGATGTCCCTCATCCGCGCGCTGAGCAAGGAACTTCAGGCACGAAGCGACGAGTCGCTGCGTGCCCTGTTCTCCGCGCGGCCGGACCTGATTTCTCCCGGCGTCCCGGACTTCCCCGCCCTCGCCGCCCGTGCCAGCGGACGCGTCAGCGTCCAGCGGGCGCTCGAGCGGCTTAACCGTCCACAGATGCAGGTCCTGGAAACCCTGCACCTGTGCACCAACGCCGATACCGGGCACAGCGCCTCGGCGGCGATGCTGAAGAAACTGATCAACGGCTCCTCGGCTGCCGCCATCGACCGGCTCCTCCATTCCCTGCAGGACCTGGCCCTCGTCCACCGCGCCGATCCCCCGCACGGTGCCGCCCCCGCCGCCGCCAAGCAGCGCCACTACCTCCCGGTGGGCAGCCTCAAGGATGTGATCGGCATCTACCCGGCGGGACTGGGGCGCAGCTACACCGAACTCGTGCGGCTCCAGCCGGCCTTTGCGCAGCGCGTGGTGCAGCTGGTGGGGGAACTGCACCGTGCCGGGGCGTCCATCTCCCCCGCCACGACGCCGATGGAAGCGGCCCTGTCGCTGCAGCACTGGACGGCAACACCGGAATCGCTCCAGCAAATCCTGACCACCGCACCGGATCGGACCGCCGCCCTGCTGGCCCGTTTCGGAAACTGGGCCATGGGCGCCGTTCCGCAGGCGCAGCGCCGGGCTTCCGTGCTCCACGAAAGCGCCGACGTCGGCCCCGTGGACTGGCTCCTGGCGCGGGGGCTGCTGGTGCCGCTGGACGCCGCCCACGTCGAACTGCCGCACAGCGTCGGAGTGTCGCTGCGCGGCGGGTTCGTCATCGAGAGCTTTTCCCTGATGCCGCCCGTCCCCCACCTTGGCCACACGAGCGCAGGGCTGCGCCGGAACGCCGCCTTGGGCGCTATTGCCGAGACGCTGCGGCTCGTGGGCGAAGTGCTCTACACCGTGCGCGAACAGCCCCTGGCGACGCTGCGCAGCGGAGGCGTCGGGGTCCGGGAGATGAAGCGGCTGGCGGATTCCCTGCGGATCGACGTGCACGAGGCCGGCGTACTCGCGGAGTTCTGCGGACTGGCCGGTCTGCTGCGGCTGGACGTCGACAGTTCGGCGTGGGTGCAGCCGCCGCAGCTGGAGTGGCTGGCGCTGCCGCGGCAGGAACAATGGCTATGGCTGGTCAATGCCTGGCTGGCCAGCGAGCGCGCGCCGTCCCTGGTGGGCCAGCCCGTGAATGCCGCCGGCCCGGCCGGCCATCGGGGCGCGGCCGGCACCACCATCAATGCGCTCTCTGCCGAGGCGCAGCGGCCCGACGCCCCGGTGGTCCGTAAACGGGTCCTGGAAATCCTGAATGAACTCACCCTCGAAGCCGCGGCGACCGACGGGCAGGCCCCCGTTCTCGATGCCGCCGCGGTGCTGGAGCGAGCCGAGTGGACCCAGCCCCGGATGGCCCGGCGCTTCAGCTCGCTGATCCGCGGCATCCTCACCGAGGCCGAGATGCTTGGCCTGATCGGCTCCGGGGCGCTCAGCCAGCTGGGCGCCGCGATCGCCGCCGAACAGCCGGATGATGCGTTGGGGATCCTGGGCGAACACCTGCCGGCAGCCCTGCAGCATGTGCTGCTGCAGGCGGACCTGACGGCGGTGGCTCCGGGTTACCTCGATCCCGAACTGAGCGAACGGCTCCTGACCATGGCCGCGGCCGAAGGGCAGGGCCCGGCAACCATCTACCGTTTCTCCGTCGCCTCCGTCCGCCGGGCGCTCGACGCCGGCCAGGACGCAGCGGCGATCCTGGACTTCCTGCGCCAGCATTCCGCCACCGCCATTCCGCAGCCGCTCCAGTACCTCATCGAAGACACCGCCGCGCGCCACTCCCGGCTCCGCGTGGGGACAGCAGCCAGCTTCATCCAAAGCGAGGACGACTCTGCCTTGCTGGAACTGCTCAACGCCCCGGCCGCCGCCAGCCTGGGTCTGGTGCGCATCGCGCCCACCGTGGTCGTCTCACACGCCGCACCCCGGGAAACCGCCCAGATCCTCAGAGCCCTGGGTCTCGCCCCCATCCTGGAGGAAGCAGCATCCGCCGTCGTCCGGCTGCGCCGCAGCACCCCGGGTCCCGGCAGCGGCCGGCCCGTCTACACCGCCCCGCGGACCGCTCCGCCGGAAGCCGACATCGACGCCCAACTGGCCGTGCTGCGCGGTGACGGGTCCCGGGCCCCTGGCTCCGGCGCTCACTCGCCGGCGGCTGCCCCTGGCAGCGAGGAAGCAACCCAGCTGGGGCTGGAGACCCTCCTGAAAGCGATCCGCCTCCGGCAGCGTGTGGTCATGAACGTCGTGGACAGCATGGGGAATGCCAGCCGCGAGACGGTTGTTCCGGTAGCTGTGAATGGCGGGCGGGTGCGCGTGTTCGATCCGGTCAAGGAGATCGAGCGGGTCCTGTCCATCCACCGGATTATCGACGTAGAAGCTACAGAGGAATTGTTCCAGTGAATGACGGGCCCCTGATCGTCCAGAGCGACAAGACCATCCTGCTGGAGGTCGACCACGAACTCGCAACCGAGGCCAGGCACGCCATCGCGGCGTTCGCCGAGCTGGAACGGGCCCCGGAGCATGTGCACAGCTACCGGCTGACGCCGCTGGGTCTGTGGAATGCCCGGGCGGCCGGACTGGACGCCGAAAAAGTGCTGGACACCCTGCTCACGTACTCCCGGTTCCCCGTGCCGCACTCCCTGCTGATCGACGTCGAAGAGACCATGTCCCGGTACGGCCGGCTCCGGCTGGAAAAGGACCCGCAGCATGGCCTGGTCATGCGCACGTCCGACTACCCCGTGCTCGAGGAGGTCAGCCGTGCCAAGAAGATCGCCCCACTGCTCGGGCCGCGGATCGACGGCGAGACCGTGGTGGTGCATTCCTCCCAGCGCGGCCAGCTCAAGCAGCTGCTGCTCAAGATTGGCTGGCCGGCCGAGGACCTCGCCGGCTACGTGGACGGCACGCCGCACCCCATCATGCTCAACGAAACCGGCTGGAAGCTGCGGCCTTACCAGCAACTGGCGGCGGAGAACTTCTGGGCCGGCGGCAGCGGCGTCGTCGTCCTTCCCTGCGGCGCCGGCAAGACGCTGGTCGGGGCGGCCGCCATGGCCACAAGCTCCACCACCACGCTGATCCTGGTGACCAATACTGTCGCCGCGCGGCAGTGGAAGGACGAGCTCATCAAGCGCACGTCACTGACCGAGGAGGAGATCGGCGAGTACTCCGGCTCCGTCAAGGAAGTCCGTCCGGTCACGATCGCCACCTACCAGGTCCTGACCACGAAGCGCGGCGGCCTGTACCCGCACCTGGAGCTCGTGGACGGCAACGACTGGGGTCTGATCATCTACGACGAGGTCCACCTGCTGCCGGCACCGATCTTCCGGATGACGGCCGACCTGCAGGCCCGGCGCCGGCTGGGGCTCACGGCCACGTTGGTGCGGGAGGACGGGCGGGAGGGCGAGGTCTTCAGCCTGATCGGTCCGAAGCGCTACGACGCGCCGTGGAAGGACATCGAGACCCAGGGCTACATCGCCCCCGCCGATTGCGTGGAGGTCCGGGTGGACCTGCCGCGCGAGGAACGGGTGGCCTATGCCATGGCCGAGGACGCCGACAAGTACCGGCTGTGCGCCACGTCAGAGACGAAGACCCGGGTGGTGGAAGAACTTGTCGCCGAACACGCCGGCGAGCAGCTCCTGGTGATCGGGCAGTACATAGACCAGCTAGACGAGATCGGCGAACGCCTGGGCGCGCCGGTGATCAAGGGCGACACGTCGGTCAAGGAACGCCAGCGGCTCTTCGACGCCTTCCGCGCAGGCGAGGTGCAGACCCTGGTGGTGTCCAAGGTGGCCAACTTCTCCATCGACCTGCCCGAGGCGTCGGTCGCGATCCAGGTCTCCGGGTCGTTCGGTTCCCGCCAGGAGGAGGCCCAGCGCCTGGGCCGGCTGCTGCGCCCGAAAAAGGACGGCCGCTCCGCCAGGTTCTACTCGCTCGTGGCCCGGGACACCCTGGATCAGGACTTCGCCGCGAAGCGGCAGCGTTTCCTCGCCGAGCAGGGCTACGCCTACCGGATCATGGACGCCAAGGACGTCGGCACCGCCGGATAGGCGGGTGCCGTCCCTGGTGCGTGCCCCGGCGCGGCCGCCGGGGCACGGCCCATGCAACACACATCTGCCATTCAGAAAACTCCCAGAGTCTGGGAGCATCATGGGAACATGAAAAAGAACGGACCCGAAGCCAAGCTGCTCGTCGTCGATGACGAACCGAACATCCGCGAGCTGCTGTCGACGTCCCTGCGCTTCGCTGGTTTCGAGGTTGTCTCGGCCGGCAGCGGGCGTGAGGCACTGGCCGCCGCAGAGCTGCACGCCCCCGATCTGGCAGTGCTGGACGTCATGCTGCCGGACATGGACGGCTTCACCGTCACCCGCCGCCTGCGCGCCGCCGGCAAGCACTTCCCCGTCCTGTTCCTCACGGCCAAGGACGACACCGAGGACAAAGTCACCGGCCTGACCGTGGGCGGGGACGATTACGTCACCAAGCCCTTCAGCCTCGACGAGGTGGTGGCCCGCATCCGCGCGGTGCTCCGGCGCACACAGCCCCAGGTCGACGACGACGCCGTGATCCGGGTCGATGACCTCCAGCTCGACGACGACGCCCACGAGGTCCGCCGCGGTGGCACCGTGATCGAGCTGTCGCCCACCGAGTTCAAGCTCCTGCGCTACCTCATGCTCAACCCGAACCGGGTCCTGTCCAAGGCCCAGATCCTCGATCACGTGTGGGAGTACGACTTCAACGGCGATGCCTCGATCGTGGAGTCCTACATCTCCTACCTGCGCCGCAAGGTGGACATCGATCCCGATGCGCCGGCACTGATCCAGACCAAGCGCGGCGTCGGCTACGTTCTGCGGACTGCCGAGAAGCGCTGACCTTGTTGCACCGCTGGAAATCGGCCTCGCTGCGCTCGCAGCTCGTGGCCATCATGATGGCGCTCATGCTGGTGGCCCTCACGGCCACTGGTGCGGGCACGCTGACGCTGCTGCACAGCTTCCTGCAGGGACAGGTAGATGACAAGCTGCGGGCCGCCGTCGAATCCGTGCGGCTGGAGAAGTCCTTCACCCAGCTGCAGGAGACCAGCTCCACCGTTCCCACCGACTACTCGCTGATGCTCTTCAGCCCGGGCCTGCCGCCCATTCCGTTCGGCGGCGACAAGGACTCCCACCCCGCCATCAGCACCTTTTCCACGGTCGAGGCCCGGGAACGCCAGCAGGTACCCTTCCAGGTCCCCGGCTCCGAGGGCGGCAACTGGAGGGTTGTGGCCCTGAGCGTCGTGGACAACAACCAGCGCAGCGCGGTCGTCGTCATCGGGTTGCCGCTGGACCCCGTCGATTCCGTGATGGAACATGCCGCCCTGGTGGTGGTGGGGGTGGGCCTGCTGACGCTCGTGCTGGCGTTCTTCATTGCCACCTGGACCGTCTCGAGGTCCTTCCGGCCGCTGGCCCGGGTGGAGAAGACGGCCGCCGCGATCGCCGCCGGAGACCTCTCCAGACGTGTGGAAATCGAAAACCCCAATACCGAAGTGGGGCGGCTCGGGAGCTCGCTCAATGCCATGCTCGCGCACATTGAGACAGCGTTCGCCGCCCGGATGGCGTCCGAGGCACGGATGCGTCGCTTCGCCGCCGACGCCTCGCACGAACTGCGGACCCCGCTGGTGACCATTCGAGGGTTCTCCGAGCTGTATCGGCACGGGGCGCTGTCCACCCCGGAAGACGTGGCCACGGCGATGGGGCGGATCGAAAGCGAAGCCAAGCGCATGGGAGCCATGGTGGAAGACCTGCTGCTGCTGGCCCGGATCGATGAGCAGCGCCCGCTGCAGCAGAAACCCTCGGATCTGCTGCTGCTGGCTAACGACGCGGTGGTGGACACCCAGGCGAGTGACCGCAGCCGCACCATCACCCTCTCCGGGCTCGACGGGGCGGCCCCGGCGCCCGCCCCGGTCCTGGGCGACGAAGCCAAGCTGCGCCAGGTGGTCAGCAACCTGGTCGGCAACGCCCTGCGCTACACGCCGGAAGGTACTCCGATCGAAATTGGCGTCGGGACCCGGAGCGCACCGGACGGAACACGGCAGTCCGTGATCGAGGTCCGGGACCACGGACCGGGCGTCCCGGATGAGGAAGCGGCCCGCATATTCGAACGCTTCTACCGGGCGGACACCTCCCGGACCAGGGAGACCGGTGGCAGCGGACTTGGCCTGGCGATTGTGGCCGCAATCGTCGGTTCGCATTCCGGGTCCGTGCGGGTCGGGGAGACTGACGGGGGCGGTGCCACGCTGGTGGTCAGCATCCCGTTCCTGGACGAAGACGCCAAGGAACTGTCCACAGCCGATTTGTCCACATAGGGCCCGACGGCGGTGTCCGGCCGGTGCGCTGCCCGCCTACGCTCGGGGTGTCCGGAAAATCCGGACGAGGCAGCCGCTCCCCCACAAGCCTTCACCGCAAATTCTCACCGCAAGTTCTCACCGCGGACCCCCGCGGCTGACGTTCACCGTGCTCCGCCGGGCCGCGGCTGCCTCCCCGAACATTCGAGAGGCATTCCCATGAGCATCATCTCCGTCGACACGGAACTCCTCCAGCTCAAGTCCGCCAACGTGCAGGCCACAGTGGAGCGGATCAGCGCGGACGTCCACGCCATGAAACGAGGGCTGGACGAACTCCAGGGCAGCTGGCGGGGCTCCGCGGCGACAAACTTCCAAACGCTGGTCACCGAGTGGACACTGACCCAGGGCAGGGTCGAGGCCTCCCTGGCGTCCATCAACCTTGCGCTGAATTCCGCCGCTGCCACCTACGCGCAGGCGGAGCTGGGCAATGCCCAGCGCTTCAAGTGAGCCTCACAGGGTGTCAGGCCTCGGGTGTGCCCTGATGGAAGCGCAGACGCCATTGCGCGCCTTCAAGGACCCACAGGGAGCTGCGCAGGGCTGATCCCTCACGGGTGTGGCTGCGGTAGGTCAAGAGCATGGTCTTCTCGCCCAGCCGGTCCGCGCCCAACAGTTCCAGGTCCACAGGTCCGCCCGGGTTGTCCTCCAGTGACATCATCATGGCGTCGCGGGTCCAGATCCGGCCGGAGCTGCCGATTTCGGTGAAGTCCGGATGGAGCAGGACGCCTGTGCGCCCCACGTCCGCCCGGGTTTCCGGGCGGAGCAGTTCCCGCTCAAGGGATTCGACGACGGCTTCGGGGCTGGTCTCCGCCAGGGCCGCCAGTTCTTCTTCGAGTTCGCTGAAGAGGTCCGGTTCGTCGTAGGCCCCCGGTGCGCCAAAGAGTTCCTGCTGGCCGGAAGGCGCCGGGGCTGCCGGTGCCCGGGTTGCGGCCTGCGATGGGGCGGGTTGTGCTGGGGCCGTCCGCGGGGCGGCCTGCGGCATCATGGAGTCCGCCTGGCCTGCCGACGGCGTCCCGCCCTCCGGCGTCCCGAACCCGGGGCCCTGCCGGACGGCCACGTCCTGCTGGTACGCCGTGGCCGCTGCCCGGGCGCGGACGTCTGCCGCTTCGTTGAGCTCGTGCCCGGCATGGCCCCGCACCCATTCGAAGGTGTACTTGCGGCCCACGAGCGCCTGGTCGATTTCCTTGAGGAGGTCCACGTTCAGCACCGGCTTGCCGTCGGCCTTGCGCCAGCCCTTGCGTTTCCAGCCCGGCATCCACTTGGTCACGGCGTTGATGACGTACTGGCTGTCGCAGAGGATCAGCAGGTCTTCCCCGGGTACGTGTGCCGTCGCCCGGAACAGGTCCAGCACCGCCATCAATTCGCCCTGGTTGTTCGTGCCGTGGGGCCAGCCACCGGCCCGCCAGCAGTCGTCATTCACGTACCAGGCCCATCCGGCCGGGCCGGGATTTCCTAAGGCCGAACCGTCGGCCGCTGCTGTAATCGTCACTGACCTATCCTGCCAGAGACTGCCGACACCCAGCGCAACGGCTGCGGGAGGGTGCTGGCCGGAGGCTGCGTTAAACCGGCAACGGCGGCCCCACCCGAAGGTGGGACCGCCGTCGTCGAACAGCCGGTGGAGGCTGGCGCGGGTGGTTAGAAACCGCCCATGCCGCCCATGCCGCCCATGTCGTCGCCGCCGCCCATCTGGGCGCCAGCCTTCTCGGGCTTGTCAGCTACAACGGCCTCGGTGGTGAGGAACAGGCCGGCAATGGAAGCCGCGTTCTGCAGGGCAGAGCGGGTTACCTTGACCGGGTCGTTGATGCCGGCGGCCAGCAGGTCGACGTACTCGCCGGTGGCTGCGTTGAGGCCGTGGCCTGCGGGCAGGCCGCGGACCTTGTCCACTACGACGCCGGGCTCGAGGCCGGCGTTGAAGGCGATCTGCTTCAGCGGGGCGTCGATGGCAACGCGGACGATGTTCGCGCCCGTTGCCTCGTCACCGGAGAGCTGCAGGTTCGCGAATGCCTTGGCGCCAGCCTGGATCAGGGCAACGCCACCGCCGGCGACGATGCCCTCTTCGACAGCAGCCTTGGCGTTGCGGACGGCGTCCTCAATGCGGTGCTTGCGTTCCTTGAGCTCGACCTCGGTTGCGGCGCCGGCCTTGATGACTGCAACGCCGCCGGCCAGCTTGGCCAGGCGCTCCTGCAGCTTCTCGCGGTCGTAGTCGGAATCCGAGTTCTCGATCTCGGCGCGGATCTGGGACACGCGGCCGGCGATCTGGTCGGCGTCGCCTGCACCTTCGACGATGGTGGTCTCGTCCTTGGTGACAACAACCTTGCGGGCCTTGCCAAGGAGTTCGAGTCCGGCGGTCTCAAGCTTGAGGCCGACTTCCTCGGAGATGACCTGGCCACCGGTGAGGATGGCGATGTCGGCCAGCTGCGCCTTGCGGCGGTCGCCGAAGCCCGGGGCCTTGACGGCAACGGACTTGAAGGTGCCGCGGATCTTGTTGACGATCAGGGTGGCCAGGGCCTCGCCCTCGATGTCTTCGGCAATGATCAGCAGCGGCTTGGAAGACTGCATGACCTTTTCCAGGACAGCAACCAGTTCCTTGACGTTGGAGATCTTGGAGTTGACGATCAGGATGTACGGATCCTCAAGGACCGTTTCCTGGCGCTCGGCGTCGGTGACGAAGTAAGCCGAGATGTAGCCCTTGTCGAAGCGCATGCCTTCGGTCAGCTCCAGCTCGAGGCCGAACGTGTTCGACTCCTCGACCGTGATGACGCCTTCCTTGCCGACCTTGTCGAGGGCTTCGGCGATCAGGGCGCCGATCTCGTTGTCGCCGGCGGAGATGGACGCGGTGGCGGCGATCTCTTCCTTGGTCTCGATTTCCTTGGCGGAGGCCAGGAGCTCGACGGTGACGGCGTCAACAGCCTTCTCGATGCCGCGCTTGAGGGACAGCGGGTCAGCGCCGGCCGCGACGTTGCGCAGGCCTTCCTTGACCAGGGCCTGTGCGAGCACAGTTGCCGTGGTGGTGCCGTCGCCTGCGACGTCATCCGTCTTCTTGGCAACTTCCTTGACCAGCTCGGCGCCGATCTTCTCGTAAGGATCGTCCAGCTCGATCTCCTTGGCGATGGAAACACCATCGTTGGTGATCGTGGGGGCGCCCCACTTCTTTTCGAGGACGACGTTGCGTCCCCGCGGGCCGAGGGTGACCTTGACGGCGTCGGCGAGGATGTTCAGGCCCCGCTCAAGACCGCGGCGTGCCTCTTCATCAAATGCAATGATCTTGGCCATAACGGCAGTAGTCCTTTCGGGACAGTCGTTAAGAATGAACCTTCGCTGTGGTGCCCGCGACGGACGATCCCTACCCCGCGGCCTCTGTATGCCGCTGGGTCCGGGATCTCACCCCAGCAAGGTGTTCCTTTAGCTCCTGGACCGGCTGCCCCACTTCGCGGCCGGGCGGACCGGGCGTCGTGTTAGCAGTCAGTGCGCTGGAGTGCTAAATCAATAATTAGCACTCCCCCGGGGAGAGTGCAAGCAGTGCCCGGCCCGAACCGCCCGCCACGCGGGCACAATACGCTAGGAGCGATCAGCCGCCACTGCTGCTGGCGGTCTCCATGCCACTCATTGTGGGCAGGTTGTCCTCGCCGTAGGTGTAGACCCTGTGGTTCGCTTCGGTGATGTCGCCGTGGGAATCAAAGTTGATCCGTCCGGACTGGCCGTCATAGTCCGGGCGCTTGCCTGCCCGGAGGACGTCGACGCAGCCCTTGTAGCTCGTGCACGGCTCGCTGGCGGGCTGGCCGCCACCCGCGGCATTACCGCCTGCTGCCGCAGCTCCGCCGGAGACAGCCACGAGGGACGCCGCGATGGAGGTTCCGGCGTCGTCTTCCGCCGCCGCGGCAGCGACGGCGGCGAGGATGACCGCGTCGTACGTCTCGGCGGCAAACACCATGTCCTTCAGTCCGGGGTCAACGGCAACAAGGTCCTTCTGGAAGGCGGCCGAGGGGAACACGCCGGGCAGGACCCCGCGCGCGCCGTCGAGTGCCCGCGCGCCCAGGCCGGAGCCATACCGGCTGACTGCCGCGTCGCTGAGGACAAGTTTCTTGCCGGCGAGGCCGGCATTGTTCAGTTCGGCGATGGCACCCTGCGCGCCGTCGCGCGAGACCAGGACGACGGCGTCGGGATTTGCGGCCTTCGCGGTGGCGGCGGCCTGCTGCGCCTGGCCGGCGGTGAACTCCGCGTCCGCCACGACTTCCAGTCCGGACTGTTTCGCCGCACCCGCGACGGCGGCGGCGACATCCTTGCCGTAGGCGCCGTCCTCGTGCACCACAGCCAGGGTCTTGGCGCCGCCGTCCTTGGCCAGCTTGGCGAGGACAGAGGCCTGGGCGACGTCGGCCGCCGAGGTGCGGAAATAGTAGCCGCCGCTCTTGTAGTTGCTGAGCGCGCTGGCAGAGTTGGCCGGTGAGATGACAGCCACCTTGGCGTTGGCCAGCACGTCGATCGCGGCCGGGGCACGGCTGGAATCGGTCGGACCGATAACGACGTCGGCCTTGGCGGCAACCAGCGCTTTCGCCTGGGCGGCGGTGTCAGTGCTGATGGTTTCCGGCAGCAGCTCCACCGGTTTGCCTTTGTGGCCGCCGGCGGCGTTGATCTCCTTGACGGCGAGTTTGGCCGCCGCGAGCTGTGGGGCGTTGAGGAAGTTCTGCCGCCCCGTGTTGTCCAGGATCAGGCCGATGCGCAGGGTGCCGTCACCGCTCGCGTCTGCGCTGGCCACGCGGGCGCTGCCTGCAGGACCCAGGCAGCCCGTCAGGGCCACGGCCGCGAGTGTGCCCGCCGCCAGGGCGCGGCCCAGCGGCAAAGCTCCTTCCGGACGCCCTGCCGCGTTCCGCGGGGCGTTCTTGACGGCAACCAGTGCCACTAGGCGGGCCGGACGCTTTCAGCCTGCGGGCCCTTTTCGCCCTCGCCGACTTCCAGCTCCACCCGCTGGCCCTCGTCCAGGGCGCGGTAGCCTTCCCCGACGATCGCGGACCAGTGCACGAAGACGTCGTTCTCGGAACCGTCCACGGTGATGAAGCCGTAGCCTTTTTCGGCGTTGAACCATTTGACGGTTCCCAGTGCCATGGTGTCCACACTTTCAGCTAGCTTGCGTGCGGCCCACCTCGATGTGCACCGCGGACTGCGAAGAGAAATCCGCAGATACTGTACCCACAGCGTCCCTCAGGAACGCCGACGGCGGGCAGGTCCTCCCCCGAATAGTTATTGAGGCGTAACCGGAATAGTTACTGGAAGCCGGGGCCGAGCACAACCACAAGGGGCAAGTTGAACTCGGCGGAGTCCACGAGGGTGTCGATGCCCAGGAGCGTTCCGAGTGCCTCCGCGTTGCCCTTCTGTTCCACGCCGCTGTAGAAGATCACCGACGTCTGCTGCGGGACGCCGCCCCAGTTGCCCGTCTGGCCCAGGATCCAGCCGTCGGAGCTGATGGTGCCGCCGACCCGGTTGGCGAGGCCAGCGGTGGTGGTCCCGTTGTAGACCGTCACCGGCGCCGTCTTGTCCACACCGGCGGCAGTGGCGCTGGGCGTCGCTGTGGGTGCTGCCGCGGGGGCTGTGGCGGCAGGTTCCGTGCTGGCCGGCGCCGGGCTCGTCGGCGCGGGGCTGGGGCTCGCGGGGCTCGTTGCGGACGCGCTGGCGGTTGCGTTGTCACCGACGGCCGCGGCCTGGCCAGCGGAGAATCCGAGCTTCGGCAGGATCAGGAACGCCACCAAGCCGATGGCCAGCGCTACGAAGCCGGCCGCCAAGATGGGGGTCAGGCTCCGGCTGCGCGATTCGGCGACGGCCCGGTGGACACCCTGCCGGGCAGAGGTCTCCGGGACCCGATCAAATTCATCCCGAGCGTATTTGGTCATGGTAAAACGACGTCCTTGCTGATTTCAGACGGGGTGCCCGAGGCCGGAAGCGGGCGCAACAGGACGTGCGCATCCGGCTGCGCGTGACGCGACTTTACGAATCTGTTCCCAGACGACGGGCAGTGCGGGCACGTTGGCGTGATGTACGTAGTCTACGCAATCTCTTGACCAGCATGGGATCGTGGGCCAGCGCATCCTCGGTATCAATCAGGGCATTGAGGATCTGGTAGTAATGCGTGGCGGAGAGATCGAACAGCTCGCGGATGGCCTGCTCCTTTGCCCCTGCGTACTTCCACCACTGCCGCTCCAGGGCCAGCATCTGTTGGTCGCGGGCGCTCAGCGGAGACTCCGCGGACACCTCGTCCAGGCTCGTGCCGGCAGCGGAGAATCCGGCAAAATCCCCCGCGAGCACGTGCTCTTGCGCTGCTTCGGCCACGACACACTCTCCCTGTTTGCTTCCGAAAAACCGGCTGGATCCGGTAAAAAGCCATTCCCATGCTACGGCCGAATGACAGGGTTGTCATTCGGCGGGGTGCCGGGGCGGACTTCGTCTGCGGAAGAATGGGGCTGTGGCTGATTCCGAGTTTGATTCCGACGCGCTGTTCGAGCTGGAACCCGCCGCCGACGGCCCCAGCTTCGCGGACCTGGCGCGCCGGCCGCTGAGCGAGCTGGTCGCTCCGGACTGGGCGGAAGCGCTGGCGCCGGTGGAGGCACAGTTGCGGGAGGCGCTCACCTTCCTCGCCGGCGAAGTGGCCGCCGGGCATGGCGTGCTGCCGTCGCCGCCAAATCTACTGCGGGCCTTCCGTCAGCCGCTGGCTGGTGTCCGGGTGCTGGTGGTCGGACAGGACCCCTACCCGACGCCGGGGCACGCCGTAGGGTTGTCCTTCGCCGTGGACGGCGCCACCCGGCCGATCCCCCGCAGCCTGGCGAACATCTACAAGGAACTTCAGGCCGATCTGGGCGTCCCGCCGCGCGTCCACGGGGACCTTGGCCGCTGGGCGGAGCAGGGCGTACTGCTGCTGAACAGGGTGCTCAGTGTCCGGGCAGGCGCGGCGGGCTCGCACCGGAACAAGGGCTGGGAGGCCGTCACGGCGGCCGCCATCCGGGCCGTCGCGGACCGCGCATCCGCCGCCGGCGCGGGCCGTGCTCCCCTGGTGGTGATCCTGTGGGGGAAGGATGCCGAGTCCGTGCGGCCACTACTGGGATCCGCTGCCGTGATCGCCAGCGCCCACCCCAGCCCGCTCTCAGCCTCGCGCGGTTTCTTCGGGTCCCGGCCCTTCAGCCGGGCCAACGCCCTGCTGCAGGAACAGGGCAACGGGACGGTTGACTGGGAACTGCCGCCGCTGCCGTAACAGGCTTCCGGCCGGGAGCTCCGGCCAGGGTTCTTGGTTAGGCTTACCTCATGACCTCCCTCCCCGCCGCCACTACCGCATCCCGGAACTCGCGTCCCCAGACCGATTTGACGGTCCTGCGCAGGGAACAACTCTCCCCGCACATGGTCCGGATCATCGCTGGCGGCCCTGGCTTCGCCGGGTACGTCAACAACGACTATGTGGACCGGTACGTCAAGATCGTGTTTCCGCAACCCGAGATCGAGTACCCGGAGCCGCTGGACCTTTGGGCCATCAGAGAAGCCATGCCGCGCAGCCAATGGCCGCACACCCGGACCTACACGGTCCGGTGGGTGGACACGGCGGCGCAGGAACTCGCCATTGATTTTGTGATCCACGGCGACGAGGGCCTCGCTGGCCCCTGGGCGGCCTCGGCCCAGCCCGGCGATCGCCTGACGTTTACGGGCCCGGGCGGCGGTTACAACCCGGATCCGGCGGCGGACTGGTACCTGTTTGCCGGCGATGAATCCGCGCTGCCGGCCATCGGCGCCGCGATCGAATCCCTGCCGGAGGATGCCCGCGGCCTCGCCCTGCTCGAAGTGGACAGCGACGCCGACATCCAGGCCATCGCAGGGCCAGCCGGCGTCGAACTGCGCTGGCTGCTGCGCGGTGGCGTCCCCGCCGGAGAGAGCGAGCTGCTGGTCACGGCCGTGCGCGATGCCGAATGGCCCGGGGGCCGGGTGCAGGTCTTCGCCCACGGCGAGCGGGGCTACATGAAGGGCCTCCGGGACGTCCTCTACGTGCAGCGCGGACTGGAGCGGGCCCAGGTTTCCCTCTCGGGCTACTGGGCCAAGGGCCGTGTGGAGGACGACTTCCAGGCGGAGAAGAAGCTGCCCATCGGGAAGATCTAGCCGGGAAGATTTAGCAGGCAAGATTTAGCCGGCAAGATCCAGCGGCAACATTTAGCGGCAAACAAAATGTCGCCGAATTTCCCCACGTTTGCCGCCACGACGCCGGGACACGCCGGCGTGGCGCGACGACCCGCCGTCGGAATCTGGCAAAGGCCGGGAAACCCGGCAGGGCAGGGAAATCCGGCAGGGCAGGGACACGGACGGCCCCGGCGCCGGAGGCAAAACCCGCCAGCCGCGTTCGCAGTCTGCTTAGCGGCGGCGGGCCCTGCGCCGCTCGTTGCTCGCCAGGCTCCGGGTCAGGGGCCGCGCCAGGGTGTCACCGAGCACGATGCCTGCAGCGACTCCGAGCACGATCGCCCCGGCGTTGAGCATCCCGCCGGCACCCATAAGAATCTCCGATTCCTCGATGGTCAATACATACATGGACCGGAATATAGTGAGCCCCGGGAGCAGGATCAGGGCGGCGGGGACGGCCACGACCAGCTGGGGAGCACCCATCCGGAGGGCCACCACACGGGCCAGGAGGCCGATCACCACAGCGGCGAGGGCCGGCGCGAAACGGGACCCGATGCCCAGGGCGTCGCCGCCGATCAGGACCAGATAGCCCACCACGCCCACGGCCGCCGTCGGCAGCAGCAGCTTCCAGCTGGTCTGTTCGGTGATGCCGATCATCAGCACCGCAATGGCGATCAAAATGACCACCACCCACAAGTCGTACGCGGGCGGGAATGTTTTGGTGACGTCTATTGGGTCCATGCCGGTCATGTCTCCCACGACAAACCCGACGGCAATGCCGGCCACCAGCGCCCCGAAGGTCAGCATGGTGGACAGGAACCGGCCGGCGGCCGTGACCGGGAAGCCGTTGATCGCATCCTGCACCGAGGACACTAGGCGTCCCGTCGGCAGGAGCAGCAGGATCCCGCCGACCACCACGATCTCGGGGGGAATCTGCACTCCCAACGGGGTGCCGAAGCGCCACAACAGCAGGGCGACGATGGTCACCAGGAACGAACATGAGGCGGTGATGAAGAAGTCCGGGGTGCGCCAGCGGCCCAGCTGTCGGGCCAGCAGGCTCACCAGCAGGTTGGAGAGGAACGCGACTATTGAGGCACCCAGCCCGCCGCCAAGGACGCCGACGAAGACGGCAGAGAACACGCCGAAGGCCACAGTGACCATCCACCGCGGGAAAGGCTTGGGGCTACGGGTAATGTCGTCGAGCCGGCGCGCGGCTTCCTCGCGGCCCACGCCGCCGGCCACGATGTCCGTCACCAGCTGGTGCACCTGGGAGAGGCCCGCATAGTTGTTGGTCCAGGACCGTACTACGCGCAGCAGCGAGATGGGCGTCTGGTCTCTCGGGGCATAGTTGATGGCCACCGACTGGTTGGTGATGTCCACCTCGATGTTCTTAAGCCCCAGCGCGGCGGTGATCGCGATGATGCTGGTCTCAACTTCGAGGGCACCTGCCCCGTACCGGAACATGGATTCGGCCAGTTTCAGGGCGAAGTCGATGGTCTTGCGGGCTGCTGCGTCCACCCCGCCGACCTGGATCATCGGGTTGGCGTAGGGGCTGCCGGCGAGCCGGTCCACGATGCTCATCGGCGCCGTCGGCGGGTTTTCGCCCTGGACCAGCCGGCGCAGCATCCTCTTGGCCGCGGCGTTCTGGCGCACCTGCGTTGCCGACATCGGCTGCGTCCGGGGCAGGCCGTCCGTGGGCGGCCTG
This sequence comes from Arthrobacter sp. Bi26, assembly GCF_918697925.1. Lineage (GTDB taxonomy): Bacteria > Actinomycetota > Actinomycetes > Actinomycetales > Micrococcaceae > Arthrobacter. The sequence continues at coordinate 45,811 of NZ_CAKKMF010000031.1, forward strand.
CGGTGGCCGTCGTTTCCGTTGTTCATTCCGGCCTCCTCACTGTCCTAGGCTGTCCTTGCCTGTCCTTGATTGTCTTTGTCTCGGGTTAGTAGAACTGCTGGCCCGTGCGCCGGGTGTAGAGCTGGCGTGCCACGCGCTCCCCCGCCGTCAGCCAGGCCTTGTACTTCAGCGGGCTCAGGACCTGGTCATAGCAGCCGACGAAGTCGGTCACGGTCTTGCTGAAGCTGGTCTTGAACAGGCCCAGCCCATGGAACGGGTTCGAGGTGTCCTTTAGCTTGTCGCTTGGCGGGGTGCCGCAGAAGTCGTATTCGGTGCAGCCGAGTTCCTTGACCTGGCTGATCGCAGTCCACTGCACAAGGTGCGAGTCCCCGTACTGGCCGCGCTTTTGCAGGGAGCCGCCGTCTTTGTACGTTCCCTTGCGGCCGTAGTTGATCACAAACGCGCCAACCGAGGGCACGTCGTTTTCGTACACGAAGAGCAGCCTGCCCTGGTCACGGGCCAGGAAGTTGCTCCAGAACTGGCGGTAGTACTCGTACTCGCGCACCCGGACCTGGGATTTGGCCTCCACCGTGTTGGTCATCAGGGCATACATGGCCCGGAAGTTCTCTTCCGTGGGCTCGACGTTGTGGACTTCCACGCCCTCGCGGATGGCGCGGCGCACGGCGTTACGGCCCCGGGAGTGGAGATTGCGCAGCAGCTGGTTTTCCTCGGGCGCAATATCGAGCAGCGCAGTGGAGTCGTTGGGTTGCAGGTTGTGGGTCTTGACCAGGCCTGCCCCCTCGAGGACCCGCGCGGCGTCGTCCGACAGGACAATATCCGGCTCGATCTTGATCGCGAAGACGCCCAGTTTGGCCCTTTTCACGAAGTCCGCGTTCGCCGCTGCGATCCCGGGGATGTCCTCGACGGACGCCACATCGGGTCCCTTGATCAAGTACCAGAGCTTGCCGAGAAGCGGAAACGACTTCTCCAGGATCAGGTTGTAGCTCGTGTAATCGGCCGACTCATAAACAAGGTGCAGGGGCCTCCAACCAAAGTGCTGCTTGACCTCGGCGAACGCTTCCGATTGAAGGAGGTTGCCGCCATTGGGGTTCGCGGTGACGTGGGCATCCCAGTTGTCAATCTCCTTGGCAGAGGCAAAGCGGGCAGTGAATTCACGCAAGGGTGCGGTATCCAATCATTGCGGTACGAGCTTCGGCGGCATGCGGACATGCAGCCCCAAGTCTATCGGCCCGGACCCTGCCGCCGGCCCGGGCAAGGCGGTTACGCTGGTCTCATGCAGGCTCAGCAACAACCGTTGGAAGGCCGTCCCGGGGCGCACGGCGGCCGCTCCCGAGGTGCCGGCAGAGGTGCCGGCAGCGGCTCCCAAGTGATCGCGCTGCTCCTGTTCCTCGGCGCGTCGGCCCTCGTTGCGGCCCTCGGCGGCCTGGCCACGGCCAAGCACGTTAACGGCTGGTATGCCTCAGCCGACACGGCGCCCTGGTCCCCGCCCAACTGGGTCTTCGGTCCGGTTTGGACGGTCCTGTACGCCGCCATGGCGGTCGCGGCGTGGCTGGTCTGGCGCAGCCACGCCGAGGGATCCAAGGCGGCCCTGACGGCTTACGGCGTGCAGCTGGTGCTGAACCTGCTCTGGACCCCGGTCTTCTTTGCCCTATACCCGGTGCTCGGGACGCCGGCGCTGTGGATCGCGTTCGGGATCATCATGGCATTGGCCGTAGCCGTTGCCGTTACGGTGGTGCTCTTCGGCCCGATCAGTCGGACGGCAGGACTGCTGATGCTTCCCTACCTGTCCTGGATCGTGTTCGCGTCCTCGCTGAACCTATGGGCCGCCCTGCATAACTAGCGCCAGTTCAACTAGCGCCTGCCAGCCGCAATCAGCTCCCTAGCACTCCACCACGTTGACGGCGAGGCCGCCCATGGCCGTTTCCTTGTATTTGGAGCTCATGTCCTTGCCGGTTTCCCGCATGGTCACGATGACCTCGTCGAGGGAGACCCGGTGCGTGCCGTCGCCCCAGAGCGCCA
>NZ_CAKKMF010000032.1 GCF_918697925.1 Arthrobacter sp. Bi26
GGTCCCGCCCGTTGCCGCCAGCCCGCTGAACCTGCGCGGCGCCGTCGATCTCTCCGCCTTGAAACAGCGGCAGGCGCCGGCCTCTCCGGCACCGGCCGCGCCCGGTCCTGCGGCCGCCGGCCCGGCCGGTTCTGCCGCAGGCCCCGCACCGGCAGCCGGCGCCGCCGACCACTCCGGCCGCCCGCTGCGCGTGGACGTGACCGAGGGCAACTTCCAGGAGCTCGTGGAGCTCTCGGCCCAGGTGCCAGTGGTGATCGCCCTCTGGGCCTCCTACTCGCCAGGCTCCGGCCAGCTGGTGGAGGTCCTCGAAGACATCGTCGAGAGCTACGATGGCCGGCTGGTCCTCGGGGCCGCGGACATCGACGTCTTCCCGGAACTTGCCCAGGCCTTCCAGGTCCAGGCCGTGCCGACCGCCGTCGCGGTCGTGAAGGGCCAGCCCGTTCCGCTCTTCCAGGGCGGCGCGGACGAACAGCAGGTACGCAGCCTGTTCGACGAACTCCTCAAGGTCGCGGCCGCCAACGGCGTGACCGGACAGATTGGCACCGGCGGTCCCGGCGGCGGGGAACCGGAGGCCCCGCCGCTGCCGCCGCTGCACCAGGCAGCGTTCGACGCGATCGAGGCCGGCGACTACGCTGCCGCGGCTGCCGCCTACCGGCAGGCCCTGAACGAGATGCCGGCCGACGCCGAGGCCAAGGCGGGCCTGGCGCAGGTGGAACTCATGGCGCGCCTGCAGACCTTCACGGGGCCCGAGGCAGATGCCCTCCGCCGGCTCGCCGCCGACGAGCCGGACAACCTCGAGGCCCAGCTCGGCGTTGCGGACTTGGATATCGCCGGCGGCCACATCGAGGACGGCCTCGGCCGGATCGTGACGTTCATTGGCCGGAACTTCGGCCCGGAACGGGAGACCGCCCGCGTCCGGCTGCTGGAACTCTTCGACGTCGTCGGCACCGGTGACGAGCGTGTCGCCAAGGCCCGCCAGGGACTGGCCCGGGTGCTGTTCTAGTGGGATCGGCACTCTTCGCGCCGCTGGAGCTGAGGTCCCTGCGGCTGCAGCACCGCGGCTGGGTGTCCCCGATGTGCCAGTACAGCTGCGAGCCCGGCACGGGCGAGGGGGTGCCCACCGACTGGCACCTCATGCACCTGGGCTCCTTTGCCACCGGGGGAGCGGCCCTCATCCTCACCGAGGCCAACTCCGTGAACGCCGCGGGCAGGATCAGCCCCCGCGACGCCGGCCTCTACAACGACCACCAGGCCGCGGCCTGGGAACGCATCACGTCCTTCGTGCACCGCCACGGCACCGCTGAGACCAAGATCGGCACCCAGCTGGCGCACGCCGGCCGGAAGGCGTCGTCCTACTGGCCGTTCTCCGGCAAGAAGGGCAGTGTGCCGGCCTCCGAGGGCGGCTGGGACACTGTGGGTCCCGGTACCGGCGCGTTCGACGGTTACGCGCCGCCCTCGGCGATGACGGAAGCGCAGATCGACGGCGTGATCGCCGACTTCGCCGCTGCCGCCGTGCGGGCCGTCGACGCCGGGTTCGACACGATCGAAATCCATGGCGCCCACGGCTACCTGCTGCACCAGTTCCAGAGCCCACTGATCAACGACCGCACGGACCGCTGGGGCGGGGACGAGACGGGCCGGAACAGGCTGACGCTCGCTGTGGTGGACGCTGTCCGCGCGGTCATCCCCGACTCCATGCCGCTGTTGCTGCGGATCTCTGCCTCGGACTGGGCGCCGGGCGGGATCGAGGCCGAGGCCTCGGTCCGGATGGCCAGCGCCGCTGCGGAGCGCGGAGTGGACCTTGTGGACGTTTCCAGCGGCGGGGCCGTTGCCCACCAGCAGATTCCCGTGGGCCCCGGGTACCAGACCGGGTTCTCCGCCCGGATCCGGCGCGAAGCCGGGGTCAGGACCGGCACGGTGGGACTTTTGACCTCAGCCGGGCAGGCCGAGCACGCGGTGGCCACCGGCCAGGCCGACGGCGTGTTCATAGCCCGTGCCGCGCTGCGGGACCCGCACTGGTGGCTGCGCGCCGCGTTCGAGCTCGGCCATGACCTTGCGTGGCCGCCGCAGTACGAGCGGGCCATACCCCGGCATTTGTTTTAGACCGCCGGTGGCGGAGGCGGTTCGCGCGGGCGGAAACCTACGCCTTGCGGACGATCCTTTTCGCGCCGGCGGAGCGTTAGTCTGGCGTCATGACATTCCAGCCCCCGGTGCCGCCCGGCCCGTCCTCGCCGCCGGTTCCTGCCCTGTCCCTGCGCGGCCTCGCCAAGCGCTTCGGCGACAAGATCGCCGTCGACGGCATCAGCCTGGACGTCCCGGCCGGATCCTTCTACGGGGTGGTCGGCCCCAACGGCGCCGGCAAGACCACCACCTTGTCCATGGCGACGGGCCTGCTGCGCCCCGATTTCGGCACCGCGCTGGTCCACGGCGTCGACGTCTGGCAGCATCCGCTGGAGGCCAAGAAGCTGATGGGGATCCTGCCCGACGGCGTCCGGCTGTTCGACCGCCTCAGCGGCGAGCAGCTGGTCACCTACGCCGGCCTGCTGCGCGGGATGGACCGGGAGATGGTGGCGTCGCGGGTGGCGGAACTGCTCGCAGCGCTGGACCTGGGCAATGACGCCGGCACGCTGGTGGTGGACTACTCCGCCGGCATGACCAAGAAGATCGCGCTGGCCTCGGCGCTGATCCACGCACCACGGCTCCTGGTCCTCGACGAGCCGTTCGAATCGGTGGATCCGATCTCCGCGGCGAACATCCGCGACATCCTGGACCGCTACGTTGCCTCGGGCGGCACAGTCATCGTCTCCAGCCACGTCATGGACCTGGTCCAGCGCATGTGCGACCACGTCGCCGTCGTCGCCGGCGGCCGGGTCCTCGCCGCCGGCACCGTGGAGGAAGTCCGCGCCGGGGCCAGCCTCGAGGACCGCTTCGTGCAGCTCGTGGGCGGCCGGAACCATACGGAAGGGCTGGAATGGTTGCGCACCTTCTGAGGCTCAAGCTGACCCTGCTGCGCAACAGCGTCCGGCGCAGCCCGTGGCAGCTTGTGGGCCTCGGGATCGGCACCCTGTATGCCCTGGGAATCGTGGTTCTGCTTGCGGGCGGGCTGTTCGTCCTGCGCGGCCAGGAGATCGAGCTCGCGCAGACCGTGGTGGTCCTGGGCGGCGCGACGGCCCTGCTGGGCTGGGCCATCGTTCCGGTCGCGGTCTCCGCCGCGGACATGACCCTGGACCCTGCCCGCTTCACCACCTTCGCCGTGCCCATGCCGCAGCTGCTGGCAGGGCTGGCGCTGGGCGGCCTGATCGGCATTCCGGGCCTGGCAACCTCGCTGGTTGCCCTCGCCACGGTGGGCACCTGGTCCCGCAGCCTGCCGGCCGCGTCCGGCGCCCTGGTGGGTGCCGTGCTGGGCGTGCTGAGCTGCGTCGTGCTCTCCAAGGTCGTGACCACGGCCACCGCCGGCCTGGCAAGCTCCCGGCGCTTCAAGGACATCAGCGCCGTCGCCTTCCTCATCCCGCTCGTGCTCACAGGCCCCATCGTGGCGGGCATCGCGAGGGGAATCGCGGGTTCGGGCGATTTCCTGACCAGCCTGGCCCGGACACTGTCCTGGACGCCGGCCGGGGCGGCCTTCGCGCTCGGCGGCGACCTCGCCGCCGGCAACTACGCGGCCGCGGCCGTGAAATTCCTCATCGCCCTGGCCACACTGGCGGGCCTGGCCCTGGCGTGGAAGGTCCTGCTGCAGCGTGCCCTGGTGACCCCGCCCTACGCCGGGACCGCCAAGCGGCGGACCGGCGGCGCGGGCCTGTTCAGGCTGCTCCCGGCGACACCGGCCGCCGCCGTCGCCGCGAGGTCCCTGTACTACTGGCTGCGGGATCCCCGCTATGCCGGCGCGCTGGTGGTGGTTCCGCTGCTGCCCGTGCTGTTCCTGTTCCAAGGCAGCCAGAGCGGGTTCTACGGCCCGTTCCAGTTCGTCGGGCCGCTGACGGCCTTCCTTCTGGCCTGGTCCATTTCCTCGGACGTCTCCTATGACAGCACCGCGTTCGCCCTGCACGTGGCCACCGGTGTGCGCGGCGCCGACGACCGCCTCGGCCGGGCGCTGGCGTGCCTGAGCTTCGCGCTGCCCGTGGTCCTCATCTTCAGTGTCGGACCGTTCTTCTTCACCGGCGACTGGGACAAGCTGCCTGCAGTCCTTGGCCTCTCGCTCGGCGTCCTCTTCAGCGGTCTGGGCCTGGCCTCGGTGATCTCGGCGCGCTACACCGTGAGCGTCCCGCTGCCGGGAGACAGCCCGTTCAAGAAACCGCCGGGCAACGTGGCCCAGACCCTCGCCGTGCAGTTCGGCGGCATGGCCGTGCTGATGGTACTTGTGGCGCCCGAAGTGGCACTCGTGGCCGCACAGTACATCACCGGCAGCCCCGTGCCGGGCTGGATCACGCTTGTCCTCGGACCCGTGCTGGGCCTCGCGCTTTTCGCCACCGGCGTGCGGGCCGGCGGAGCATGGCTGGACCGGCGGGGGCCGGAGCTGCTGGCACAACTGGCCGTCAACCGCTGACGGGTGCATGCTGGGAGTGCCCGGACTCGAACGCCAGGTAAGCCAGGTAAAGGCAGGATCATGGAAGTTGTCATCCTTCCCGGAAGCAAGCAGATCGCGTCGCTTGCGGCGGACGCGGTGGAGGCCCTTCTTCGCCGCAAGCCCGACGCCGTGCTGGGCCTGGCAACCGGTTCCTCGCCGCTGCCGATCTACGGCGAGCTGGCCCTACGGCACGAGCGCGACGGCCTGGACTTCAGCCAGGTCCGCGCCTTCGCCCTGGATGAGTACGTGGGACTGCCCGCCGGCCACCCGGAGTCCTACCGGGAGGTGATCGCGCGCGAGTTCACCGCCCGCGTGAACATCAGCCCGGCCAACGTCCACGTGCCCGACGGCGCCGCGGCGGACATCCCGGCAGCCTGCCAGGAGTATGAAGACGCCATCCGCGCCGCCGGGGGAGTGGACCTGCAGCTCCTCGGCGTCGGAACGGACGGCCACATCGGGTTCAATGAACCGGGCTCGTCGCTGGCGTCCCGGACCCGGATCAAGACCCTGATCGAGCAGACACGCCGGGACAACGCACGGTTTTTCGGCAGCCTGGCCGCCGTGCCGCACCACGTCCTGACCCAGGGCCTGGGCACCATCCTGGATGCCCGCCACGTCATCCTGGTCGCCACCGGTGCGCAAAAGGCCCAGGCCGTCCGGGATCTCGCGGAGGGCCCCGTCGCCGCCATCTGTGCGGCCTCCGTACTGCAGCTGCACCCGCACGCCACCGTCCTCCTGGACGAGGCGGCGGCGTCGTCGCTGCGGCTGGCGGACTACTACCGCCACAGCTACGACCACAAACCTGCCTGGCAGGGCCTTTAGGCCCCGACGCCGGCATCCCGCAGGTCCGGCGGCGGACTTCCACCGGCTAAGATGGGTGTCATGACTAGCATGACCGATCCTCTCGAAAACGATCCGATGCGCGAGCTCTCCGGAGCCGGGACGTCTACGGCCACGATCGAGCGCGAGGAACTGCGCCAGGAAGTTGAGCCCGGTGACCGGGAGCGCTTCTCGCACTACGTGCGCAAGGAAAAGATCATGGAATCCGCGCTGACCGGTGACCCGGTCATCGCGCTCTGCGGCAAGGTCTGGACACCGGGCCGGGACCCCCAGAAGTTCCCCGTGTGCCCTGAATGCAAGGAAGTCTACGAGGGCCTGCGCCCCGGGAACGACGGCGGCAAGGGCTCCGGCGACAAGTAGCGGCAGTACGGCAAAAACGGAACAAGCAGGTTCCGTTAGCCGTCCCTGACGGCGTTTCTTCATGCTGGCGTGCCTTTGCGCCCCGATTTCCTGCTCTGTTGCTCTGCTGTCTTCCTGCTTGCCGGTCCATGCTGTCCGGGTACTTCCCTGTGCGGGATTCCGCCGGGTCCATCCGAAAAAGATTGGTGTTTTTGTGCTTAATTGGGTTTCTCCGTCGGCTGCAGCCATGCGCGGTTGGAGGGCGCCTCAATGACAGAGACACTTTTCGGCGGACCCACGCTTCCCCCCGCCTATCCCGAGCGGGCTGCCTGGGGCACCGCCCCCAAGCTGCGCGCCTGGCAGCAGGAGGCGCTGGACAGCTACTTCAGCATCCATCCCAAGGATTTCCTTGCTGTGGCAACCCCCGGCGCAGGTAAGACCACGTTCGCCCTGCGCGTGGCGTCCATGCTCATCGATTCCGGTGTGGTCAACCGCGTGACCATCGTGGCGCCCACTGACCACCTGAAGCGCCAGTGGGCCGACGCCGCGGCGCGGGTGGGCATCGCGATCGACCCGAACTTCAAGAACGCCGACGGCCAGCATGGCCGCGGGTTCATCGGCGTCGCAGTGACCTACGCCCAGGTGGCCAGTAAGCCCATGCTGCACCGCGCCAAGACCGAGGCCGCCCGCACGCTGGTGATCCTGGACGAAATCCACCACGGCGGCGAGGCGCTGTCCTGGGGCGACGGCCTGCGCGAGGCGTTCGACCCCGCGGCCCGCCGGCTGTCCCTGACCGGTACCCCGTTCCGTTCCGATACCTCGCCGATCCCGTTCGTGGAGTATGCCGAGGACCGCGACGGGATCCGCCGCTCCAAGGCCGACTACACCTACGGTTACGGCAAGGCGCTGCGCGACCATGTGGTCCGCCCGGTCATGTTCATGGCGTACTCCGGCCAAATGCGCTGGCGCACGAGCGCCGGGGACGAAATGGCGGCCTCGCTTGGAGAATCCGCCGTCACGAAGGACATCACCTCGCAGGCCTGGCGCACCGCGCTGAACCCGGCCGGCGAATGGATCCCCGCCGTCCTTGCCGGCGCGGACAAACGTCTCAGCGAAGTCCGGCGCAGCGTCCCGGATGCCGGCGGCCTGGTCATTGCCACCGACCACGAGGACGCCCGCGCCTACGCCGGCCAGTTGAAGAAGATCACCGGCGAATCGCCCACCGTCATCCTCTCCGACGACGCCAAGGCCTCCAGCAAAATCGAGGAATTCACCGCCAGCGAGAAGCGCTGGATGGTGGCCGTCCGGATGGTTTCCGAAGGCGTGGACGTGCCGCGGCTGTCGGTCGGCGTCTATGCCACCTCGACCTCCACTCCGCTGTTCTTCGCCCAGGCCGTGGGGCGCTTCGTGCGTGCCCGCAAGCGCGGCGAGACGGCGTCGGTCTTCCTGCCCTCGGTGCCGCAGCTGATGGCGCTGGCCAACTCGATGGAGGCCGAACGCGACCACGCCCTGGACCGCCCGGAGAAGGAAGACAGCGACGGCCTCTTCAATCCTGAGGACTCCCTCATGGACGAGGCGAACCGCGAGGAGAAGGCCTCTGACTCCCTGATGAAGGGCAAGTTCGAGGCCCTCGACTCCCAGGCGTCCTTTGACCGCGTCCTCTTCGACGGCGGCGAGTTCGGCACCGGCGGCGAGGTGGGCTCGGAGGACGAGCTCGACTTCCTCGGAATCCCCGGCCTGCTCGACGCTGAACAGGTCGGCACGCTGTTGCGCCAGCGCCAGCACGAACAGCTGAACCGGAAGAACAAGCGCTCCCCGCAGGCTGACGCCCTACCCGCGGCAACCCCGGCCGTGCCGGACCACCGGATGCTCATGGACCTGCGCACCGAGCTGGCCAAAAACGTCGCGGCCTGGTCAGCCCGCACCGGGACCCCGCACGGGGTCATCCACACAAAACTCCGCACCGTCTGCGGCGGCCCGGCCGTCGCGCAGGCCAACGAGGAGCAGCTGCAGACCCGGCTGCGCAAGCTCCAGGACTGGTTCATCGGCCGGAAGTAGCCGCAATAAAAAGACAGCGGCACACAAGCAAGAGGCAAAAGCAGAGGGCAACAGCAGGGGGACCAGGCCGATGGCCTGGTCCCCCTACTGTTTACCCTGCTCGGTTTAGCGCGATTCGGCTACTGGGCTATCGTTACTGGCCGGTGCCGCAGACCTGGCCGTAGGTCTGGCCTGCCGCGGTGTAGTCGGCCTTCATTTCCTCGAGCTTGGCGGTGTCCGGGGCGGGCTTGGCCGACTCGTCAAAGTATTCGATGATGGTCTGCAGCGGTGCCCGCAGGTCCTCGGAGGCCGCCGCCTTGATGGGCCGCAGCTGGTTGGCAACTCTGGTCATGCCGGCCTTGTCCGACGTGGCCGACTGGGCGGAGACCACGGTCTTGACCCGGGCGCAGGTTTCCTCGTTGGTCAGCTGCGGCGTGGCCGAGCAGCCGGCCGCGCCGAGCAGCGCTCCGGCGGCAATCAGAACGGTCAGGGTTTTCTTCATGGTGTACTCCGGGGTTCTACGGGTCGGTCATTATGGCAAGACTGGCGATAGGGCAAGGATTTCGAGTCTACTGCGGCGGCGGGCTCAGAGGACATCGACGCCGCCGAGCTCCATCTCGGCCACGGCGTCGTCCAGGTCTTCTCCGATTCCGACCGTCAAACCGCGCAGCACCGTGACGGAATAGCCGGCCTGGACGGCATCCAGGGCGGTCGCCTTGACGCAGTAGTCCGTGGCGATCCCCACCACCACGATGTCCTCAACGTCGTGGCTCTGCAGCCAGTCATCCAGACCGATCGCATCGTCGCCAACGGCGAAGGGACTCAATGCTTCGTCGGTGTCGGTGCCGGTGCCGGAAACAGGCATGGCACCAGGCTTGCGGTCCCCGGTGGGGACGTCGTCCTCGGGGGCCAGGAGCCCTTCGAAGCCGGAGTATGCCGCGGCGAACTGGCCTTTGCGGAAGTACGCCTGGATGTGTTCGGGATCGAGATCGGGATGCAGGTCGGCCCCGCGGGTGCCGGCCACGCAGTGCGGCGGCCAGCTGTCCACGAAATCAGGTTCCTCCGAGAAATGCGCACCGGGTTCGATGTGCCAGTCCTGGGTGGCCACGACGTGGTCAAACTGGCCATGGTGTGCGTCAACGTACTCGCTGATCTCCCCGGCGAGGTTCGCCCCGCCGGGGACGGGCAGGGCACCTCCCTCACAGAAGTCGTTTTGGACGTCAACGATGATCAGGGCGCGGGACATTTAGTCCTCCTCGTAGATGGTGGGGATTGCCGCCTCGCCGCGCTGCAGCCGGTTGACCACCGCGGGAAGCTCCCGCATGGTCTCCGCGTGGCGCCGGCGTGCGCGCTGGACCCCCTCGGGGCCGGTCCACCCGGGCAGGAGCTCGCCGTTCTTGACGAAGTGCTCCAGCAGCGGACGGTCGTTGCCGTCGTCCTCCGGGTGATGGCCTACGCCGACGATTTCAGCGGTGGCGGTCCCGCGCTCGTTGAGCTTGCGCAGCGCGTACTTCCGGCCGCCCTTGCTGGCCTTGTTCTTGGCGGCTTTGGCGACGGAGATGAAATCGCCGTCGTCGTCGGTGCGGCTGACGAGCTTGTACACCATGCTCGCCGTCGGTGCACCGGAACCGGTCACCAGCGAGGTGCCCACGCCGTAGGAGTCCACCGGAGCGGACGCCAGCGCCGCGATGGCGAATTCGTCGAGGTCTGAGGTCACCACGATCTTGGTGTGGTCGTTGCCGAGTTCGTCGAGCAGTTGCCGGACCCACTGGGCCTGGGCCACGAGGTCGCCGGAGTCCAGCCGGACGGCGCCCAGCTTGTCCCCGGCGAGGTCGACGGCGGTGCGGACGGCCGTTTCGACGTCGTACGTGTCCACCAGGAGGGAAGTGTCCGGCCCGAAGGCGGCAATCTGGGCCTCGAAGGCCTCACGCTCGGTGTCATGGAGGAGGGTGAAGGAATGGGCGGCCGTGCCCACCGTCTTCAGCCCGTAGCGCAATCCGGCCTCCAGATTGGAGGTGCTGTCGAACCCGGCAATGACCGCGGCGCGGGCGGCGGCGGCCGCCGATTCCTCGTGCGTCCGGCGGGACCCCATCTCGATGCACGGACGGGTTCCGGCCGCGGAGATCATCCGGGAGGCGGCCGAGGCGATCGCGCAGTCATGGTTGAGCACGGAGAGCAGGTACGTCTCAAGGATGCAGGCCTCGGCGAACGTGGACTCCACGATCAGCACGGGGGAGTTCGGGAAGTACGCCTCACCCTCCGGGTAGCCCCAGATGTCGCCGGAAAAGCTGTAATCGGCCAGGTACTCCAGGGTCTGGTCGTTGACCACCTTGGTCCGGCGCAGGTAGTCCAGTTCAGGCTCGCCGAAGCGGAAGTTCGCGATCCCCTCCAGCAGCCGGCCCGTGCCTGCCACGATCCCGTAGCGGCGCCCGTCCGGCAGCCTCCGGGCAAAGGCCTCGAAGACCGATTTCCGGTGGGCTGCGCCGGACTGCAGAGCACCCTGCAGCATGGTCAGCTCGTAATGGTCGGTGTACAGGGACGTGCGGGGACGGTCCCAGCCAGCGGAGGTACTCACAAATTCACTCTAGTGTGCATCCCCATAGAATGGACAGATGACCCTCAGCGTTGCGCTCGGCCCCGACACACGGGAGAGCACCCAGACCGGAACAGTGACGTCCGGCGACGTGCTGACCGCCCCGGACATCCCCTGGAACCTCGTGATCTGGAACGATCCCGTGAACCTGATGAGCTACGTGAGCTACGTGTTCCGCAGCTATTTCGGCTACTCGGAGGCCAAGGCCAACAAGCTCATGATGGAGGTCCACAAGAAGGGCCGCTCGATCGTGGCGCACGGCAGCAAGGAACAGGTGGAGCAGCACGCCGTCGCCATGCATGGCTACGGCCTCTGGGCGACGGTGGAAAAAGCCACGGGCGGCAACGCGGGCGGCTCCGGCAAAGGCAAGGGAAAACGTGGCTAAGGCATTCAAGTACGGGCTCAAGGGCATCAAGGGCTATCTTGAGCCGGCCGAGCGGGAACTGCTGCGCAGCCTTTTTGACGACGTGATCTCCATGCTTGAACCCGAGGTGCGCGCCAACGAGGACCCGCTGGCCGCCCTGGTGGGCCTGGACACCGAGGCCCGCGAACCCTCGGACCGCGCCATGCGGCGGCTGCTGCCGAACGTGATGAAGAACGACGACGACGCCTCCCTTGAGTTCCGCCGCTACACCGAGCGGTCGCTGCGCGAAAACAAGATCGGCGCGCTGAAGGCGGCCGCCCTGAGCCTGGACCGGGACGACCTCGTCCTGACCCCGGACGACGCCCGGCACTGGGCCACCGCGCTCAACGATGTCCGGCTGGTGCTGGCCGAACGCCTCGACATCCGTGACGACGCCGACGCGGACAACGTCCACCTCATGCAGGACTGGGCCCAGGCCGAGGACGTGGAAAGCTACCTGGCCCTCGTGTACAACTTCACCACGTGGCTGCAGGAGTCGCTGGTCCAGGCCATGGTGCACTCGCTCGATGCCCGGCGCTGAGCGCGGGCGTGTGACCCATGAGACACGAGTTGCACGCCACAATGTGATGGCCGCCCCCGGGGGGAAGCCCTATCCTCGAATAATCATGACTTCAGCATCGAGTATGGATCCGGCAGTGGCTGCTGCGGACTCCCCAGCGAGCAGCACCGCAACCGGCCCCACGGGCCCCGAACCGGCATCAGAGCTGGGGTCGCGCCCCATTGGCGTCTTCGACTCCGGCGTCGGCGGCCTCACGGTGGCCCGGTCGATCATCGACCAGCTGCCTAACGAATCCATCCTCTATGTCGGGGACACCGCGCACGGGCCCTACGGGCCCCTTCCCATCGCCGAAGTCCGGGCAAACGCCCTCGGCGTTATGGACGAGCTCGTGGATTCCGGCGTGAAGCTGCTGACCATCGCCTGCAACTCCGCGTCCGCCGCCGTGCTGCGCGATGCCCGCGAACGCTACACCGCCCGGTACGGGATTCCCGTGATCGAAGTGATCCAGCCAGCCGTGCGGCGCGCCGTCGCGGCAACCCGCACGGGCCGGGTGGGCGTGATCGGGACCTCGGCCACGGTGGGCTCCCGCGCCTACGAGGACACCTTTGCCGCGGCCCCGGACCTGGAGATCACGTCGGTGGCCTGCCCGGCGTTCGTACCGTACGTGGAGGCCGGAATCACCACGGGACCGGAACTGCTTGCCGTCGCCCGCGAGTACCTGGCACCGCTCAGGGCCGCCGGGGTGGACACCGTGGTGCTCGGCTGCACCCACTACCCGCTGCTCACCGGTGTGATCTCGTTCGTCCTGGGCGAGGACGTCACCCTGGTTTCCAGCGCCGAGGAAACGGCCAAGGACGTCTACCGGGCTTTGGCCTCCCGGGGCCTCGAGCGCACTGACGCCACGGCTCCCGAGCACAATTTCATCGCCACCGGCGACGCCGCGCAGTTCGAGCACCTCGCCCGGCGCTTCCTCGGCCCCGAGGTCCTTAGCGTGCGCCACGTGGACCACGTCGCGGCGCAGTACCCCACCGGCAGCCTCGCCCGGATCACCCCCGAGATGATCGCCGCCGCCCAGGCCGTCACGGGACGGCCGCGAATCTCCAACTTTGTGGGCGGATCCGCAGGCGGGGGAACACTGCTGTGAAGCTGACCATCGTGGGCTGTACCGGGTCCTTCCCGGGGCCGGGCTCGCCGGCGTCGTGCTATCTGCTGACCGCCAACGACGGCGAGCGGAACTGGAAGATCGTCCTGGACCTCGGCAGCGGGGCGCTCGGCGCCATCCAGCGCTACACGGACCTGGAGGACATTGACGCGATCTTCCTCACGCACCTGCACCCGGACCACTGCATGGACCTGTGCGGGCTCCACGTCGCCGTGCGCTGGAAGCCGGGCGGCTGGGGACGGGGCAGGATTCCGGTGTGGGGGCCTGCCGCCACGGCCGACCGGATGGCCACGGCGTACGGCCTGGACCTGGATCCGGGCATGCACGAGGAGTTCGACTTCAGCAACTGGTCCGAGCGCAAGCCCGTAACCGTCGGCCCGTTCACGGTGACGCCCTATGCGGTGAACCATCCGGTCGAGGAGGCCTACGCCCTCCGCGTGGAGGTCACCGAACCTGCCACGGACGGCACGCCCGTGACCCGCGTCCTGAGCTACTCCGGTGACACGGACTCCTGCGCGGGCCTGGAGGACGCCGCCCGCGACGCCGACCTCTTCCTTTGTGAGGCGGCGTTCGAGGAAGGCCGCGACGACGAGATCAAGGACGTGCACCTGACCGGCAAGCGGGCGGGGGAGGCCGCCGTCGCCGCCGGGGCGCGCCGACTGCTGCTGACGCACATTCCCGTCTGGACGTCCCCCACGACCGTCATGGCCGAGGCCAAGGACGTCTTCGGCAAGGACGTGGCCGTCGCCGTTGCGGGTGTGCACTACACCGTCTAGCGGGCGTTGAAGCCTGCACTGGCCTCCCGTGCCAACCGCCGGCGCGGGCGGGACCGGGTGAGTCGATAAGCTAAAGGCATGACTTCCCAAGCTCCCAGTGTCCCCGTCATCCGCGCCGACGGCCGTACTCCCGACCAGCTGCGTCCGATCAGCATCACGCGCGGCTGGTCCAAGCAGGCCGAGGGTTCGGCCCTGATCGAGTTCGGCAACACCCGGGTCCTGTGCACGGCCTCCCTGACCGAAGGCGTGCCGCGCTGGCTCAAGGGCGAGGGCCGCGGCTGGGTCACCGCCGAATACGCCATGCTGCCCCGGGCCACGAACACCCGGTCCGACCGTGAGTCCGTCAAAGGCAAAATCGGCGGCCGCACCCACGAGATCTCCCGGCTGATCGGCCGCTCGCTGCGCTCCATCATCGACACCAAGGCCCTCGGCGAGATCACGATCGTGCTGGACTGCGATGTTCTGCAGGCCGACGGCGGCACCCGCACCGCGGCCATCACCGGCGCGTACGTGGCACTGGCGGACGCCATCCGGTTCGCCCGCGAGAAGAAGATGATCGCCCGCAACGCCGAGCCCCTCATCGACACGATCGCCGCGGTGTCCGTCGGCATCATCGACGGCGTCCCGATGCTCGACCTGCCCTACGTCGAAGACGTGCGCGCCGAGACCGACATGAACGTCGTGGTGACCGGCTCCGGAAAGTTCGTGGAAGTCCAGGGCACCGCCGAGGGCGCGCCCTTCGACCGCGACGAGCTGAACAAGCTGCTGGACCTGGCGCTGCTGGGCACCGAGCAGCTCGCCGCCATCCAGCGCGACACCCTGGCGGAGGCCCCGTGACGGAGACTCCCTCCGCGGACCGGCCGGCAGCTGACGGCCCGGCCCCGAGGCTCGTCCTCGCCACCCATAACAAAGGAAAGCTCCGGGAACTCCGCGAGCTGCTGCGCGGCCAGGTGCCCGGGCTCGACGTCGACACGCAGGTGGTGGACGCTGGCGCCGTCGGCGCCCCCGACGTCGCCGAGACCGGCGTAACCTTCGCCGAAAACTCGCTGCTGAAGGCGCGGGCCGTGGCCGAGGCCACGGGACTCGTGGCGATCGCCGACGACTCCGGACTTTCCGTGGACGTGCTTGGCGGCGCGCCCGGGGTCTTCTCGGCCCGCTGGTCCGGCCGGCACGGCGACGACGCCGCGAACCTGCAGTTGCTGCTCGCCCAGCTGGCCGACGTGCCGGATGAGTACCGCGGTGCCGCGTTTGTCTGTGCCGCGGCGCTCGCGGCGCCCGGGTCCTCGCCCGACGGCGGCCGGGAGGTCGTGGAGTACGGGCAGCTCGAAGGGACTATCTTGCGGGAGCCGCGCGGGGAGGGCGGCTTCGGCTACGACCCCGTCCTGCAGCCGAGCGGGCTGGACCGCAGCTGCGCCGAGCTCAGTTCCGAGGAGAAGAACGCCATCAGCCACCGGGGCCATGCGTTCCGGGCGCTCCTCCCGGCCATCGTCGAGGCCCTGGCCGGGAAGTAGCCGGCTGGAGTGGCCACGCCAGGCGCAGAACGAAGGAAGGCGCCCCACGGTGGGGCGCCTTCCTTGTTTACTGCGGTGTCCACAGCTGCGCTTACTGCGGCACTGCGCTAAGTCCTGGGCTACGGGGTCCGGCGCTCTTCTTCCGGCTCGTGCTCTTCGATGAACTCTTCCACGACGTCCGTGCCGTACTTCTCGGCCTGCCGCTTGGCGATGGCACCCCGGATGACCTCAATGGCGATCGGGATCACGGAGACCAGCACGATGGCGATGAAGATGATGTCCAGGTTGTCCTTGACCCACGGCACCTTGTCCCCGAGCAGGTAGCCGAGGAGCGTGACGCCGCCGCCCCACAGCACCGCGCCGATCACGTTGTAGGTGAAGAATTTGCGCTTGCTCATCTGCGCGACGCCCACGATCACCGGGACGAAGGTGCGGATGATCGGGACGAACCGGGCCAGGATCAGGGCCTTGCCGCCGTGCTTTTCGAAGAAGGCATGCGCGCTATCCACGTTTTCACGCTTGAACAGCTTGGAGTTGGGCCTGTTGAACAGGGCAGGACCCGCCTTGGACCCAATCAGGTAGCCCACCTGGTTGCCGACAATCGCGGCGACGATGATGAGCGCGGTCAGGACCCAGATGTTGACCTGGATGGTGCCGGTGGCCACAAGCAGCCCGGCCGTGAACAGCATGGAGTCCCCGGGCAGGAAGAAGCCGATCAACAGCCCGGTTTCGGCGAAGATGATGCCGCAGATAAGGAGGACCACCCACGGCGCGAAGGCCGGATTCGCCAGGAAAACCTGCGGGTTGAGCCAGTCGGGCAGGAAGGAGGCCAGCTGCGGCTGGACGGGGCCGGCACCGCCAAGGGCGGACACGGCGAGGTCGCTCATTGCTATTACGTTCACCCGTTAAGGGTACTTGACGGCCGCCGGCCGGACCCGGGGCCCGTTCCCGGTGCGGGGGCCGCCGCCCGCAGGCGGTAAAGTTGGGCCGTGACTTTGGACTTTACGGCGATCGACTTTGAGACCGCGAACGGCTTTCGCGGTTCGCCGTGCGCTGTTGGCCTGAGCAAGGTCCGCGGCGGCGTCGTCGTCGAGGAAGCCTCCTGGCTCATGCGGCCACCGGAAAACCATGACACCTTCGATCACCACAACGTCCGGATCCACGGCATCCGGCCGGACCAGGTGGCGGGACTGCCGCGGTTCGGGGAACTGTTCCCGGAGATCGGCGCGTTCATCGGCGGTGACGTGCTGGCGGCCCACAATGCAGCGTTCGATCTCGGCGTGATCCGCTCCGGCCTGGAGGTGTCCGGGCTGGCCGGACCCGCCTACGACTACGTCTGCACGGTGATGTTGTCCCGGCGCTGCTACTCCCTGGTGTCCAATTCCCTGCCCTACGCCGCCGAGGAAGCCGGCGTCCCGCTGGTCAACCACCACGACGCCGCCGAGGACGCCCGTGCCTGTGCCGGCATCCTGATCGACATCGCCGCCCGCAACGGGGCGGCGAGCATCGCGGAACTCTATCTGTCGCTGGGAATGGCGGTGTCGCACCAGCCCGCGTTCGACCCCCGGCACGACCCGCTGTCCAAGGCCACCCTGGCCGCATTGGATGCGCTCGCGCAGGGGACTGCCGGGTCGCCTGTTGGCCGCCGGTTCGTGGCCGGGTGGCCGGAGGAAGGCCCCAACCCGGTGCCCAACGCCGCCGCCAGCCCCGACCATCCGCTGTTCGGCCAGACCGTCGTGTTCACCGGCGAACTGGCGATTCCCCGGCCCGTTGCCAAGGTCCGCTCCGCCGAACTCGGCGCCAGACCTGAAAGCCGGGTCACGGCCCGCACCACCGTCCTGGTGGTGGGTGACGGCTTTGTGGCCGCGGACCTGCGCTCGGGCCGGCTCACCGGCAAGGCGCGCCGCGTCCTGGAACTGCACGAACGCGGGCAGCGGATCGAGGTCTTGTCCGAGGGGGAATTCCTCCAGATGGTCGGCGGTCACCTGGCCGCAGCACCTGCCTGAACCGGTCCCGCCTGAACTGGTCCTGCCTGGAGTGGTCCTGCCTGGAGCGGCCCTGCCCGAGCAAGCAGTCACATGGCGCAACAATCATTCCCGCCACGGCGCGCCCGCTCGTAGCCTTGGCGGATGAGCAAACCCACGGATGCGCAGGCCCCCGCAGTGCCGTCGACATCGGTCCCGTCGACCCGCGGCATTGACTGGCGAAGGGTGTCCGCGTTCCCAAACCCGGTGAACGAATACGCAGCCCGGATCACCGCCGCCCTGGTGGTGGCGCTTTCCGCGGTGACCCTGCTGACCGGTTTCGGCTGGGGGCTAGCCATCATCGCGGCCGGGTTCTGGCTGCGCGTGCTGTTCGGCCCCCGGATCTCGCCCCTGGCCCAGCTCTCGGTCAAGGTCCTGACGCCTTGGCTCGGGCGGACCCGCCTTGTTCCCGGTCCGCCAAAGCGATTCGCCCAGGGCATCGGTGCCGCCGTGTCGACGGCGGCCGCATTGCTGCTGGCTGCGGGCCTCGCGCCTGCGGCGTGGGTCCTGCTCGCCGTGCTGATAGCCGCCGCGTCCCTTGAAGCGTTTGCCGGCTTCTGCCTCGGCTGCACCATTTTCGGCTTCCTGCAGCGCCGCGGGCTCATCCCCGCGGATGTCTGCGAAGCCTGCAACAACATCTCGCTCCGCGGCGCCTAGATCCGCCGAAGCTACGCGCCGGTGACGGCCGCCAGCCTCGCCGCCATGCCGCGGATGACCTCCGGCGCCTCGAGCGCCGCGAGCCAGTCTGCCGGCAGGCACCGCTCGCCGTAGAACGCCCCCAGGATGTTTCCCACGATCGACGCCGTCGAGTCGCTGTCCCCGCTGTGGTTCACCGCGACGGCGATCGCCGCGCGGAAGTGCGCCTGGGCATCGGCCTCGGCAGTGTTGACCTCCGCAGTGCCGGCGTCCGCCGTCGCCGTTTCTGTCCCGGTTTCCGGGGCGGTGGCAAGCACGGCGTACAGCGCCACGGCCAGGGCTTCCTCGGCCACCCACCCCTCGCCGAGTTCGCTGACCAGGTCCTCGGGGCTGAGCGCGCCACCGCCGCCGGGCAGGTTGCCGGCCAGCCGCAGGGCCGCCTCCAGCCGTGCCACAACGTCCGGGTCCGGATCTTCGCCCTTGCGCAGGATGCCGCCGCGCAGGTGCCCGAGGGCCGATTCCGCCGCTTCGCGCAAACCGCGGCCGGAGGACAGGGCATGGATGACCAGGCTGAACACTCCTGCGCTCTGACGAGCCGCGGGGTGCCCGTGCGTCAGGGATGCGGCATCGGCACTGAGCTTGTAGACCATACCGGGTTCGAGGTGGGGGATCAGGCCGAACGGCGCCGAGCGCATCACGGTGCCGCAACCCTTCGAATCCGGATTGACCGGACGCTTCACGGTGCCCATCTCGCCCGTGGCGAGTCCGCTCAGGCACGCCTTGCCGGGCGAACGACGGATCTTCAGGACATCCTGGGCATCGATCCAGCGTGGCGGCTGGAACGGGGCCGACGCCGGCACCGCGACGCCCTGGGTGCCCAGCCAGCGCAGGTACGCGAGCCACAGGCACGCGTTGATGTCCGATGCCACGCCGTCGTTGGCCCATTCCAGTGCTTCGAGGAGGCCGTCCGCGGTGTACAGCGTCATTTGCGTGTCGTCGGAGAACGGGCTGCCGGCGTCGAGCGCGGAAAAATCCTGGAGGCCCGCGGGCCCGAACCGGGCGCGGATCGCGGAAATGTCGTCGAACTCGACGGCGTAGCCCAGCGAATCACCGAGCGCACCGCCCAGCAGGCAGCCGTGGATGCGCGAGCCGTGGGCCGGCGCGGGGGAGTGTGGCTGGCCGGGTGTTGGGGCGGGTGCGGGGCTGGTCCCGGGCTCGGTGCTCATGCCCTCAAATTTACCCGGCGCTGCCCCGCACTCTGCAATGCCGCCAACCCCCTACGGGGACTGACTGCCGGGGACATACTGCCGGGGACTGGTGCAGGGCGTCGGCGGATGCGGAACGCCGGTAGGGTGCTGTTAGGACCCGTCCAGCGGTCATGCGAAGCAACCGCCGGCGGCGTATCCGTCCGGCAGTGGAGGAAACGAATGCGCGAACCAGCGTGGCGGAAGACCGGGACCACTCCCGATTACAGGTTCTCCCTGGCCAACGAGCGGACGTTTCTGGCCTGGATCCGGACATCCCTGGCCCTGATTGCCGGCGCCCTGGCCATTGACCAGCTGGCCCCGGAAATCGCGCCCGGACCCGTGCGCATTGCGCTGTGCGTCATCCTCGCGTTCCTCGGCGCGGGCCTCGCCGCCCTGTCCTACCGCCGGTGGGGACTCATGGAGGCTGCCATGCGGAACAACAGGGAGCTGCCGTTCTCCGGAGTGATGCTGGTGATGACGATCGGCGTCTCGGCTGCGGCGCTGGTGTTCGCCGCACTGATCCTGGTGGCGCGGTGAGGCCACATGCGGCCCGGGACCCCGGACTGCAGCCCGAACGGACCTCCCTGTCTTGGCGCCGGACGCTGCTGACCCTCATCGTGGCGGACCTGCTGATCTGGCGCAGCTGGGCGCTCGCGGGGTCCCGGGGCGGCGCCACGGGACCCATTGATTTCCTTGGTGTCTGCGCGCTTGCCGCCATGGCCGCGACGGCCGTGGTGGGGGTGTGCGTGCTGGTCCGCGGGCGGGAGCTCCGGCGGTCCAACGCCGCGCCGCCGGCCGCGCTGCTGCGCTGGGCCGCCGCCGCCGTCGTGGTCCTTGCCGCCAGCGCCGTGGCCGCCGTGGCCCTGGGGCACTAAGCCGGATTCCAGCCAACATCCAGATTCCGCTGGCAGACTGCTGGCGAACCTATTCTCCGGGCGGCCGAGGCCGCACCGGACCACCGCCCGGCGGCGGGCCAGCGACGGCGCAACTGCAGCCCAGGGCGCGCCGCCACCAGCAAAGGAATCCCGACCATGACCTTGCTTGTGCCAGCCCGCGAGTCCGTTGGCGTCCAGCCACCGGCCGCCAGCGACGTTTCGCCCCGACCCCGACTCGTGGCCCGGCTCTCCGCCGAGGCGCTGGGGACCCTGATCGTGGTGGTCGCAGGCCTGGGCGTGCCGCTGTTCACCATTCCGCAGTCGAACCCGCTGCCCGCCGCCCTGGCTGCCGGCCTGGCGCTGACGGCGGCGATGCTGGCCGTCGGCTACGTCTCCGGCGGCCACTTCAATCCCGCCGTCACCGTGGGCAACGCCATCGCCGGCCGGATCCGGCTCACCGACGCCGCCGCGCACATCGGCGCCCAGCTCGTGGGCGCGGTGCTCGGGGCCGTTGCCCTGTTCGGCGTCCTGCGCACCGTGCCGACCATCAACGACAGCCAGGGCGCATTCGCCACTGTGGCCGCCGGATTCGGCGAGCACTCGATCATCCAGGTACCCATGGCCGGCGTCCTGCTCGTGGAAGTCCTCGGCACTGCCATACTCGTGGCCGTATTCCTGGCCACGACGGGCAGCCGGAATCCCGCCAAGGCGGCTGCACCCTTCGCGGTAGGCCTGACGACGGCGATGCTCCTGCAGTTGGGCCAGGCGCTGGGCAATGTTCCGTTCAACCCGGCCCGGGCCACGGCGTCGGCTATCTTCAGCGGCCCGGATGCGCTCGGGCAGCTGTGGCTGTTCTGGGTGGCACCGGTGGTCGGTGCGGCCGTCGCCGGGCTGGTTTTCCGCGGCTTCGACCTTTCCACTGTTCAGCCTGCCCAGACCACTGACCCGGCCGGCGCGGCGCTCGCCGACGCCGACTTGGACGACGCCGGCTTCGACGACCCCGAGCTGGCCGACGCCGAAGTGAACGGCCCAGCGCTGGCCGACGGCGTGGACCACGCCCACACGGGCGGCGCCGGGCACCTGGGCAACGGGAAGGCCGCCGCCGTCTCCGCTTCGCCCGCCCGCACCCGCGCCCAGGACGACGAAGCCCGCAGCTTCTTCGACCGCAAGGGCGGAAAATAACCACACTCGGCCACGATCACCCTGAGTTGACCTCCGTCACCCTCCCGGGGTGGTGGCGCAAGAGTGTCGGTGCCAGCCGATACCGTAGGAATATGCGGTTATTGCACACCTCCGACTGGCACTTGGGCCGGTCCTTCCACGGCATCGGCATGCTGGATGCCCAGCGCGCCTTCATCGACCAGCTCGTGACCTTTGTCCGGGAAGAGAAGGTGGACGCTGTCCTCATCGCCGGGGACGTCTACGACCGTGCACTGCCGGGAGTCGACGTCGTCGGCCTGCTGGATGACGCCCTGGTCCGCCTCACCGGCGCCGGCGCCCAAGTTGTCCTGACCAGCGGCAACCACGACTCCGCCATCAGGCTGGGCTTCGCGTCGCGGCTGCTCGAGCGCGGGGGCGTGCATTTGCGCACGCGGCTGAACGAACTGGACCAGCCCGTGCTCTTTCCGCTCGGGGACGATGCCGAGAACGAGGCAGCGCCGGTGCTGGCCATTTACGGGATCCCCTGGCTGGAGCCCCGGCTTGTCGCCGAGCAGCTGGGCGTCGAAACCGCGAGCCACTTCGAGGTCACACGCGCCGCCACCGAACGGATCCGTGAGGACGTGCGGCACCGGAGCGAGACCCGGACCGTCCATTCGGTGGTCCTGGCGCACACCTTCGCCAGCGGAGGCATCAGCTCTGACAGCGAACGGGACCTGAGCATCGGCGGCGTCGGAGCGGTTCCGCTGGATCTCTTCGACGGCTTTGGCTACACCGCACTGGGCCACCTGCATGGCCGGCAGGAGCTCTCCCCGGCGGTGCGCTACTCCGGCTCGCCGCTGGCCTACTCCTTCTCGGAAGCGAAGCACACGAAGGGCAGCTGGCTCGTGGAGGTCGGCGCCGAGGGAATCGGCGGGGTGCGCGAAGTGCACTGGGACGCGCCCCGGACCTTGGCCGTGCTGCGCGGGAAGTTGGACGATCTCCTCGAAGCGGAGGACTTTGCCTGGGCCGAGGCCGCCTATTGCCAGATCACGCTGACGGACGCCGCCCGCCCCGCACAGGCGATGGACCGCCTGCGGGCCCGGTTCCCTGACACCCTGGTGCTCGGCTTCGATCCCGACGGCCCCGGCGCGGCGCCGAAGGCCAGCTACAGCAGCCGGCTTGCCGAAGCTGACGATGACCTCTCTGTCTGCTGCGGCTTCCTCGATCACGTCCGCGGCCGGCCCGCTTCCGACGCCGAAGCAGCCGTTCTCGCCGAGGCCCTCGAAGCCGTTCGCCTGGAAGGGGTTTCCCTGTGAGGATCCACCGCCTGGAGATTTCCGCCTTCGGCCCGTTTGCCGGCACGGAACGGATCGACTTCGACCGGCTCAGCGCACACGGGCTGTTCCTGCTGAACGGCGCCACCGGCGCGGGCAAGACCAGCGTCCTGGACGCCATCTGTTTCGCCCTCTACGGATCGGTTCCTGGAGCCCGGCAGGACGGGAAGCGGCTGCGCAGCGACCACGCGGAGGCCGCCGCCGAGCCCCGCGTCACCTGCGAGTTCTCGGCCAAGGGCCGGCATTTCGAAGTCTCCCGGGCGCCCGCCTGGGACAAGCCGAGCGCCCGGGGCAAGAACGGCTTCACGCTCCAGCAGGCCAACACGCTGCTGCGCGAACGCGTCGACGGCGCGTGGGTGGAGAAGTCCGGCCGGAATGATGAGGCCGGGGCCGAGATCGCCGACGTCCTGGGCATGAACCGGGACCAGTTCACGCGCGTGGTGATGCTCCCGCAGGGCGACTTCGCGGCGTTCCTGCGCTCGAAGGCATCGGACCGCCTGGAGCTGCTGCAGAGCCTTTTCGGCACCCAGCGCTTTGAAGCCGTGGAACAGGAACTATCCCGGCAGGCCCAAGCCGCCAAGGCGGAGGTCGCAAGCCTCAACACGAAGCTGGACCTGCTGCTGGCGCAGGCAGAGTCCGAAACCGCGGCGCTCGAACTCGACCCCGCCGGCGCCCCCGGCAGGGACCAGCCCGATGCCCTTTTGGCCTGGCTTGACGAGGCTGCGGCAACTGCCGCGGACGGCCGACGGACCGCCGCCGCAACGGCCGAGAAACAGGCCGCTGACCATGCCTCACTGTTGGAGGCCGCCAACGCGCGGGCAAACCGCCATGCCAAACTTGCCGCCGCGGAACTGCGACGGATTGACGCCGACGCCGCCGCCCCCGTCCTGGCGGATCAAGCCGGCACGCTCGGCCTGCACCGCCAGGCCGAAGTGCTTGGCGGCCAGCTGCGGGCCGTCGAAAGTGCCGCGGCAGCCGAGGACCTGGCAGGAACGGCCCTGGCGGAGGCCGCGCGGCGGCTGCGGTCCGCGGCGCTGACGGACACGGAGCTCGCCGGGCAGGATCTCATCGACGCAGGGGAGGGGGACGCTGCCGGCCCGCATGCCCCGTTGGACAGCGCGGCCGTCCGAAGCACCCTTGCACGGTTGCGGTCCCTGCACGCCGTGCTCACAGAACGCCTGCCCGACGAATCCCGGCTCATCGGACTCACTGACCGCGGCCGCCGGCTGCGCCAGCAGTTGCAGGAGCTGGAAACCGGGCGGGGGACCGGTGCCGCCGCCCTGGCCGCCCTGCGCTCCGAGTCGGCGGCCCTCTCCGCCGGAATCCGCCCCCTCGAAGAGGTGGCCGCGGAAGTCCAGTTGCGCACCAAGGAGGCAACGGCAGCTGACGAACTCGTGACCATCGTTGGCCGCTTCCTCGCCGCCGAGGCCGGGTGCTCGGCAATCTCGGAACAGCACGCCGCGGCCCGGAACGTACACCAGGACCGGAGGCAGCACTGGCTGGACCTCCGTGAGCAACGGCTCACGAATGCCGCGGCCGAGCTCGCCACCCAACTCCTCGCCGGAGTCCCCTGTCCCGTCTGCGGCAGCCCGGAGCACCCGGCGCCGGCCCCCGCCGCAGCCTCCGCACTGGCTGTCGTCGAGGCTGAGGAGGCCGCGCAACTAGCCAGCGACATGGCAGAAGAGGCCTTCGCTGCCCTCGGGCGCGATCTCGCCGACGCCCACCAGAACGTCGCCGTCCTGGCAGCCCAGGGCGGCAGCACACCTCCCGGGGAAGCCCGCGCGGAAGCGGCACTGGCCCGCGAACGGGCCGACGAGGCCGGCCGCGCCGCCACGGACCTTGCCGCCAGCCGGGCCCGGCTGGCAGAACTCGAGGCGGCCATCGCCGCCGCGGACCGGGCGCAGGCCGACGCCGCCGCCGGCATCGCCCAAACGCAATCCACGATCGCGGAAATCGACGAACAGGCAGCGGCCCTGGAACGCGCCCTGGACAAGCTGCGCGCCGGCCACGCCACCCTCGAACAGCGGATCGCCGCCCTGGCGTCAACGACGGCGGTCCTGGAACACGCCCACGCCGCGCAGTCGGCCGTCGAACAGGCCGCAGCCCGCACCGCGGAGGCACGCCGGCAACTTGAGCAGGCCCTGCCCGCAGCCGGTTTCAGCACTGAAACCGCCGCGCGGGAAGCACTGCTGCCGGCGCCGGTGGCAACACGCCTCGAAACGGCCATCCGGGCCGGTCAGGACGAAGCCGCCAGGATCCAGGAACTGTTCGCCGGAGAGGACCTGGCTTTGGCAGCGGCCGAGCGGGCCGCCGGGGACCTCGTCAGCGACGCCGCCCTCGAAGAGCTCAGGACGGAGTCGGCGGCGGCCGACCGCAAAGCCCGGGAAGCCCTGCTGGCGGCCGGGCTGGCCGAAAACTCGCGCCGGACCCTCGGACGCATCGCCGGTGACTACGCCGAACTCGCCGCCGCCGGCAGGGAACCGCGGGACCGGGCCGCGTTGCTCGCCGCCGTGGCAGACGCCGCCAAGGGCGGAGGCGACAACACCTACCGCATGAGCCTGAACAGCTACGTCCTCGCCGCCCGGCTTGAGCAGGTGGCCGTCGCTGCCTCCGAACGCCTGATCGGCATGAGCGACGGCCGCTACACGCTGCAGCACACCGATGCCAAGGCCGCTCGGGGCGCGAAGTCCGGCCTCGGCCTGGAAGTCGTGGATGAGTGGACCGGCCAGCGCCGGGACACCGCCACCCTCTCCGGCGGCGAGTCCTTCATGGCCTCACTGGCCCTGGCCCTCGGGCTGGCAGACGTTGTGCAGCACGAGTCCGGCGGCGTGGACATCGAGACGCTCTTCGTGGACGAGGGCTTCGGCAGCCTCGACGAGCAGGCGCTGGAACAAGTCATGGACGCCCTCGAAGGCCTCCGCGACGGCGGCAGGGTAGTGGGGCTCGTGAGCCATGTGGCGGAAATGAAACAGCGCATTGGCACCCAGCTCCAGGTGGTCAAGGGCCGCAGCGGCTCCACCTTGCACATCAGCGACGACACCCGGGTCTGAGCTCTCGTTTCCGACCCCTCGTCGCCGACCCCCCGTCCCGGGCCGGCCGTCCGGGCATCGGCTATCATTGATCTGTTACCGGGTCGCGCGCATCGGGAGGAGGGACGATGCGCACTATTGAGCGAACCCGGAAACCATGAACCCTTCACCGTCTTCTTTGGCGTCTACTCTTGACGCCCCATTTTCGACCGACGCCCTCATTTCGACTGCCGCACTGCCGGCCCCCGCGCCCGCCAAGGGCGGCCGCTTTGCGCGGCTGCCGCTGCTCGCCGGCCGCAGTTTCATCCCGCTGGGACTCTTCGCCCGCCTGCCGCTGGCCATGCTCACCGTCGGCGCCCTGACGCTCGTCACCGCCGTCACGGGCTCCTACGCCGTGGGCGGCGCCGCCGCCGGAGCCGTCGGCATCGGTTCCGCACTGGGCGCTCCAGTCCTGGGCGTCCTCGCCGACCGGCTCGGCCAGCGCCGCGTCCTGCTCGTGTCCGCCATCGCCAACACCGTGGCCATCATCGCCCTGATCCTCGCGGCATACCTCAGTCCCGGGGCGCAGGACCTCGCCGCCGCTGTCCCCGTGCTGGCCGCGGCCTTCGTGGCCGGGGCCAGCTGCCCGCAGGTCGGTCCGCTGGCCCGCGTCCGCTGGATGGCGCTGACCTCCCGGACACCCGGGCGAGGGGCGGCCGCAAACTCCGCGGACCTGGACACCGCGCTGTCCTATGAGAGCACCGCGGACGAGCTCACGTTCGTGCTCGGCCCGGCACTGGTCGGCATCCTCGCGAGCCTGCTCGCGCCGTGGCTGCCGCTGGCCCTCGCCGCTGCGCTGACTGTCGTCCTCGTACCCGCTTTCGCCGTGCACCCCACGCACCACGCGGTGATCCGCACAGCGCGGCGTCGGCCCGCCGGCACGGCTCCCGCCGCGGCGGGGGACCGGCACGCGGGCAGCCGCACGGCCGCCCAGCGCGCCAGAACCTTCGCCGCCGTCGCCCTTCCTGTGCTGGCGATGGTGTGCATGGGCACGTTCTTCGGCTCCACCCAGACATCCCTGAGTTCCTTCTCTGCCAGCTTCGCCACGTCCGAGCTCGCGGGCCTGCTCTACGCCGCGATGGGACTGAGCTCTGCGGCTGCCGCCCTCTCGGTCGCTTACTGGCCCCGCCGCCTCACGGTGAACGTCCGCTGGATTGCTTGCGCGGCCCTCATGGCCGGGCTCGCGTCCCTGCTGTTGCTGCCCACGACGGCGATGCCCATGGTCCTTGTGCTGTTCGTCCTGGGCCTGCCCGTCGGCCCGCTCATGGTCACGGTTTTCGCCATCGGCGGCCTCGTGGCACCGGCCGGGAAGCTCGGCACGGTCATGACGGCCCTGGCCAGCGGCATTGTCGCCGGCACCGCGCTCGGATCCTCCATCGCCGGGCAGTTGGCCCAGAACTTCGGGTATTCGGCGGCGTTCCTGGTTCCGGTGTGCGCCGCCACGGCGCTGTTCCTGCTGGGAACGGCCGCCGCCGTCGTACTGCGGCAACGCGGGCGGAAGCCGGCACCGGCCGCCTAACCCCCGCTAACCCGCCGTTGCGCTATCACTTGTGGTCCCTAAAACGGCGGCAAAGTCAATCAAGGGGACATCTACTGATAGGGCATCGGAGGGAGCGGGCGACGGCGGCACGTTCCACGCACTTAGCCCAGTTGCGCCTCGATGCGCCGGGCCGCCTCCGTGAGGGCCCCGGCGACCTCGTCCGGATCCTGCGCGGCGCGGATATAGACGACGGCGAGGGCGGCAGGCCGGCTGCCCGGCACGCGCAGCGGCACCGCAATGGACGACACACCGGGGATCACCTCGTCATGGCTGGCGGCAAAGCCGCGGCGCCGGGCCTCGGCCGCTTCGGCCCGGTACGGGATGCCCGGGACCAAGGCCCGCCACTCCTGTTCCGGGAAGGCGGACTGGATGGCGATGCCCGGTGCCCCGGCGCTGATGGGATGCCTCGACCCCGGGTGCTGCACCACCGCGGCGCCGCTGTGCCGCGGATCCACCGTCACCAGCGTCACGCACTCCTCCCGGTCCCAGACCGCCACGAAGGCGCTCATGGTCAGGGTGTTGGCCAGCAGGGTCAGCTCCGGCAGGGCCGCCGACTGCAGGTTGCGGGAGACCCCGCGGGCCAGGACGGCGAGGCCCGGTCCGGGCTGGACGCGGCCGCCGTCATCGCGCACCAGCAGCGAATGGTCCTCCAGGGTGCGCAGGATCCGGTAGGCCACAGAGCGGTGGACGCCCATGGCATCGGCGAGTTCGGCAATGGTGAGCGGCTGCTGCGCCTCGGCGAGGATCTCCAGCGCCCTGATGCCGCGGGACAGCGTCTGGGACGGGGAAGCCTGGGCGGTGCCGGCGTTCGGGGTCATGGGGTCCATCCTAGGTGCGGGGTCGCTGGACGCCGGGCGTGCCGGGCAACCCTTGTGTTCCGGCTCACGGTCCGCTAGCGTTCTATATGGGAACTACTTGTTCGATTATAGAACACCAAGGGTTCAAAGCACAGGTGACCCAAAACATAGGTCATACAAACCGCAGCCTAACAAGACCGCAACGAACGCAGGGGATCAGTGATGATTGCCAAGCCACGCGACCACGCCGGGGGTGTCCAGGGCCAGGGCCCGCTGTCTGCGCCGCGGGCGAGCCACTTCCGGGGCAGCCTCGGCAGGTTTGCCACCGGCGTCGCGATCGTGACCTTCGACGGGGTAACGAAGCGCCACGGCATCACCGTGAACTCCTTCACGTCGGTCTCGATGGAGCCGCCGCTGGTGCTGGTGAGCATCGCCCGCACTGCCAAGGCCCACAATGAACTCACCGGCCGGCCCTTCACGGTGAATATCCTCGGCGCCGAGCAGCGGCACCTGGCCATGCACTTCGCCGGCCGCCCCGGCCCCGAGCCGCTGTGGGTGGAAGGGGACACGGCGCCGCGGCTGTCCAATGTCCTCGCCTATTTCGAATGCAAGCCCTGGGCGGCGTACGACGGCGGGGACCACACCTTGTATATCGGCGAGGTAGTGGACTTTAACTACCGCAACGGCGACGCCCTGGCGTTCGCCAACAGCACCTTCACCACCATCCCGGAAAGCCAGCTGGGCATGGAGGACCTGCTCTAGCGCCGCACCACATCCATTCAACGCGTTTCAGCTCAACGACGACTGGAGGAAAGACCAATGGGTATCCGTACCGGACGGCAGTACCTGGACAAGCTCAACGCCATGACCCCGCACGTGGTGATCGACGGCGAGGTGGTCAGCGAGAAGATCGCCGAACACCCGGCCTTCCGCAATGTGGCCCGCTCCTACGCCGGGCTCTTCGACATGCAGCACGACCGGAAGTACCAGGAGGCGCTCACCTACGCCTCGCCCAGCACCGGGGACCTGGTCAACGCATCCTTCCTGGTGCCGAAGACCATTGAGGACCTCCAGCGGCGCCGCCGCGCCATCTCCACCTGGGCCGAGTCCTCCAACGGCTTCCTTGGCCGCTCCGGGGACTACATGAACTCCGCGCTCACGGCGCTGGGCACGGCCGGCAAGTGGTTCGCGCAGGCGGATCCGAAGTTCGGCGAGAACATCCGCAACTACTACGAGTGGGCCCGGGAAAACGACGTCCTCGCCACGCACACCCTCATCCCGCCGCAGGTTAACCGCTCGGTCTCCGGCTCGGAGCAGCTCGGCGGCCAGCTCTCGGCCCGGATCGTGGAGGAGCGCGGGGACGGGGTCGTCATCCAGGGCGCACGCATGCTCGCCACCATCGCCCCGATCGCAGACGAGCTCCTCGTGTTCCCGTCCACCGTCCTGCGCGGCACCCCGGAAGACGCGCCCTACTCTTACGCGTTCGCCATCCCCAACGACTCCCCGGGCCTGCGCTACCTCTGCCGTACCTCGCTGTACAACGGCGGCAGCACCCACGACGAGCCGCTGGCCTCCCGCTATGAGGAAATGGACGCCGTCGCAGTCTTTGACCACGTCTTCGTGCCCAACGAGCGCATCTTCATGCTCGGCAACCCGCAGCTGTGCAACAGCTTCTACGCCGAAACCGGCGCCGGCGCGCTGATGACCCACCAGGTGGTTACCCGCACCATCGCCAAGAGCGAGTTCTTCCTGGGCCTGGCGTCGGAACTGGCCGAGTCGATCGGCATTGACGGCTTCCAGCACATTCAGGAAGACATCGCCGAGCTGATTATCGACGTCGAAATCGGCAAGGCGCTGGTCCGCGCCTCCGAGGCCGACGCCGGGCTCAACGACGCCGGCGTCATGCTGCCGAAGTGGACCACCCTGAATGCCGCCCGCAACTGGTATCCGAAGATGGCCCAGCGCTTCCCGCAGATCATCCGCAAGTTCTCGGCGTCGGGCCTCATGGCCCTGCCGGGCGAGGCGGACGTCAACAGCGAGGCCCGGGCGGACATCGAGCTGTACCTGCAGGGCAAGTCCCTGACGGGCCCCGAACGCGTCCGGCTCTTCAAACTGGCCTTCGACGCCTCCATTTCCGGGTTCTCCGGGCGCCAGTCGCTGTACGAGTACTTCTTCTTCGGGGATCCGGTCCGCATGGCCAGCGCCCTCGTGAACAGCTACGACCGCGAGCCGGTCCGGGCCAGGGTCCGCGAACTGCTCAACCGCGCGGACTGATCCGCGGAAGACATTCCTCAGCGAATATGTGTGCCCTATCACACATTTCATAGTAGTATTCAGGTTACTAACTGACCGTTCAATCAGTAATTCACGAGGCAATCAGTTATCCACTTCGCACCCACCCCCGGGCAGTATTTCTGCCCCCAGCAACGGAGTTTCAATGACCGCAACTTCACGTGTCGATACCGAGGCGGGCCCCAGCAGCAAGCATGAGGAACGCAAGGTCCTCGCGGGCACACTGGTCGGTACCACCATTGAGTGGTACGACTTCTTCATCTTCGCCCAGCTGACGGCAACGCTGCTGTCACCGCTGTTCCTGGCACCGCTGAACGCCTCCAACCCGGGCCTGGCACAGATCCTGTCCTTTGCCCTCATCGGTATCAGCTTCCTGTTCCGCCCGCTCGGCGCCATCGTCGCCGGCCACCTCGGTGACCGCCTCGGCCGCAAGGCCATGCTGGTCTTCACCCTCATCATGATGGGTGCCGCCACGGCGCTGATCGGCCTGCTGCCGACCTACGCCCAGATCGGTTTCTGGGCCCCGGTCCTGCTGATCTTGCTCCGTGTTGTCCAGGGCTTCTCCGCCGGTGGCGAATGGGGCGGTGCCGCGCTGATGGCAGTCGAGCACGCTCCCAAGAGCAAGCGTGGCCTGTTCGGGGCCTACCCGCAGATCGGCGTGCCCGTGGGCATGATCCTCGCGACGGGCCTGCTGTTCTTCCTCAACACGTCCATGTCCAAGGAAGACTTCGCGGCCTGGGGCTGGCGGGTTCCGTTCCTGCTCTCCATCGTGCTGATCGTCGTCGGCTACCTGATCCGCCGGGCGGTCGCCGAGAGCCCCGTCTTCAAGGAGATGCAGGAGCGCAAGGAAGGGAGCAAGGCGCCCCTGGGCGAGCTTCTCCGCAACCACAAGAAGGCCGTCCTCTACTCGACGATGATCTTCATCGGCAACAACGCCGCCGGTTACCTGCTGATTGCGTTCTTCATCTCCTACGCCACCAAGTCCCTGAAAATGCCTACCGCGCAGATCCTGCTGGCCACCACGCTGGCTTCCTTCGGCTGGCTGATCTTCACCCTGGCGGGCGGCTGGCTGTCGGACAAGATCGGCCGCGTCAAGACGTTCCTGCTCGGCTACGGAATTGTCTTTGCCTGGATGATCCCGATGTTCGCGCTGATCGACACCAAGAACATCGTGCTCTACGGCGTCGCGCTGTTCGTCCTGACGATCGGCCTGGGCCTCTCCTACGGCCCGATGTCCGCGATGTACGCCGAGATGTTCCCGGCGAACGTCCGCTACTCGGGCATTTCGATCGGCTACGCCTTCGGCGCCATCCTCGGCGGTGCGTTCGCTGCCACCATCGCTGAGGTCCTGCTGCAGGGCACCGGGTGGACCGGTTCCATCGGTATCTACATCATGATCCTCTGCGTCATCTCCGCGGTCGGCGTGCTGCTGGCCGGGGAGACGAAGGGCCGCCCGCTCGGCGTCAGCAGCCACCACTAGGCTGTTGTCCCGGTAGGCAAGGCAAGACACGAAAGAGGCACGGACCGCGGTCCGTGCCTCTTTTTGTGTTGGCCTGTGTTGGCGGCTGCCTGTCGGCCTAGACGCCCAGGAAGCTGATGGCACCCTGCTTGAAGGCGCGGCTGGTGATGGCGTTGGTGTGGTTGCGGCCCGGCAGCACCAGCTGTTCGACCATGCCGCCGGCCTTGGCGCCGAGGGCGGCGAGCTCCGGCATGGAGGCGGCCCGGTCGTCCTGTTCCCCCGCTACGAGGAGCATGGGCATGTGCGGGACCGCCTCGGCGGGATCGTACGGCTCGGTCTTGATCGCCTCGATAAGGGACAGCAGGGCGAAGATGTTGTTGCTGGGCAGCAGCATGGCCATCTTCAGCAGCCCGGCGGTTGATTCGTCCGCGATCGGCGTGCCGTCGGCCAAGTACCGCTGCGCGGCGATCAGGTCGAAGTCCGCCAGGGGGTCGGCGACGTTGGGGCCGCCCAGGACCAGCCGGTGCACCAGCTCATGCTGGGTGGCGCCGAACTCCCAGGCAAGCCGGGATCCCAGCGAATAGCCGATCAGGTCGAGCCCGCTGGACGGGTCGCCGTCGCGCAGCGGCCGCACGCCGGCGTCGAACACGATCTGCAGCAGGTCCGCGCGGATCCGGCTGGGGGAGTAGGAGTCCATGTCCTCGGGCGCACCGCTGCGGCCGTGGCCGGGCAGGTCCACGGTAATGACGCGCCGGCCGGCCTCCAGGAGCGCGGCCAGCCAGCCGGAGTCCTCCCAGTTGAGCTTGGAGGAGGAGGAGAACCCGTGCAGCAGCAGGACCGGACGGAGCCCGGCGTCGTTCTGGGGCTCATGCACCTGCACGTAAAGCTGGGGGTCGGTGCCCTCCACGGTGTGGGAATGCAGTTCGCCGGTGTGTCTGCCGCTCATGCTCTTAGTCCTCATCAAGTACTGCGCTCAGGCGGACCCGGCGCTTTGGTGCCTCTTCCTTCGGGACCGTGCCCACGATGCCGGCGGTGTTGTCCGGCACCTCAAACACAATCAGGGGCTCGCCGACATTGATCTTGTCACCGGGCCCGCCGTAGATACGCACTACCTTACCTGCCTGCGGGCTGGGCAATTCAACGGCCGACTTGGTGGTTTCGACCTCCACGAGCGGCTGGTTGCGCTCCACCTGCTCGCCCGGTGAAACCAGCCATTCCAGCACGGTTGCCTCGATCAGGCCCTCGCCGAGATCGGGGAGCGGGAAGGAAATTTCAGCCACGTTTGTACTCCAATACTCGCTGGATGCCGAAGAGGATCCGGTCAATGTTCGGGATGTATTCATCTTCGAGGTCGCCCGAGGGGTACGGGACGTCGAAGCCGGTGACGCGTTCCACCGCTGCCTTGAGGGTGTCGAAGCAGCTCTGGGTGATCAGCTGCGCCACCTCGGCGCCGAGGCCGGAGGTCAGCGGCGCTTCGTGGACGACGACGGCGCGGCGCGTCTTGCGCACGGACGCGGTCAAAGCTTCGGCGTCGATCGGCTTGAGCCAGCGCAGGTCCAGGACCTCGATGTCGATCCCGTCCTCGGCGGCGAGCTCGGCCACCTGCAGGCAGCGGGAGACCATGGCGCCCCACGCGACGAGCGTGAGGTGGCGGCCTTCGCGCATCACCTTGGCGCCGGTGGGGGAGCCGCCGCCTGCATCGTGTGTGGCGGCGTCCACCTCACCCTTCTGCCAGTAACGGGACTTCGGTTCCATGAAGATCACCGGGTCCGGCCGCGTGGCGGCGTACTTGAGCAGGTGGTAGGCCTCATGCGGGTTGGACGGCGAGACCACCTTCAGGCCCGGCACGTGGGCGAAGAGCGCCTCGAGGCTTTCGCCGTGGTGTTCGGGGGCCCGGATGCCGCCGAAGCTGGGCACGCGCAGGGTAATGGGCATCGGCATGGTGCCCCGGCTGCGGTAGTTCATCCGGGCGATCTGGCAGACGATCTGGTTGATGGCCGGGTAGGCGAAGCCGTCGAACTGGACCTCGGGAATGGGGTGGAACCCGGCCATCGCCAGGCCCACGGACATGCCGAGGATGCCCGATTCCGCCAGCGGGGTGTCAAAGACGCGCTGCGCGCCGTGCTTGGCCTGCAATCCGTCGGTGATGCGGAAGACGCCGCCGAGCCGGCCGCAGTCCTCGCCGAAGATGACGGCCTTGGGGTTGTCCGCGAGGACCTCGTCGAGGGCACGGTTAAGCGCCTGCTGCATCGACATCACGGTGGTTGGTGCGGGGCTGTCTGCGGCCGTGTTGGTGGCAGTGTCGTCGCCGGTGGCGTTTGCGCCTTCGAGTATCGAGTTAGACATGTTCGGACTCCTCGCGCCAGTTGGCGGCCTGGGCCTGCAGGGCAGGGGTGGTTTCCTGGAAGACCAGGTCAAACATTTCAGTTCCGGGACGGGAGCCGAGAGCCTGGATGCCGGTGCGGATCTGCTCCTCTTCGGCCTTGGCCGCGGCCAGCGCCTCGGCGAAGAATGCCTCGTCCGCGATTCCCTCGGCCAGCAGCCGCTGCCGGAGCCGCTCGAGCGGGTCAATGCCGGCGCCGTCGCGTTCCTCGTCGAGGGAGCGGTAGCGGCCCGGATCATCGGAGGTGGAATGCGGGCCGCGGCGGTAGGTCATGGCCTCGATGAGCACCGGGCCGTTGCCGGAGCGGGCATGGGCGAAGGCGCGGCGGGTCGCCTCGAGGACCGCGACGACGTCGTCGCCGTCGATCTTCAGCGCCGGGATCCCGTAGCCTGCGGCGCGGGCCGCGACGGAGCCGCCGGCGACCTGCCGTTCGGTGGGGACCGAGATGGCCCAGCCGTTGTTCTGGACGAAGAACACCACCGGGGCCTTCATCACGGCGGCGAAGTTCATCGCCTCGTGCACATCGCCCTGCGAGGAGGCGCCGTCGCCGAAGTAGGTCAGGGCGACGCCGTCTTGCTGATCGAGCGTCTGGCCGTGGGCCCAGCCGACGGCGTGCAGGACGGACCCGGCGACGACCGCCTGGATCGGGGCCAGCCGGGATTCCATCGGGTTGTACAGGCCGCCGTGCCACGTGGCCTTGTGGGTGGACATGTAGGCCACCATGTCCACCCCCATGGTCCGGGCGACGCCCATTTCGCGGTAGGTGGGGAAGACGAAGTCCCGGGTGGTGTCCACGGCGTAGCCGCTGCCCACCTGGGCCGCCTCCTGGCCGAGCTCGGGGGCGTAGCCGGGGATGATGCCCTGCCGTTGCCAGGCGATGGCCGAGGTGTCGAGGTGCCGGACGGCCACCATCAGCGAATAGAGCTCTCGGAGCTCGTCGGCAGTGAGCGGCCCGGCAGCGCCGCCGGAAGCCACGGGGAGAAGTGTATCCATGCCTGTGACCCTAGTCACCGGCGGCGGGGTGGGCAATCAGCCTAGGCCGGGGTGCCCAGACTGCACACTTCTGCCGCCCGTAGCGCCGGGACGCCTGACAATTTGTCTAGCGCCCCGGCTGGTCGGCTAGTCAGCCTCGACGCTGGCGCGGCGGTTGCGGGTGATCCGGGCGCTGATCCAGCACGCCGCAGCGATGCCGGCCACCAATGCCAGGGTGCTGAAGAGCTGCGTGCTGGTTTCCGGGCTGCTGAAGCCGACGGCGAAGATCAGCGCCAGGAGCACCAGTCCGAAGACCGTCAGCCCGGGGAAGCCTTTCATGCGCAGCGGCAGCACGGTGCCGTCACGGTCCGCCCGGCGCCGCAGGATCAGCTGGGACACGAGGGCCGTGCCCCAGACCACGAGGCAGGTGGAGCCGACAAGCTGGAACAGTGCCGGGAGAATCTGGTCGGGGAAGAGCAGTTCCAGGACGGCGGCGAGGAAGCCGAAGGCCACCGAGACGCCCACGGCCACCACGGGAACGCGTGCCGTGTTGACTTTCGAGAGGAACCGCGGGGCTTCGCCGCGTTCGGACAGCGAGAAGACCATCCGGGACGCGCCGTAGAGGTTGGCGTTCAGCGCGGAGAGAAGCGCGACGACGGCGACCAGGGTGATCGCGGCACCGGCACCCGGGATGCGGGCGACGTCGAGGACGCCGGCGAACGGGGACTTCAAGGCCGCCGAGGTCGAGGGGAGGACGGCGGCGATGACGAATACCGAGCCGATGTAGAACACGAGGATCCGCCACACAACGGTGCGGATCGCCTGGCCGACGCTGTGCGCCGGGTTCTCCGTCTCGGCTGCGGCCACGCTGACGATCTCGGTGCCGCCGAAGGCGAAGATCACCACAAAGAGTGCGGTGGCGATGCCGCCCAGGCCTGCCGGGGCGAAGTCGGAGGTGAAATTGCTGAGCCCGGGGGACGGGACGTTCGGCAGCCAGCCCAGCAGCAGGGCCGCGCCGATGGCCAGGAACAGCACGATGGCGGCGACCTTGAGGATGGCGAACCAGAATTCGAACTCGCCGAAGTTCTTCACGCCGGCGAGGTTGACTGCCGTGAACAGGGCCATGAAGATCAGTGACAGCGCCCAGACGGGAATCACCGGCCACACGGTGAACAGGAGCGCAGCCGCACCCAGGGCTTCGGCCGCGATGACCACCACGAGCTGCAGCCACCAGAGCCAGCCGACGGTCGCGCCGGCGGTCTTGCCCATCGCCTTTTGCGCGTAGACGGAGAAGGCGCCGCTGTTGGGGTTGGCCGCGGCCATCTCGCCGAGCGCCCACATGACCAGGATGATCAGGGTTCCGGCGACGAGGTAGGAGATCAGGACGGCGGGTCCCGCCGCCTGGATTCCGGCCCCCGAGCCGAGGAACAGGCCGGCGCCGATCGCGCTGCCCAATCCCATCATGGTCAGCTGGCGCGGCTTCATGCTGTGCCCCAATTTCGGGGCCGGGAGGGCAGTGGGCAACTTCGCTATGGACTTCGTTGTCATACTGGCGAACCTTTGTGTGGTTTGGATCTGTGCGTCCTTATGGGACCTATTGAATTTACCGTCTTTATGCCGGCGCTAACGATCGCCGGGGCGCCGGCGGCGTGAGAGCATGATGGCAGTTTGCTAACTGAATCAGGGTATTGGCGGCGGTTTGTCCCACCCGGGCCGCGTGGAAAGGAAAAATCCATGGACGTTGATCCGCTGGATGCAAAGATTGTCCGATTTTTCACGGATTCTCCCAGGGCCTCGGTCCTGGAAGCCTCCCGGGTGCTGAAGGTGGCCCGGGCGACGGTGCAGTCGCGGCTGGACCGGATGCAGGCCGGCGGGGTGATCGGCTCGTGGGTGCCGCAGCCGGACCCGGCACATTTCGGCTTCCCGGTGGTGGCGTTCTGTTCCCTCACGATCAACCAGGATCTCGGGCACGACGCCGTCGTGGAGGCCATGGCGAGGATCCCCGAACTGATTGAGATCCACACCGTGTCCGGGAGCTCGGACCTCATGGCCCGCATCGCGGCACGGTCCAACTCTGACCTCCAGCGCGTCCTCGATGCCATGATTGCCACCCGGACGATCCTGCGGTCCTCCTCCGTGATCGTCCTCAACACGCACTTCCAGGGGCGCACCCTGCCGCTGCTCGAAGCCGCGGCCGCAAGCAGTGAGAAGCCAGGCGGGTGAACCGGGCCGTGGGCTAGAGGACGCTCAGGTTTCCGGGCAGGCCGGTCCGGCCGGTGAGCAAGAGCAGCAGCTCACCGGCGGACGGCAGCCGGGAGCCGATGGCTCCGGCGAGCTCCAGCGAGGCCGCGACCGCCGGGGCCAGGGAAGCGGGCGCCGGGAGCCCCAGGGCGCGCGCCAGGTCCAGGGTGTGCACGGCCAGCTCGAAGGTCCGGGTCGGAAGGTAGTCGACGAGCGTCATTACCCCGGCGGGGGTGGCCAGAAGGGCATCGTCCGGCGTGTTCCTGACGAGGGCGGTGACCCGTTGGACCAGCTCCCGCACCGCTGCGGCTGGATCCTCGCCCAGGGCGTCCCCGGTTTCCTTGCCTCGCTGCGCGATCGCATCCGGCGAGGCGACGCCCCGAACGGCCAGGAAGTATTCCACCGGACCCGCCACCCGCTCCCCGGCGGCCGGGGTGGCGAGGTAGGTCTCCACGGTTGTCAGTGCGCGGCTCGTGTGGCCGGTCAGTGCCCGGACATCCCATTCACCCAGTGCCGGCCGCGACCACCCCTGATGCGGTACCCGTCCGGCGACCTCCAGGAACGCCTGGGCCGCTCCCGCGTAACAGGCCCTGACTGCTGCTGCGTCCATACCCTCCGGGTCCATATCTTCTGAGTCCATAGCCCCGATTAATACCGGTGCCGGCACCCGCAGGCAAGCCCGGGCCGAACGCCCGGGCCGCCCCAGGGCCGGGCATGTGACCTGAAACATTTTGCGCCCGGCCAGCGTCGCCGTATCATTAGTTCTAGTCAAATTGACTATAACTAATCCGGCGGTCGGACCGGATCTGTCCGGGCAGTCCATCGCGGACCCGCCCGGGACCCAAGAGGGCGGGTGGATCACCGTTTACACCACAGCAGCCAACGTCTCGGAGCGCCAGACCGCTCCGCCGTCGTTGGCCATCTCCACTGTGATCTTTGCGCTGCGCCCCAGCGAGCGGTCCGGACGGCCCACGCTGTGGATTCCGCTGGTGCGCCGGATCCGCGAGCCGTTCAAAGGCCTCTGGGCCTTGCCGGGCGGCCCGCTCACGCATTCCGAGTCACTCCAGGACGCCGCCTCGCGGAACCTGCGCGAGACCACGGGGCTGGCCCCGAACTACCTCGAACAGCTCTACGCCTTTGGCGGGCTGCACCGCTCGCCCACCCAGCGCGTCGTCTCGATTGTGTACTGGGCGCTCGTCCAGCCGACGGAGGCCGCGCTCGCCGACGAATCGGAGAACGTGCGCTGGTTCCGTGCCGACGGGCTCGGCGAGCTGGCCTTCGACCACAACGCGATCATCGACTACGCCCTGTGGCGGCTGCGCAACAAGATGGCCTACGGATCCATCGCCTACCACCTGCTGGGCGAGTACTTCACCCTCGCCCAGGTCCGGGAAGTCTACGAGGCCGTCCTGGACCGCGAACTCGATCCCGCCAACTTCCGCCGGCAGGTCAAGGCCACGCCGGAAATCGAAGAAACCGATCACTATCTGCAGGGCGGCAAGCACCGCCCGCCACGCCTCTACCGCTTTACCGGCCGCCCAGGCCTTGACCCAGACAACAGGAGCACACCATGAGCAGCGTCAACACGGCAATCCAGCTGATCACGCGCGAGCAGGCCACGACCATGACGGGGCGCGCGGCCGCCTCCACCTGCAGCCCCGCGCTGGCCCGCGGGCCCTGGGACTACGACCTCGCCGAAGCCCTCGCCGGTGTCCCCGCCTACGGGCCGGGCGCCTCCTCCGCCGACGCCGCGCCGGCCTCGACGCCCCGGCAGGGCCAGCTCCCGGAGGAGTACAAGCTTGCCAGCGACGCCGAACTCGACGCCCGGATCCGCGCCGCCAAAGCGGCACTGGGGGACCGCGCCGTCGTGCTGGGGCACTTCTACCAGCGCGACGAAGTGATCGAGTATGCCGACTTCGTGGGCGATT
Organism: Arthrobacter sp. Bi26; assembly: GCF_918697925.1. Taxonomy (GTDB): domain Bacteria; phylum Actinomycetota; class Actinomycetes; order Actinomycetales; family Micrococcaceae; genus Arthrobacter. The sequence goes on from NZ_CAKKMF010000032.1 coordinate 38,682, forward strand.
CCTTCCAGCTCGCCAATGCGGCCCTGACCCGGCCGGACGCGGAAGCGATCATCTTCTGCGGCGTGCATTTCATGGCCGAGACGGCGGACATCCTGTCCCGGCCGGACCAGGCCGTGATCCTGCCCAACCTCGCCGCGGGCTGCTCCATGGCTGACATGGCGGACATCGACTCGGTCACCGAGTGCTGGGAACAGCTTGAGGAAGTCTTCGGCACGGAGCCCGACGCCGACGGCCGGGTCCCGGTCATCCCGGTCACCTACATGAACTCCTCCGCAGCCCTTAAGGGCTTCTGCGGCGAGCGCGGCGGGATCGTCTGCACGTCCTCGAACGCCGCGACGGTGCTGGAGTGGGCGTTCGAGCGCGGCCAGCGCGTGCTGTTCTTCCCGGACCAGCACCTGGGCCGCAACACCGCCAAGGCCATGGGGGTGCCCCTGGAGCAGATGCCGATGTGGAACCCGCGCAAGGACCTCGGCGGCAATGACGAACAGACCTTGCTCGATTCCCGGGTGATCCTCTGGCACGGCTTCTGCTCGGTGCACAAGCGCTTCGACGTTGGCCAGATCGAGAAGGCCCGCGCAGAGTTCCCCGGCGTGCAGGTGATCGTGCACCCGGAATGCCCCATGGAGGTGGTGGACGCCGCCGATTCCGCGGGCTCCACCGACTTCATCAAGAAGGCAATCGCCGCGGCCACCGAACCCACCACGTTTGCGATCGGCACTGAGATCAACATGGTGAACCGCCTCGCGGCGGAATACCCGCAGCACACCATCTTCTGCCTGGACCCGGTGATCTGCCCCTGTTCCACGATGTACCGCATCCACCCCGGCTACCTTGCCTGGGTCCTGGAAGCGCTCGTCCGCGGTGAGGTGCTGAACCGCATCACCGTGGAAGAGGACGTTGCCGCCCCGGCAAAGGTGGCGCTGGAACGCATGCTGGCGGCGCGGCCGTGACCAGGCGGCTCGTGATTGTCGGTAGCGGGGTTGCGGGGCTCTACGCCGCGCTGCTCGCTACCGACGCCGCCACCGGAAGCGGCCGTGACATCGAGGTGGTCCTCCTGAGCAAGGGGACGCTGGAGCAGAGCAACACCTTCTACGCCCAGGGCGGCATCTCCGCCGTGCTGGCCCCGGAGGATGCCGCCGCCGGGGACTCCGTGGCAGCGCACATCGCGGACACGCTCGCCGCCGGTGCCGGGCTCAACGACGCCGAGGCAGTCCGTGTCCTGTGCGCCGAGGCCGTCCGGGACATCGCCGGCCTGGGCCGCTATGGCGTGCATTTCGACACGGGTCCCGACGGCGGGCCGGCCCTGGGCCTGGAAGCGGCACACTCGGCGCCGCGCATCCTGCACGCCGGCGGGGACGCGACGGGTGCCTGCATCGCCCGCGGGCTCGTCGCCGCCGTCCTGGAACGCGCAGTCCTGGATCGTGCTGTCCACGGCCGGCTCCGGGTGGAGACCAGCGCGTTCGTCACCGAACTCCTGACGGAACCGGATGCTCTGTCACAGCCCGGCGGCATGCTCCCGACGCCGGCCCGGGTCACCGGCGTGGCCTACCTGGCCGGCGGACGGCCCCAGCAGCTCGCTGCCGACGCCGTCCTGCTCGCCACCGGCGGTGCCGGGCGGCTGTTTGCCCGCACCAGCAATCCCTCCGTCGCGACCGCCGACGGGCTGGCCCTGGCTTGGCGTGCCGGCGCCGCGGTGCGGGACCTCGAGTTCTTCCAGTTCCACCCCACCACCCTTGCCGCCCAGGAGGTCCCTGGCGGCCCGCCGGCCCTGCTCATCTCCGAAGCGGTCCGCGGCGAGGGGGCGGTGCTGCTGGATTCCGCTGGATACCGCTTCATGCCGGACTACCACCCCGATGCCGAGCTGGCCCCCCGCGACGTCGTCTCCCGCAGCATCGCCCTGCACCTGTCGGCCACCAGGGCCGCGCTGGACAGCCCGGTCTACCTGGACGCCCGTGGCGTCGAGGCAGAGAAGGGTGCGGGCTTCCTGGCCCGGCGGTTCCCGACCATCACGGCCGCCACCCTCGCCGCCGGCTACGACTGGACCGCGGAGACGGTACCCGTGTCCCCGGCCGCCCACTATTGGATGGGCGGCGTGTGCACCGACCTGAAGGGCCGCACATCGGTTCCGGGCCTGTATGCCGCCGGCGAGGTCGCCCGCACGGGCGCGCAGGGGGCAAACCGGCTGGCGAGCAACTCGCTGCTTGAGGGCCTCGTGTTCGGCCGCCGTGCGGTGGAGGACTTCCTGCGTGCGCCCGTGCCGGAGGCGGCCTGGCTCTCGCCGGCACGCGGGGACCTCCAGCCGGGCAGCCATGTCCCGCCCGCGGCGGCCGTTACCCCAGAGGCTGCTACCCCAGAGACAGGCGGCACCGGCGCGGCGGAGGTTCCGTTCACCCGCGCGGCCCTGGGGAGACTCATGACCGCGGCTGCGGGAGTCACCCGCACGGGCGCCGGCCTCGACGCCGCCGCGCTCCAGCTGGCGCAGTGGGCCGCCGGCCCTGAAACCGCCGGCCTTGAATGCGGAGTCCACGCCGGGCCCAGCGCCGGACACAGCGCCTGTCTCGGCCAGGATGCCCATGAGGACCGGAACCTGCTGCTGGCTGCGGAACTCCTCGTGGCGGCGGCCCGGCAGCGCACACAATCCGTCGGCGCCCATTACCGGGCCGACACGGACGCCACCTCAGCCCTCACCCATTCCATGCAAAGGATTTCCTCGTGACCACCACTGCCCACGCAACCGCTTCACCGGAAACCGCAGCCCCGGAAGCCGTGCCCTCCCGTGCCGCGGCGCTCGCCGGGAGCCTGCCCGAGGCCGCCGTCCTGGCCGTCCTCCGCATGGCGCTGGACGAGGACGCCCCGTACGGGGACATCACCTCGCAGGTGCTCATCCCCGCGCAGGCGCGGGCGACTGCGGTGCTCAATGCCCGCGTTCCCGGCGTGCTGAGCGGCGGGGAGGTCTTCACCGCGGCGATGAAGCTGACCGACCCGGGCGCCGTCGTCGAACTGCTGGTCAACGACGGCGAGGCCTTCGCCGCCGGAACCGCACTGGCCCGGGTGACCGGGAACGCCCGCGCCGTGCTGCTGGCCGAACGCGTCGGCCTGAACCTGGTCCAGCGGATGAGCGCCATCGCCACCAGGACGGCCGAGTTCGTGGCGCTCGTGGACGGCACCGCGGCGCGGATCACAGATACCCGCAAGACGACGCCGGGGCTGCGGGTGCTGGAACGCTACGCCGTGCGCTGCGGCGGCGGCGCCAACCACCGCTTCAGCCTGTCTGACGCCGTCCTGGCCAAGGACAACCATCTGGCGGTCCTCACCGGCGGTGATCCGGCGAAGCTGACCGCGGTGCTGCGGGGCGCCAAGGCGCAGCTTGGCCATACAACACACTTCGAAGTGGAAGTGGACACCATCGAGCAGATCGAGCCCGTACTTGCGGCCGGGGTGGACACCATCATGCTGGACAACTTCTCCCTGGCCGAGCTGGCGGCCGGCGTCGAACTGGTGGGCGGCCGGGCCCGTGTCGAAGCCAGCGGCAACGTCAATCTCGCCACCGTGGCGGACATCGCGGCCACGGGGGTGGACGTCATCTCGATCGGGGCCCTGACGCACAGCGTCACGGCCCTGGACCTCGGCCTGGACATTGAGCTGGATGTCGAGCCCGTTCCTGCCCCGGAACAGACGGCCGGCTGAGGCGCACCGTGATCTTCCTCGACGCCGCGGCCACCACACCGGTCCGCCGCGAGGTGCTGGAGGCCATGTGGCCATACCTCACGGGCGAGTTCGGCAACCCGTCAAGCCATCACTCCCTGGGTGAGGCGGCCGCCACGGCGCTCGCCGGGGCACGCACCGCAACCGCCAAGGCCCTGGGCTGCCGCCCCGGGGAAGTCGTCTTTACCTCCGGCGGCACCGAAGCTGACAACCTCGCCGTCAAGGGCATCGCCCTGGCCCGGCGCGCCGCCGATCCGCGCCTGGACCGGGTGGCGATCAGCGCCGTCGAACATCCCGCGGTGGAAGAATCCGCCAGATACCTCGAACGGGTGCACGGCTTCGCGGTCGACGTGATCCCTGTGGACCGCTTCGGGCAGGTGACGGAAGAGGCCCTTGCCGCGGTGCTGCAGCCCGGGACGGCCCTGGTCAGCATCATGTACGCGAACAACGAGGTAGGCACGGTCCAGCCCATCGCCCGGCTCGCGGCGCTGGCCCGCGCCCACGGCGTCCCGTTCCACACCGACGCCGTCCAGGCCGCCGGCTGGCTGCCGATGGACACCGGCGCACTGGGCGTTGACGCGCTGAGCATTTCCGGCCACAAGCTGGGAGCGCCCAAAGGCAGCGGCGCGTTGTTTGTCCGCGGACGGGTCCGTCTTGAACCGCTGGTCCACGGCGGCGGGCATGAGCGCGGCCGCCGTTCGGGAACGGAAAACGTCGCCGGGGCCGTGGCGCTGGCGACAGCCCTGACGCTGCCCCGGGAACCGGCCGGGCGCGTCTCTGCCCTCCGCGACGGGTTTATAGGCGCCGTGCTGGCCGGTGTTCCCGGTGCGCTGCTCACCGGGCACCCCACCGAGCGGCTGCCCTCGGTGGCATCTTTCTGCTTCCCGGGCACCAGCGGCGAGTCCGTGCTGCTGGAACTTGAGCGCCAGGGCGTCATCTGCTCCAGCGGGTCCGCGTGCGCGGCAGGCTCGGATGCGCCGTCGCCGGTGCTGCTTGCCATGGGCATCGAGCCCGAGGTCGCCCAGTCGGCGGTGCGCTTCAGCTTCGACTCGACCGTCACGGCAGTTCAGTTGCAGGAGGCGGCGGCCGCGGTCCGCACGGCCGTCGGCAGCGTCCGCTCCCTTGGGGAAGCTAGCGGTGGCGGGCGCGGCGGAAGATCCAGTGCCGCAGCATCGTGAACCGCACCGCGGTCGCGGCGAAGCCGGACAGTGTGGTGGTCCACAGTTCCTCGGCCACGGTGGCATCCGGGTTGATCCAGTGCAGGACGGCCAGGCTGCCGCCGGTGATCAGCAGCGCGACGAGGATCACGATCAGGCCGTTGAGGTGGTCCCGCTTCATCCGGCGGCGCTCGGTGATCTTGAACGTCAGGCGCCGGTTGAGGGCGGTGTTCATGAACGATGTCAGGATCAGGGCCGCCGCGTTGGCCGGCTGGGCCCCGAGCCAGGGCCGGGACAGGGCGTACAGGGCCAAGGAAGTCAGGGTACAGACAACCCCGACGCCGGTGAACCGGATGAGCTGCCGGACCACCGGGTAGCGGAGGATTCCGCGGTGGCGGCGGGCGGTCTGGCCGCGGACGGCGGCGGCAGGAGCCTGCTGTTCGAGCTGGGTCTCCATCCGCTCAGTACAGTTCGCCCACGGGGATGTCCACGGCCAGCCGGTTCGCCGGGCCCGCAAGCGGACATGCCCAGGCTTCGTTGTAGGCGCAGGAGGGGTTGTAGGCGAAATTGAAGTCCAGGACGAATTCGGCCTGGGGCCCGGAGCCCCGCACGCCGTGGAAAGCCCCCTTGATGGTGTCCAGGAGGTAGCGTCCCGCGCCGTAGCTGCCGCCGGGCTGGCCGGCGGTGGCGTCACGGAACGGCACGAAGATGCCGCCGCCGTAGCCCCTGAGCTTCCAGACTGCGAGCTGTCCCATCTCGGGAAGGTCGAAGGTGCCCAGCCGCACAAACCGGACCAGGCCGTCAGTCCCGGTCTCCACATTCATCTCCCGGCCGGCGCCCTCGAGGGTCAGCGGGACATGGAAACGGTAGATCGGATCGTAGTCCGCCGTCTTCAGGCCGCCGAAGCTGGCCTTGGCTTCTGCCGTCAGCGCCGAGGCCGGGTGCGTGCCGAACATGCGGTCCCGCTCCTGGCGCCAGTACGAATGGGCCTCCGCCGGGCTGTCCGCGGCAATCTTCCGCGTGGTGGCATAGAGGGCAAAGGTCCGCAGCCGCCAGTCCGCGATATCGAGCGCTGACATGCCTGCCACGTCGCCCTGGTCCCCAAAGTGCGTTCGGTCAATGTCATGTTCGGCCATGCCCCCAGCGTATCCGCTTTCCCGGGGCCGAAATTTGGGCCCCGGATTCCGGGCCGGACCCCCGCGCCGAATAACCCGTTCCGGCGGACCATCCAGCCGTAGACTTTCGCCCATGCGCAACCCCCTGCAGAACGCGGCCGCCGGCAATACCCTCAAGAGCCCCGGGGCCACGCCGGGCAGCGCGGGGTACACACCGGGCAGCGCCGGCGAAACACCGGGCAGCGCCGGGCGCGCGGCAGCGTCGCTGGCGGAGCTCGTGACGTACCGGACCGTATCCTCCCGGGCCGTGGCCGGGGTGGAGACAGACCAGTTCGAGGCCTTCATCGCGGCACTGCCACGGCTGTACCCGGCCGTCCATGCCGCCCTGGAACTGGAGCGCGTCAACGGCCACGCCCTCCTGTACCGCTGGCCCGGCAGCGCCTTGGCGGAGGACCCAGCGGCCGCGCAGCGCGCCTCGGTGCTGATGGCGCACTACGACGTCGTCCCGGCGGGCGACCCAGGACAGTGGACGCAGGCGCCGTTCTCCGGCCACAACGACGGCACCTTCCTGTGGGGCCGCGGGACACTCGATGACAAGGGCCAGCTCGTTGCCATCCTGGAGGCGGCCGAGAGCTTGCTCCGGGCGGGGCATGCCCCCGCGCATGACCTCTACTTCTCGTTCGGCAACAACGAGGAGACGGCCGGCAACAGCGCGGCGGCCGCCGCAGACCTGCTGGCCGGCCGCGGTGTGTTGCCCTGGCTCGTGCTGGACGAGGGCGGTGCCGTCGCCGGCGGTGCCTTCCCGGGGGTGAGCCGCCCGGCCGCCGTCGTCGGCGTGGCCGAAAAGGGAATCCTGGACGTGGAGCTGCTGACCCGGGACCAGGGGGGACACGCCTCCACGCCGCCGCGGATGGGCGCGACGGCCCGGCTGGCCCGCGCCATCACCCGGATCGAGCGCAGCCCGTTCCCGCAGTCGCTGCCGGAGGTGACCGCGGAGATGCTGCGCCGCTTCTGCCCGCACACGCCGCCGCCGCTGCGAACCGTGTTCGCTAACGTCGCCCTGCTCCGGGCGCCGATCACCTGGCTCTTTGGCCGGCTCGGCAACGAGACCAACGCGATGACCCGAACCACCGTCGCCATCACCACCCTCGAAGGCAGCTCCGGGGCGAACGTCCTCGCCGCCACGGCCAAGGCCAACGCCAACATCAGGGTGGCGGTGGGGGAGACCGTCGAGGGCACCGTGGCACGACTGCGGAAAATCATCCGCGACCCGAAAGTCGAACTGCGCGTCGTGGAGGGCAACGGCCCGTCCCCGGTCTCCCCGAACTCCGCGCAGTGGGAACTGCTGGCGGACTGCATCGGGCAGGTCTTCCCCGAGGCGATCATCACCCCCTACATCATGATGGGCGGCACGGACTCGCGCCGCTTCACCGGGATCTGCGGCACCGTGTACCGCTTCGCGCCGTTCTTCATGGATGTCCGGGCCCGCGGTTCCATCCACGCCGTTGACGAGAAAATTTCCCTGGAGACGCTGGACCGGGGCGTCCGCTTCTACGAAACACTGATGCGGGAACTCTGAGTCATGCGGCGCCCCGGCTACGCTGGCACCATGACTGGGACGGCCCCTTTCGGAGGATCAGGCACCGCCGGAGTCCGGAGCGCTCTGCTGCGCACCGGCGCGGCGCTCGCGGTGGCGGCAGCCCTGACGGGCTGCAGCAGCGACGGCAAGGGGACGCCGGTCTGGACTGCAGGCAGCAGCGCGGCGGACGGTACCACTGACAGTGAGAGGCAGTCTGCCACCACTGGTCCCGCACCGTCGGGCCCGCCATCCTCGGCCGGCGCTGCCGCCACCCCCGGCTCGAGCGCGGGGGCCTGGAAAGTCTTTACCGACCCGGCAAAGACCGTCAGCTTTGAGGTGCCGCAGGACTGGATCGTCCAATCCGTTGCTCCAGACTCGGGTGCGCTGCCGGGGGCACTGAAGATCACCGTGAAGGACGCTGAAGGCGGCTACCTGGCCACCTTGCAGACCGGTCTGCCGCCGCAGCCTGCGCCGGCCTGCGCTGACGGCGCCGCACGGGACTACGTCGTGGTCAGCAGCGTGCCCGTTGACCTCCCGCACGCCGGCGGCGAGGGAACCATTGACCCGCACGTGGTCTTCCGGGTTATCCAGGGCTACAAGTACTTCGGCTCCTACGGCATCACCAACGTGGTGGGCGGCACCGGCGGCAAGAGCTGCGCGTTGCAGAATGTGGTCCGTGGCGTGGCCGGCAAGGGGGACTATTCGTTTGGGGACCTGACGGTGCTGAAAACGCTGGCGCCTGACCAGAAGGTCGCCCCCGCAAAGGCGTTCGACACTCTCGACCAGGCGGCCAAGTACGTCAATGAGGGGTCCGAATTCGCCAACGTCCAGCGGATGCT
>NZ_CAKKMF010000033.1 GCF_918697925.1 Arthrobacter sp. Bi26
GCCACGAGTGGACCGACCGGCAGGAACTCGAACTGCGGCATTAGGCCTGCCGCATAGAGCGGCCAGGAGCACCACGAAATCGCGAAGGCCAGGACAAAGAACGCCGGGAGGCGGTGGCGCTGCAGCCAGACCTTGAAACGAGGCATGACGGCTCCTGAGGAACAGGGACGAATACGGCTCATTGTCCGCTCGCGGGCGCCCCGAATCCAGATCTGCCGAATCCAGCACTGCCGAAACGGGCATGGCGGCCAAGAGTACTCCGGCGCCAGGCTACTCGCGGGTAGCGGTGAGTTGGTAACTCGCGCGCTCCGCTCGGCCCTGTCATAGTGGGTCACGACACACAGAGTTAACCGGATCCGCTCGCAAAAACCATCATTTCCTTGGCAAAATGCAGGTGGATCAATTGCTTCTAAAGGAGACCCATGGGCGCGAACACCGCGGAAAACACCAACCTTCGGCTCAAGGCCGTGCTGGATGTCCTGTCAGAGGAGGCGTGGACTGGCGCGAAGCCGAACGCCGGAGCCGTACTGGGCGAGGCAATCGCACGGGTACCCCTCAACGACCAGGAGTCCGAACTTCTCAGCGGCGGCATTCCCCGCGGCCACAAGACGCTGACCACCGCCACGGCCAAGCTGGTCAAGGCCGGCTGGCTGGTCAAGGGCCGCTCCGGCTGGTCCATCACCGACGACGGCCAGCGCGCCACGGTCGCTTTCGCCGAGCCTGCCGCCTTCGCTTCAGCGCTCGACGCCGGCACTCCGGTTCCGGCGGGCACCCCGCTGCCGTCTGCTCCCGTGGCAAAGCCGGCGAAGCCGGCGAAGGCAGCAAAGACAGCGGCAACGCCGGCCGCCAAGGCCGAGGAAGCGCCGTCGAAAGCCGGCAAGGTTGCCGGCAAGGCCGCCAAGATCGTCGAGGAAGTTGTGGCGCCGGTGGCCAAGGCGGTGCGGAAGCGCAAGCCCGCTGCGAAGGCACAGTCAGCAGAAGCTACGGCAGAAACCGCGGCAGCGGCAGCCCCGGCCGTCAGCGTCGAAACCATCGAGCAGCCGGAAGCCGTCGCGGTTGCCGGTGACTTCAACGTCCTGATCGGCGCGCCCGCCAACTGGGCACCGCAGTATGACGAAGCCCAGATGGAACTGGACCAGGCGGACCAGCTCTGGAAGATCGCCGCGGACATTCCGGCCGGCTTCTACACCTTCAAGATCGCCCTGAACCGCTCCTGGGACGAAAACTATGGTGCGTTCGGCGTCTTCGACGGGCCCAACCACGAGGTCCACCACGGCGGCGGCCTCCTGGTCATTCAGTACGATCACCGCACCCGGGACATCGTCCTGCGATAGGCACCGACCGCCAATCATCCTGCCGACGCGCAAATGACCCTGCGACACCCGAATTCGGGTGACGCAGGGTCATTTGCGCGTCGCGGGCGGATTTGCGCATCCTGAGCCCGCCGGACCTAGCATTGCCTCATGGCCACCGTCGAGCTTGCGGGCCTGCGAATCCGCTACCAGCGTGCCGGCCACGGGCCACCGCTGGTCCTGCTTGACGGCTGCTAGAACCGGGTCGGGTCCGGCCGCGGCGGCACCGGGCCGGGATCCGGAATCGGGAGGGGATTGGGCGTCGGGAACGGACCCGGTGCCGGTGACGGTGTGGGCGCGGGCCCGGGGACCGGCTCAGGCCCCGGAACCGGTGGTGGCGTGACCGGGCCAGGTTCCGGCGGGAACGGGTCCCCGGGTTCCGGCGGCGGCGTCGTGGGGCCCGGTTCCGGCGGAAACGGATCGGGTTCGGGCGTCGGGGGAATAGTCATGTCTGGCTTCCTTTCTTAGCTGGCGTTCCGGATACGGCAATCACGCGCCGCTGCGCCGGCGCAAGACCAGCAGTTCCCAGGGCCTCAGGCGCATCGCGCCCGCGGCAGAGCTGCGCACGGCACTCGCGGCTGAACCGCCGTCCCGCGCGGCAGCGCCGGCGTCGGAGGGGTAGTTGCCCAAGACCAGCTCCGCGTCATGCCAGGTCTGGTCCCCGAGCTGGGCGTCGCGCTCTTCGCCGGAGAAGTTGCCCAGAACCAGAATCTGCGTGCCGTCTGCGGGGCTGCCGGGGGAACCAGCTGAACCGGAACCAGCCAGGGCCCGGGTGAAGGCGTAGACGTGCGGGTCATCGGGCAGGAGCATGGTGAAGTCCCCGTGCGAGACCACCGGCTCCGCATGCCGCAGCGCTATCACCTTGCGGTAGAAGCTGTAGACCGAGTCCGGATCATCCATCTGGGCGGCGGCGTTGATGTGGTTGGCATTCGGGTTCACCGCGATCCAGGGAGCGCCGGTGGTAAACCCGGCGTGCCGGGAGGCGTCCCACTGGACCGGGGTCCGCGCGTTGTCCCGGTTCAGCGGCGCGAGCGCGGCGAGGACCTCGGCGTCGGTGTGGCCCAGATGGGTGGTGGCTTCGCGGTGGTGGTTGAGGACCTCGATGTCGCGGTAATCGCTGATCGCGCCGAACGTCATGTTGGTCATGCCCAGTCCCTCGCCCTGGTAGACGTAGGGCGTGCCCCGGTGCAGGTGCAGGATGCCGGCCAGCATCTTGGCTGAGTGCTCGCGGTACTTCCCGTCGTCGCCGAAGCGGGACACGGCGCGGGCCTGGTCGTGGTTGCCCCAGTACAGGCTGTTCCAGCCGGTCTCGGCCAGGCCTTCCTGCCAGCGTCCCAGGGTCTGCTTCAGCTCGGTGAGCAGGAGCTTCTTGGGCCGCCATTTGTCGCCCTCCTCCTGGTCCAGCGCCACGTGCTCGAACTGGAACACCATGTCCACCTCGGCCCGGGCGGGGTCGGTGTACAGGACGGCGTCCTCCACGGTCACGCCGGGCATTTCGCCGACGGTGAGCAGCCCGCCAGTTCGGCTGGCGAAGACTTCCCGGTGCATCTCCTGCAGGAACTCGTGCATGCGCGGGCCGTCGATGTAGAACGGGCTGCCGTCGCCAAAGAGCTTGCCGTCCGCGACGGGCCCGTCCGGGAGCGAAATGTCCTTGGAGATGAAGTTGATGACATCCATCCGGAAGCCGTCCACGCCCCGGTCCAGCCACCAGTTCATCATCTCGTAAACCGCCGCGCGGACCTCGGGATTCTCCCAATTCAGGTCCGGCTGCTTCTTCGAGAAAATGTGCAGGTAGTACTCCCCGGTGGCCTGATCGAACTCCCACGCGGGCCCGGAGAACGCCGAGCCCCAGTTGTTCGGCTCCGCGGCGGCGGCCGCGCGTCGTTGGGAGGCCCGGGCGTCCACCTCCCGGGGAGGCCGCCACCAGTACCAGTCGCGCTTCGGGTTCTCCTTCGAGGACCGGGACTCCACGAACCAGGGGTGTTCATCCGAGGTGTGGTTGACCACCAGGTCCATCACCAGCTTCATGCCGCGCGCGTGCAGCCCGTCGGTCAGTTCCCGGAGCTCCTCGAGAGTGCCGAAGAGCGGATCGACATTGCGGTAGTCGCTGATGTCGTAGCCGTTGTCGTCCTGCGGCGAGGTGTAGATCGGGGAGAGCCACACGACGTCGACCCCCAGCCGCTGCAGGTAGTCCAGCTTGCTGATGATGCCGCGGAGGTCGCCGATGCCATCGCCGTTCGAATCGGCAAAGCTGCGCGGATAGATCTGATAGACGACGGCGCGTTGGAACCAGTCGCGGGCAGTCGCCTTTGGTGTTTCCGCGGGGGCTTGTTCGACCGTCATGGGGGACTCCTCAGCTGGTCCTGCAGGCTATCGGGACAGCGCGTTGCTGACCCGCCAACGTCTGATTATTGACCAGTTGGAGAGGGGTGGGAAGACCTGCCCGCTCCTGCTGTCCGGCCGGGCTGTCCGGACTTGGCTAGTTCTGCGAGGCGATGGCGTTATCGCGGTCCTCGAAGACGTCCTCGCCGGGACCGGAGAAGGCTTTGGAGCGCTGGATCGCCTCGATGGACCCGGTGAACAGCTGGGAGTCCTGGGGGTCTGCGTGCCGGGGGTGCTCGCCAGTGGCAGCATCCTTGCCCGGTCGCTTGGATTCCGTCCCGGCGTCGAACGCGGCGGATCCCACCGCCGACGGCAGCGTTTCCAGGCGCACGTGGGGGAGCGCCGTCGGGTGGTCCTGCTGCAGGAACAGCACCAGTTCCTCACGGATCAGGCAGCGGAGGTCGAACAGGGAGGCGCTGTCCGCGGCGCTGACCAGGATGCGCACCCGGACAAAGCCGGCGGTGGCGTCCGTGATCTGCAGGATCCCCACCCGCTTGTCCCACAACGGGGTCTCGGCCAGGACCTTCTTCAGCTCGCCGCGCATCGCCTCGACAGGAGCGCGCCAGTCGAGGTCGAACTCCACGGTGCCCATGACCTCGGACTGCCGCCGGGTCCAGTTCTCGAACGGGGTGGTGGTGAAATACGTCGAGGGCAGGATCAGCCGGCGGTCGTCCCAGATGTGGACCACCACGTAGGTCAGGGTTATCTCCTCGATCCGGCCCCATTCCTTCTGGACCACCACCACATCGTCCACCCGGATCGCGTCCGTGAAGGCGAGCTGGATGCCGGCAAAGACGTTCACCAGGGAGGTCTGCGCGGCGAGGCCGGCGACAATCGAGATCACGCCCGCGGAGGCAAGGAGCCCTGCGCCGAGCGCCTGGATCGCGGGGAACGTCAGCATCATGCTGCCCAGGGCCACCACCACGATCAGTGCGACGCCGATCCGCCGGGCCAGGATCACCTGGGTGCGCAGCCGCCGGGCGCGGCGGTTGTCCGCGACATCCACCCGGTACCGGGTCAGGACCATCGCCTCGATGATGAGCAGCATGGCGACGGCCAGCCAGGCCAGGGACGCAATGAGCGCAATCAGCAGCAGATGGTCCAGGCCGTGGCGCCATTCGAGGTCCCCGGTGCTTGTGGCCAGCGCGATCCTGACGGCGATCAGGCACAGCGACAAGCGCAACGGCAGCCGGGCCACGCGGGACGTCTCGCGCAGTTCGGGCTTGCTGCGGTTGAGCCGGAGCACAATCTTGCGAACCAGCCAGGACAGGACGAGCCCGGCAACCACGGCGAGGGCCATGGCCAGGAACGGCATTGCTTGTGTCAGGAACTCTTGCATTACTTAAGCTCTAGCAAGCTTCCGTGGGCAATTGAAATCGGAAGGATGTCAACGTGGGTCCGATCACGCCGCTACAGAACGCCGCTACAGAAGGTGGCGGGCATGGCACGCAGCGGCGGGCTATGGCACCCTCCGGCCGCCAACTCGGGACTTTTGGCCCTTGCTTTGGCGTCCAGACGCTCCACAATGGTCGAACCACTTGAATCCCAGGGGGAGGGTGACATGCGTCGACTCTCGGCGTTCGGCACGGCAGCATCGGCCGGTTTCTTGGTTGCGGCACTGCTCGGCGCCTGCGGCGGCCCCGCGGGCCCGGGTCCGACGTCGCCGTCGATGCCCTCTGTGCCCCCGCTGACGTCCGCGCCCGGCGCAACTGATGTTCCGCCGACGGAGGCGCCGTCGACGCCGGCCACGCCCGCGCCGACGGCAGAGGACTGGAAAACCGTCAAGACATCCGACGGGCAGCTGGAGTTCGACCACCCGGCCGAGTGGACTGTCAAGGACCGCGGCGCCGAGGCCGCGCCCGGCGGGGTGTTCCTGGAGGTCCTCACCGCGGACGGCAAGTCGCTGGCCACGCTGCGGACCAACGTGGTCACGGGCTCGGAATGCACGCAGCGGATCCCCTACTCCGTGCTCGATCTGGTGCCCGTTCCGGCTTTGGTCCAGCCAGGGGTTGAGCCGCACTTCATCTTTGAGTTGCGCCTGTATCCGGCAGAGAAGGACCCCATGAAGGCCAATGTCATGGCCTACGGCATCAGCTCGGCACCGAAGCCGTCCGGGCCAGATGCCTGTCCGATCTTCCATTTCTTCACCTGGCCGCCCAGCGGAGCGTCGTTCGGAGGCGTCTACAACCCCTTCGACACCAGCCCGGGCAACGAGCCTTTTGTCGACACCCCGGAGGCGTACCTGGAGACCTCCGAATACAAGGACATCAGGAAAATGATCACCTCGCTGCGCCCGGCGGGGCAGTAGGGCCGGCCCGGACTGATGGTGAGGCAGCGGCGACGCACAGTGTTTCCGGCTCCGTTTCGCCCGGCGCTGGTCCTCGCAGCCCTGCTGGTGGCCGGCTGCGGCTCGCCGGTGGTGCCGCCCGCGACATCCGGCGCTGCGCCGGCGCCGGATGCAACGTCCGGCGGCCCGCCTGCGGGAGACGCTCAGTCGGGAAACACGGAGTCGGGAAACGCGGGGTCGGGAAATTCCCCGCAGGGAGCGCAGGGAACCACGCCGCCGGAAACAACACCGGGAACGGCTCCGGGGACCACGACGCCGGCAACCTCACCGGCGGCGGTGGGCCCGCCGTCGTCGTCCGGGTGGAAGACGTTCACGACGTCGGACGGGACGCTGAGTTTCGACTACCCGGCCACATGGGTGATCCGGGACCCGGCGGGGGAGGCGCCGCTGGGCGGAGAGTTCGTAGACGTGGTGAACGCCGCCGGGAAGCAGATGGCCGCGCTGCGCACGAATGTGGTCACGGGCGCCGAATGCAGCGAGCAGCAGCCGTACCTGCTCATCGATTCGGAGCCGATGCAGGCCCTCGCCGAACCCGGTGCGGCGGACCAGAATGGGCCGCGTTACGTCTTCGAGGGCCGCGGTGATGCCGCGGCACCGGAAGCTTCGCCGCCCACCTACGCGTCGTACGGCATCACCATGATGCCGGAGGAGACCGGACCCCTGGCGTGTCCGATGTTCCAGCTTTTCCTCTGGCCGCCCAGCGGTGCGCTGTTCGGCCAGGCCTACGACCCGGCGAAGAACACGACGCCGGGGGACCCCGGGCTGCCGTATCTGGAGAAGGCGAAGCTCTACGCTGCCACGGCGGAGTACCAGGACGTCCGGAAGATGATCACCTCGCTCCGTCCCGCCGCCGAGGGGACGGGCACGGAACCGGCGATGTAGGTGCGGCCGGACACTTCTTGGCGGCCGGCTACGGTGCGGGCACGGCGCGCTGCCAACGTCGCTAGACAGCGGGCAGGTGCCGGTGTCGGCGGGCTGTCGGTGCCGGCGACGTGTTCCTGGTGCCGCGCTGCCCGGCCCACGGGGTGCTGCGGACCTCCCGGATCAGCCCGGTGCCGGCGCACTCGCGCACGGCCATGATCGCGTTCGCCGCCTGGCGTTTGTCGTCGAATGCTGTGGAAATGGCCAACACGGTCCCGTCGGCGACTATGAGACGGAACCGGACGTTGGATTCCCCGTCCGTGAAGATTTCGAATTGTCCAGCCATTGTCTTGTCCTTTCGGGCAGCGGTGGCTGCCGGGAGGGTAAGGCACTTCGGTGTGCTGTTGCCGGGTCTTCGACAAGCTGTTGCAGTGCTGGAACAGCCTTTCGCGAACGTCGGCCGCCCGGAAAGGGGCAAAGGTCCCTTGGTGTCTGGGCGAAGAGACTTAGCCTGCGGGACCAAACCCCGCATGACCCAAACCAGGGGCGGTGGCGGGCGCTACATTGGGAGCATGACTGACAAACACCCTGTGCAGTTTCCGGCCGATTCCGGCGAGCCCGTGCGGCTGAACGCGCGGGTGTCCGGTGTGGTGCAGGCCGTCGGGTTCCGGTACTGGACGGTCCGGAAGGCCGAGGAGCTTGGGCTCAGCGGCACGGTCCGGAACAACTACGACGGCTCCGTGGGCATTGTGGCCGAGGGGCCGCAGTCCGTGGTGCTGGAGCTGCGTCGCTGGCTGCGCTCGCCCGAGGCGCCCGGCCGGGTGGAGGACGTCGAAGAATCGCTCTCGGCGGCGACGGGAGAGTTCGGCGGATTCGACGTGGCGTACTAGGGCTCCAGATGTGCTGGGCTGCAGCTGCACTCCGCCGGCCCGAGCTCCCCCGACCCGGGAACGGTAACCCGAGCCCGGGGCGAAGGACCCTCGGCAGCGCGGCCTGAGGCGAGTACGGTGTGCCCATGCAGAAAATATCGATCGATGCCCTGGCCAGGCAGCAGGTCGCGGCTGCCCTCGCTGCAGGGAGCGGACGGGCCGCCGACACGGTGTTCGGCGGGCACGAGAAAGTTCTGCGCCAGACCGTCATGGCGTTCAGGGCCGGGACACAGCTGAGCGAGCACCAGAACCCCGGGGAGGCGACGGTGTTTGTGCTCCGCGGCTGTGTGCGCCTGCGGGCCGGCAACGAATCCTGGCAGGGCAAAACCGGCGATCTGCTGATTGTGCCGGAGGGGCTGCACAGCCTGGAAGCCGAGGAAGACTCTGCGATCTTGATGACGGTGGCCAAGATCAGGACCTGAACCGCCCGCCCAATCCGGGTGGCCCGCAGCCATTCGAGACGAAGGAGAGGCCGAAAGTGAATTCCAGGGATGCCAGAGAGATCAGACATCTGCGCCCTTGCATGAAAGGGAGCGCACGGCAGGGGCCGGGACGATGACCGCCGTCGTGGTAACGCAGATCGGGGGCGCGACATGACCGTCATACCGTCCATCGAGGAGGTCCCGGAAACCCGGCGCTGGTGGGCGAGGGCGGCTTACGTCGCGGTCCTCCTCGCGGTGGCTGTCCCTTTGGTGGCTGCAGGTTTGGCAGGCACCATTGCGCTGGTCATGATCGATGCCGGCGCCGTGTTGGTGACTGTGGCTGCGATCTACTGGTTCCTCATCAGCCGCGGTTTCCTGCGCTGGTGTGCGTTGGCGCTCGCGGTACTGGCCCCGCTGGTGCTCGTGGTCCTACACATTCGGGCGGGCCTGCTGTGGGAGATGGTGCTCTCGGTTGGACTGGCGGCTGTTGCGGTGGTCTGTGCCCGCGCCGCCCTCCGGGAAAGGGGCGAGGGCAAGGCCATGGCTGAGTACCCCGCTCCCACCTGGCGGCATGCCTTCCTGGTGATGAATCCGCGTTCCGGCGGGGGCAAGGTGGTGAAGTTCGATCTCCAGCGCAAGGCCGAGGAACTCGGTGCGGAGGTGGCACTTCTTGAAGGTCCGGGACAGGTGGATGTCGATGCGCTGGCCCGGCAGGCGGTGGAGCGCGGGGCCGATCTGCTCGGCGTCGCCGGTGGGGACGGGACCCAGGCGCTGGTGGCCGGCATTGCGGCCGAGCACAACCTTCCGTTCCTGGTGATCAGCGCCGGCACCCGCAACCATTTCGCCCTGGACCTCGGGCTGGACCGGGAAGACCCGACGGGCTGCCTGGACGCCCTCCGGGACGGCGTGGAGCTTCACGTTGACCTCGGCAAGATCAACGGCCGCACCTTCGTCAACAACTCATCTTTCGGCGTGTACGCCGAGGTGGTGCAGAGCCCGGAGTACCGCGACGACAAGGCCGGTACCGTGCTGGAGATGCTTCCGGACCTGATCAGGGGCGCTAAGGGTGCGCGACTTCGAGCCCAGATGGACGGCTCAACCGTGGACGGCCCCCAGGCGGTGCTGGTCAGCAATGGTCCGTACGGCAGCAACGACCTGGCCGGCCTGGGCCGCCGAACCCGGCTGGACCGCGGCGTTCTCGGCGCGGTGGCGCTCTCCGCCGCCAGCACCCGCGAAGCGGTGGGCCTGCTGCGCCGTGCCACGAAGCGCGGCCTGATCCAAGTCGCGGCGGCGGAGGTGGTGGTCGACGCCGACGTGCCCGAGATCCCCGTCGGTGTGGACGGGGAGGCCCTGCTGATGAGCACGCCGGTGCGATGCAGCATCGAACCCCGCGCGCTGCGGGTACTGGTTCCGCGGAACCGTCCAGGCGTTCCGCCGGCCCAGCCCTCCCTGGACCTGGTCCGGCTCCGTGAGTTGGCATGGGGGCGGCACCCGACTGCGCCGTCCGCGCCGTCTGCGCCGGCGTCCGCGGGCGAGTGACAGAGCCTCCCCAGGCGAGTGACCGTGTTGGACAGCCCCGCGGACAGCAAGGTGTGGACGGACTACAACGCCGCCCAGTCGACGCGTTCCGTGCGCCAGTTGTGCCTTGACGCGATGGCCTTCGCCGGACCGGGCAACGGCCGCCGGGCCATTGATCTGGGCTGCGGCGCGGGCAAGGAAACCTTGGCGCTGCTCGACGGCGGCTGGCGGGTCCTCGCCGTCGATTCGCTCCCGGACACCCGGGACCTGCTGCTCGCAACCGTTCCCGCCGCGCTCGCCGAACAGTTGGAGATTGAGCTCAGCCCGTTCGAGGACCTTTCGCGGCTCCCGGAGGCGGGGCTCGTCCTGGCCAGCTATTCGCTGCCGTTCGTCCACCCGGCGAACTTCGGCCATGTCTGGCGGATGCTGCTGGGGGCGCTTCTGCCAGACGGCGTCATTGCTGTGAACCTGTTTGGGGACCGGGACTCCTGGGCCGTCATTCCCGAGTGGAACTTCCACACCGAGGCCGACGCCCGGGGGCTCTTTGCCGGACTGAAGATCCTGAAGTTTGAGGTGTTCGACGACGACGGTCAATCGTTCCGCGGGCCCAAGCACTGGCAAATATTCGATGTGATCGCCCGGAAGGCGTGAGCGGCCGGGCGTGAGCTGCCGGCGGGCGGACGTCACGGAAGGCAGACTTTGAGGCCCCGGCAAGATGGGGATCCGCGGATTCCGGGCAGATCTAGCCTGAACCGTGTGAGCCAGCCACTAGTTGTGTCTTGCCCATAACTGCAGCCACACGAGCAGGCGCGTTTCGGCGTCGTCGAGGTCTATGCCGAAGAGCGGCTCCACCCGGGACAAGCGGTAGCGGACCGTGTTGACGTGCACGTCCAGCGACTTGGCGGCGTCGATCGCGTTTCCGCCGCAGCTCAGGTAGGCGTAGATGGTTTCCTCGAACGATTTCTTATGCTGTTCGTCGTACGCCGCGATACTGAGGGCATGCGCCCCGGGCAGCTGGCCGGCGGCCGTCAGCGACGAGACGACCTGGCGCAGCTGCAGACGCGAGCCGAGGGAGTCGTCGTCGGCCACGATGTCATCGGAATCGGCGGCTATGCGCCCTTCCGCGACGTTGCGTACAAGCTCGGACAGGACCAGTTCCGCGTTGACCCTGGACTCCTCCAAACGGTCGATCGTCGCTGAGCCGCCCAGCGCCGCCAGGACCGGGCGCGAGAGAAGCCGGCGCGCATTCTGCACGATTTTCAGTATCGCGTTGCGTTGGAATTGTCGCGAAGATTCGGTGGTTTGCGGCAGGACGATGTAAACGATGTTGTCCGAGAGCCCGCAGATAGCCGAGGGCAGCCGGATGGCGCAGGCGGTCCGGATGGTATCGAAGAGCCGGAGGCGGGACTGCAGCGTTTCGGCCGCGATGGCATCGGACGGCCAGACGCCCAGGGCCGCAACACGGATCGACGGCGCCGAGATCCCGAGCCTGATGGCCGCCAGCTCGGCGCGTTTCGGATCGAACAGCAGCGGCTGGACCAGGTCTATCTGGCGCGTGAGGTTCGAGACGTAGGTGGTCCGTTTGTGCAGGATGTGGAGCGCGGCCACGTTGGCGGCCTCCCGCAGGATCCGGTCGGCGTCCTCGTTGTGGTGGTTCGCCAGTTCAAGGAGCCAGAGCGAGCCCAGAACGGAGCCGCCGGCCCGGATCGCGATGGCCGTGCGCCGGAGCAGGGGATCCTGCGTCACCACGTCCAGGGCGTCTGTGGCGGCATGGACCCGACGGTAGTCGTTATCCGTTTCCACGGAATGCGGTACCTGCAGACTCAGGATGGAACTCCTGCGCGTCTCGTCAATGGGTTGGTCCGGGAGGGTCGAATACGCCAGGATCGTCTGCTCGGGATCGGCGATCGCGATGGCACCGCCGGCTTGGGCCGCCACCGTGTTGGCGAGGTCGAACAGGTCCCCGGGGCGGATGTCCACCAGGGTCCGTCCAGATTGCCGGTGCGGGATGACGGCGGCATCCATGATCTCCGCGAGCTGGTTCCACGGCACCGAGTCGGAGGCCCGGAAAAGTGCCATCCCGTTGTCCCGGGCCGCTGCCCGCAACACTTCGTCCGAGGTGCCGTTGGATTTGTAAACGATCGCCACGTAGCCGGCGTCGCTTAGCTCCCGAACTTTCGCGCCCAGACGTTTCCCGGTAAGGGACAACCCGATGGCCAGGGCAACCGCACCCGGAAACTTGGTAGGCCGGGCCGTCGAGTCATAGAGAACAGAGCCGGCAACGATTTGCCGGTCATCGGACGGCATTTCCACGAGGCTGACAATTTCCGAACCCGCCGAGCGGGCGACGTCGGCCAGCGTAGGCAGCGCGTGCCTTTCCACCGCCGGCGTCGTCACGGGGACACCGCATCTGTTTGGCATTCGCTACTAATGACGGCCCCCTCAATTTGTCGATAACTCCATAGTGGTGCGGAGTTTCATTTCCTACGCTGAACCATAACGTAGGACAGCAAAACGGAAGGCCGTCATTGAAAATCAGCGAAGCCAAGCAGCTCATCCAGGTCAAAGCCCCGGTGATATCCCGCCGACGCCGGGTGCTGGCCAACGCTTTCAATGTCGAGGAATACCGGCAATCGGCGCGCAAGGTCCTGCCGGCAGGGATTTTCGACTACCTCGACGGCGGATCGGAAGACGAAGTGACGCTCCGCCGCAATCGAGCCGTCTTCGACGCGTGGGCCCTCATGCCCAGCTGGGGCCCGGTGTCCGGACCCGACACGACGACCACCCTGCTCGGAAAAGAAAGCGCGCTGCCGCTCACGTTGACCCCCACCGGGGCCACCCGGCTGTTCCACCCTGAGGGCGAGCTCGCCGTCGCGGCTGCCGCCAACCGGGCCCGCATCCCCTACGGGCTGGCCGGACTGAGCACCGTGGCCATGGAAACGATCACAGAGCACCACCCGACCCTTGACCGCTGGTTCAACTTTGGGCTCACCTCCGACGCCCAGGCGCTGAAGGACAAACTTGCCCGTTGCGAGGCCGCCGGATTCACCACCCTGATTATCGGAGTCGATACACGAGCTCTGGGTTCGAGGGAGAGGGACCTCCACAACGGCTTCACCGCGCCCCCCGCTCTAACGCTTTCAACCATCGCGGACATCGCCCGCCGTCCCTCGTGGTGGATCAATTTCCTGAAGTCGGACGGAATCAGTTTTCCCAATCTGGATCCGCGCAGTGCCGCAGCCACCTCCGTGGTCACCCCGTCCATGTGGCAGCACATTCTTGGCCACTCGGATGCGACGAGCGGATGGAAGGAACTGGAAGCCTTGCGTCAGGCTTGGCACGGCAAGATCGTGCTCAAGGGCTGCGTCAACCCTGCCGACGTGGCAAAGGCCTCCCGTATTGGCTTGGACGCCGTCCAGCTGAGCAACCATGGCGGACGCCAACTCGACCACATGCTGAGCCCCATGGATGTCCTCCAGGAATCGCGGCAGCGGGTGGGCGACTCGATCGAGATCTACGTGGACTCCGGCATCCGCCGGGGCAGCGACATCCTCAAAGCGTTGGCGTTGGGTGCCGACGCCTGCTCGATCGGCAGGGCCTACCTGTACGGGTTGGTGGCGGCCGGATCGCCGGGCGTCGGGCGCATCATTGAGATCTTCGGGGACGAACTGCGGCGTACGATGACGTTGGTAGGCGTTTCCAGCATTTCCGAGTTGAAAGCACGAGGCGGGGAAATTCTGCGGGACATCCGTCGCTCTGGAGAAATCCTTGAAAATACAGCGTCGGGCAACACGATTTGATGAGTTCTGAACAAGCAGCCATGCAGTGCCCTCCCGCAGCGTTGCGGGAGCCTAGAGGATCCCTGAACAGCTAAGGAAACCATGCGCACCCGATACCTACTCCCCGTCCTCACCATAGCCACGGCGCTCTCGCTTTCCGGCTGCGTCAACAACAGCGAACCGGCCGCCACTGGCGGGGCGTCCGGAACCGCCGACGCCATCGACGTGAAAAAGAATGACTCGATTGCCGCGTCGCTTCCGGAGAAAATCAAGAGTGCCGGCGTGCTCAATGTCGGCATGGCTAACAACTACCCGCCCAACGAGTTCAAGGACGATAACGGTGCGCCGGCAGGCTGGTCAGTGGACCTTACCAACGCCTTGGGTCAGGTTATGGGCTTGAAGGTCAATTTCGATATCGGCACCTTCGACAACATTCTTCCGGCGGTGAAGGCCGGAAAGGATGACATGGGCATGTCCTCCTTCACGGACACCCTGGAACGCGAAAAGCAGGTGGATTTCGTGAACTACTACTCCGCCGGCATCCAGTGGGCTTCGCCGAAGGGCAAGACCGTGGACCCCAATAACGCGTGCGGGCTCAAAGTCGCTGTCCAGGCAACCACCTATGAGGACACTCACGAAGTGCCCGCAAAATCGAAGGCCTGCACCGACGCCGGCAAACCGGCCATCACCATCTTCAAGTACGACGCGCAGGACCAGGCGACCAACGCCCTTGTGGTCGGACAGGTCGATGCCATGAGCGCCGATTCGCCCGTGACTCTCTATGCCATCTCCAAGACCAACGACAAGCTGCAGACCGCCGGCGACGCCTTCGAAGTGGCGCCGTACGGGATCCCCGTGGCCAAGGGCAGTGAATTTACGCCGGTCCTCCAGAAGGCCCTCCAGGCGCTGATCGACGATGGTACCTACAACAAGATCCTGTCCAAGTGGGGCGTGGAAGCCGGCGGAGTCAAGACGGCGGACCTCAACGTGGCAGCCAAAGGGTGATAGCACATGAGCGAGCCGGAATCCGACCGGATGATTGAGGCGGAACCGGGCAGGACGCCGCGGGCCGGCAGGGGACGGGACGCGGACAACGCGCCGCCGGAGGCGATCGTGGCGATCCCGCTGCGGCACCCGTGGCGGATTCTGATTGCCGTGGTGCTGCTGCTTGGGCTGGCGGTCTTTGTGTTGGACGCCGCGCAACGTGCAGACTACGGCTGGCCCGACGTCGGCAAGTACATCTTCGACCGCCGGATCAGCCAGGCTGCGTGGGTGACGTTGTGGCTGACCATCTACTCGATGATCGGCGCTATCGTCATCGGCCTGCTGCTGGCCATCATGCGCCTCTCGCCGAACCCGGTGCTGAAGAGCATCGCCTGGCTGTACATCTGGATTTTCCGGGGAACTCCCGTTTATGTGCAGCTCGTGTTCTGGGGCATCGTGTCCCTGATCTATCCGGTGTTTACACTGGGTATTCCATTCACGACGCCGTGGGTCACCGTCCCGAACGAGATCTTCACAAACCTGTTTATCACCGCCGTGATCGGGCTGGCCCTGAATGAAGCCGCCTACATGTCTGAAATCGTGCGTGCAGGCCTGCTGTCAGTGGACGAGGGCCAGGAGGAAGCGTCGACGGCGCTGGCCATGTCCTGGGGGCAGACCATGCGGTACGTCGTGGTGCCGCAGGCCATGAAGATCATCATTCCGCCTACCGGCAACGAAGTGATTTCGATGCTCAAGACCACCTCCCTGGTGGCCGCGATTCCGTTGAGCGTTGACCTTTACGGCGTGTCCCGCGGTATTTCCGCGGTGACGTTCACTCCTGTGCCGCTGCTGATTGTGGCTTCCCTTTGGTACCTGCTCTTCACCTCCGTCCTGATGGTGGGACAGCACTTCATTGAAAAGCGGTTCTCCCGGGGAACCGGGCGGGTCAAGACGGGCAAGGAACCGGCGGCACCGGAGGCACCACCCACTGCGGGGCCCGGCGCCCCGGGTGCACCGCTCGGCACAGACTTTGGAGGAAGAGGATGACGGACGTGCCAATGGTGCTTGCGGAGAAGGTTTCCAAGAATTTCGGCACCAACAGGGTCTTGCGCGGGATCAGCCTGGAGGTCGACACCGGGGAGGTTCTTTGCATTGTGGGGCCCAGCGGTTCGGGTAAGTCGACGTTCCTGCGGTGTATCAACCACCTGGAACGCGTTGATGGCGGCCGGCTTTCGGTCGACGGACAGCTGGTCGGCTACCGTCAAAAAGGCGAAAAGCTCTACGAACTCAAGCTCAAGGAAGCGGCTTTCCAACGCCAGGAAATCGGGATGGTCTTCCAACGATTCAACCTGTTTCCGCACCTGACCGCGGTGGAGAACATCACCCTTGCTCCCATGCGGGTGAAAGGTCTTTCTAAGACCAAAGCCACTGCCCGGGCCAAGGAACTCCTAGAGCGTGTGGGGCTGGGAGATAAGGGTGATGCCTATCCGGCCCACCTTTCGGGCGGCCAGCAGCAGCGGGTGGCCATTGCCCGTGCCCTGGCAATGGATCCCAAGCTGATGCTCTTCGATGAGCCCACAAGCGCCCTGGACCCGGAGCTGGTGGGGGAAGTGCTGGACGTCATGAAGGAACTGGCCAAGAGCGGCATGACCATGATCGTGGTGACGCACGAGATGGGGTTCGCCCGCGAAGTGGCGGACACCTTGGTGTTCATGGATGAAGGAGTGGTGGTGGAGGCCGGAGCTCCCCGCCAGATCCTGAGCGATCCGCAGCACGACCGGACCAAGGCATTCCTGTCCAAGGTGCTCTGACGCCGGCGACCGCCGGCGAGTGACAGCGTGAACCCGGCGTGAGCCGAAAGCTATACTTCGAAGAATCCGAAGTTGGCGCTGCCGTGGCCGGTGCATTCCTGGGAAATGGGGCGATCATGACGTGGTACCGATCATCCAAGGGCCCTGTCCTATCCGCCCGGCAGGCTGCATGGTGACGCGACGGACGTTCTTTTCCGTAGCGGGTGGGGCCGTCGCGGCTTCCGTCGGAGGCATCGTGGTGAAGAACCAGTTGGATGGGCTGTCGCGGCAATCGCGTCTGCACTCGTTGGCCGGACGAGTCGGTGCCGCGCACGGACCTGGGATGGCCACGGCGGAGAAATTCCTCGAGCTCGTCCGCTGCGGCACACGTACTCTCCATGTGTCGGGGCAGGGGTCTGACGGCAACCCCGGAACGGAGCGGGCCCCGTTCCGGGAGATCAACACCGCCGTGCACCATGCCAGCCCCGGTGACCTGATCCTGGTTGGCTCCGGCGTATATGGTTACACGGAAGTATCTGGGTTCCATGGCTCGCCAGACGCCTGGCTAGGCATCATGGCCCGCGATGATCAGGCGCACGCTGTCATCTCCGTCCCTCCGCCTACGGACAACTTCCTCAACATCACCGGCTCTTCCTATGTTGGGCTTTATGGCTTCGAGGTCGCTGGTGACCAAAACAATGCGAATACCAACTGTTCTGGGATCTCCGTTCACGGGGGAAGCCACCATGTTGTCCTGTGGAACAACCACGTTCACGACTTTCCCGGGGGCGGAATCAATTGCTTCGACGCCGGCGGCTCCCACGATCTGGTGGATATCAGCTACAACAAGATTCACGGAACGTCACGGCACAGTCCGGAGAACACGTCCGGGATCAGCATCTACGCCGCCCAGGACCTCACCCAAGGGGAGCTGCTGCCTGGCGGATACGGCTATCGCATGGTCGGAAACTACATTTTTGACGTTGAATGCCTGGTCGAATTCCGGCGTGGTGGCTTTGACTATGTCACCGACGGCAACGGTATTTCCCTGGACCTGATCGAAAAAACGTATGGATACCGGAAACCGATCCTCGTCGAAAACAACATCATCAGTGGCTGTGGCGGGAGGGCTGTGCACGCGTTCGGAACCGTCAACACGGAGGTCGTGAGGAACACGGCCGTCGGAAACATGCGCACCAGGAGCCCTGCCATTTCAGGAGGTGCCGAGATGAATGGAACGGTGGACGGCTCCGTCCGGTTCGTGGGCAACGTTATCTGCCCGTTGAACACTCCCTCCAGCACTGACGCGGTGTCCACCTATGAGGACAATGTGGTCCTGGGCGGCACCCAATCGGTGCCGCCCGGGAATACCGACTTGCGGAGCTGGGGGCTGAGCTACTTCGCCGGCCCCCTCACCCCGGCGGAGCTCATCGACGGCACCGACCCGACAGCGTTCAGGGCCGCGGACTCCTGAGGGCTGCTGCCGCCACCTCGGAGTAGTCCGTGGTTGGCGTCAGTCTTCTCGGTGCGCTCCCAAACCAATCCGGTGTCGCGGAGGAACATGGAGAACCCGATTGCGAGGGGAATGGACCACCACAGCCAGAACACCATCAGGAACAGGGGGTTCACCCGCAGCAGGTATCGCAGGCGGTCCCGCTTCTCCGGCAGGACGGGCCCGGTCATCTTCCAGGCCCGGAATTGTCCGTAGCTGATTACCAAGACCGCCAAAACAATGTTCGTCAGGGACAGAACCATCAATGGCCCGTCGATGAAGGGATTTGCCGACGTGAACGCGCCGACGATTGCCCAAACTCCGATCACCAAGCCAATGGGGTTCAGCGCCAGCGAAAGGCAGGGGACGAAGTTCAGCCGGGCCCGGATCCGCTTGCTGAGGGGCATGCCCATCTGGACCAGCGGTCCTCCGAGGGACTGGAAGAACCCGGCCATCCACCGTTTCCTCTGAGTGATGCCTTGCCGGAACGTGGCCGGGACTTCCTCGACCAGCGGGGATTCGACAACGCCCAGGCGGTAGCCGTTCGTCCACATCCGCATCCCAATCTCGGGGTCCTCGATGGTCAGCCACGGATGGAAGCCACCCACTTCCAGCAGATCTGCAACCCGGAAGAACAGCCCCTTGCCGAGCACGTAGTAGGGATGGTGTCCATCGGCCGTCATGTGCTTGTACAGCGTTGAATCCCAGGCGATGTGATCCATGGCGAAGAACGCTGAAGCCCAGGAACTCGTCAGGTTGCCGGTGATATTCGTGAACTGGATGACGTCGTAGTCTTTGATTCCTTGCGCCGCGGTCTCGAAGTAGTCAACGGGAACGATGCTGTCGGCGTCGATGTAGGACAGCAGTGCGTCCGGGTGGTTCCCGGCAACGTTGTACATGGCCCAAATCAGCTGCCTGGTTTTCTTGGGTGGTAGGGCGGTTTCCCCGGTCCGCTTGCCGGCATGCCACCAGTAGGCCTTGGGGTTGTTGTCCCAGGAGGAGAAGACCGCCCGCCAACTGTGGTCGCTGGTCGGCGGGACGGCCTGGATCTCCAGGAAAGGGAATTCCTTTTGAAGCCGCCGCAGCGACGCAATGGTGGCGACGTCGTCGTGATTGGGAATGGCAACCACCCTCAACAGATTCCGCGGATACGGCGCGCGGGACATTCCGGTGAAGGTGGTCCGCATCGTCTCTTCGAGCTCGTTCAGCACGGGGTAGAACATGATGATGGGCGGTTTTGACCCCGTTCCGCCGGCCTTGCTGCGCGGCGAAATCAGGTTGACCTTCTGGGCAAGGAACCAGAGAGTGACCAGCAGGCTGAACAGGAACAGAACCTGCACGACGGCGAAAATCGTGAGCATCACCCCGTGCATCAGACGCTCAATCCGCGACGTCGCAGTTCAGCGACTGCTTCATCCTGCTTGTCGACCGCCGTCTGGTCCCGCACCCAGTCGACGAGCTCCTTCACGCCCTGGGTGCGGAAACGGTACAGGGGCTCAAAATCCAGCAGTTCCCTGGCTTCCGAGGGATCGGCCCAGCAGTGCCGGATGTCGCCGGAACGGAACTGTCCGGTCAGCTCGGGTTTTATGTCGACTCCCAGTGCCTCGGCCAGAAGCTCCGCCACTTCCAGGATGCTGATCGGATCACCGATACCGATGTTGATGGCCTTGCCGCTGGCACGTGGGGCGGTCAACGCCGCGACGGTTGCCCGGGCGACGTCGGCCACATGGATGAAATCCCTCATCTGCAGGCCGTCTTCATTTACCAGCGGCCGTTGCCCGTTGAGGAGGCGGCCACTGAAGATGGCGGCTACGCCGGTGTAGGGGTTCGAGAGTGCCTGCCTGGGGCCGTAGGCGTTGAAATACCGTACGGCCGTGACATCGATGCCGTACGCCGGGCCGACCGCCAGGCACAGCAACTCCTGGTCCATCTTGGAAATTGCGTAGACCGACGTCGGAAACAGGGGCTTGGTTTCGGCGGTCGGGACGGGCGTCAGTTCACGGTTGCAGCCGGTGCACCTGAGCTCCCAGTCGTGGGCGCGCAACTGCTCTTCGGTCCGCAACCGCGGGGCCTGCAGACCATGTTCGCTGCACATGTAGGATCCCTCGCCGTAGATAGACATCGAGGAAGCGACAACAATTTTCGAAACCTGATGGGGTTCGTTGGCCAGGACGTCCAGCAGGACAGCTGTACCGCCGGTATTTGCCTGCACGTAGCGCGAAATTTCGTACATGGACTGCCCGACGCCGACTTCCGCCGCCAGATGCACGATCTGATCCACGCCTTGAAGTGCCTCGATGAGGCGTGGGCGGTCAAACATATCCGCCTGAATGAACCGGACGTTCGCCGGAACGAACTGCGGCCCCTTGTCTCCGTGCACTTGCTTGACGAGTTTGTCGAACACGACCACTTCGTGTCCCTGCGAGACGAGCAGTTCCACAACGTGCGAGCCGATGAAACCGGCTCCGCCTGTTACGAGTATTCGCATGATGATTCTCCTTGTTCGGTGAAGTGGGATTGTCGTGGGGGCGTCCGGTGCGCGTCAGCGGGACGGCCGGCCCATGGCCCGGACTGTCCATCCGGCCGAACGCCAATGGTCGATGTCCAGGGTGTTTCTGGCGTCGAGGATGCGGGGCGAGGTGACCAGGCCCAAGAGGCGGGTTGGGTCCAGCTGCCGGTACTGGGACCACTCGGTGAGGTGGACCGTGAGTTCGGCTCCTTCGAAGGCTTTGTCAGCTTCGTGGGTGTAGTTCAGCGTCGGATAGACGGCACGGGCGTTGTCCACCGCTTCCGGGTCGTGAACGCGGACGTGGGCCCCCTGGGCTTGCAGGGCTTTGGCGACCTTCAGCGCCTGGGAATCACGGACGTCGTCGCTGTTGGGTTTGAAGGCGGCACCCAGTACCGCGACGCGCCTGTTCATGAGCGATCCGCCGAGCATGTCCCGGGCCAGATCGACGGCGCTCGCCGGACGGCTGACGTTGATCCGGTCTACGCTCTTGAGGAAATCGAGGCTCTCGCCCACGCCCAACTCCTCTGCGCGGGCCATGAAGGCACGGATATCCTTGGGCAGGCAACCGCCGCCGAAGCCGACTCCCGGGGCGAGGAACCGGCTGCCGATCCGGGAATCGTGACCCAAGGCCGCCGCCAGGGGCATGATGTCAGCGCCGGCGGCCTCACAGATGTCTGCAATGGCGTTGATGAAGGAGATCTTGGTTGCGAGGAAGGCGTTGGCCGAGACCTTGACCAGTTCAGCAGTGGCCAGATCCGTGCTGATGAAGGGCGTCCCCGCCGCCAGCACGGGTGCGTACACGTCGCGAAGGATTGATTCGTCGTCGGCGGAGGTCACGCCGATGACCAGCCGATCCGGGTGCAAGGTGTCTTCGACGGCGAACCCCTCCCGGAGGAACTCCGGGTTCCAGGCAACGTTTACCTGAGTCCCTGAGGGCGCCAACCGAGCGGCCATCTCGGACAATCTGGCTGCCGTTCCCACCGGCACCGTGGACTTTCCGACGAGCAGACACGGCTTTTTCAGATGGGGAGCAAGCCCTTGCACGACGGCGTCGACGAACCTCATGTCTGCGGCTGTGGAGTTGGGGGACTGCGGGGTTCCGACGCAGATGAAGTGAACGTCGCCAAAGCCGGCGGCCTCCTCCAGGGACGTCGAAAACTTCAGTCTTCCCGCGGCGATGTTCTCCCGCAGCAAGTCCTGCAGACCCGGTTCAAAGAAGGGCGTGAGGCCGCGGGAGAGTTGGTCGATCTTGGCGGCGTCAACGTCCACGCCCATCACATCGTGACCGAACGAAGCCATTCCGGCGGCGTGTACCGCACCCAGGTATCCCGTTCCAATGACGGTAATGCGCATAGTGAAGCTCCTTGTGGCAGGGGGTACTCAGCTTGTGAATAGAAAGGGGAGGCCCGCGAACGGCTAGCTCAGGCTGTTTTGGCCAGCGCCTCGGAATGGATGACGGATGTGGATCGGGCGCCTTCAAACTGGGCGCCGGCCACTGTCTCGGCGGCGGCACGCACCTCGAGCGGCTGCGATTGGAAGAAAGAGACCGTGCGGCGCAAGCCGACGCTGGTGGGCACCTGCGGCGTCCAGCCAAGCCGTGTTCCCGCGCGGCTGATGTCCGGCTGACGGCGGGTGGGATCGTCAACGGGCAGCCGGTGAAATTCGATGAAAGACTTGGATCCGGTAATCTCCAGGATCATTTCCGCCAGTTCCAGAACAGTATGTTCCGCGGGATTTCCAAGATTAATGGGGCCGGGTTCGTCGCTCTGGAGCATGGCCACGATTCCGCGGACCAGGTCATCCACGTAGCAGAAACTGCGCGTTTGGGTGCCGTCTCCGTAGATAGTCAACGGTGCACCGTTGAGCGCCTGTGTGATGAAGCTGGACACCACCCGGCCGTCGCCGGGGCGCATGCGCGGTCCGAAGGTGTTGAAGATCCGAACAATGCCAACGTTTACGCCGCAGCTGCGCGCATATGCCATGGAGATGGCCTCAGCGAAGCGTTTTGCTTCGTCGTATACGCTGCGCGGGCCGATGGAGTTGACGTTCCCCCAGTATTCTTCCGTTTGCGGGTGCACGGCCGGATCGCCGTACACTTCGGAAGTTGACGCCAGCACAAAGCGCGCGTCTTTTTTCAGGGCCAGCCGCAAGGCATGTTCCGTTCCACGGCTTCCCACTGCGAGTGTCTCCAGCGGTAGCCGGTGGTAATCGGGCGGTGAGGCCGGGCTGGCCAGGTGGGCGACGGCGTCCACGGGACCGTCAATGTCTATTCCCGTGCTGACGTCCGCATTGATAAAGGTGAACAGGGGATTGTCCTGGAACTGGTCGACGTTACTGAGTCTTCCGGTCGAAAGATCATCGACGCAAACAACCGTGGTTCCAGATTTCAGTAGCGCTTCACACAAATGGGACCCTAGGAAACCGGCACCCCCAGTGACGATAACTCGCATTTTAGTTCCTTATCGCAAACGGTTCGAATTGGTGAGCTTCATTTGATATCGGCAGGAGTTTCCCTGGACGCGGTTTGACTATTTCTCTTGCCGCGTGGAGTGAAACCCTTATGACAACGAAGCTGAACGTCATCGAGAAATGAGACCGATCATCCCCAATGCACCGCGGGGCCCGTTATTCCCCGCGATATTTTCCAATAACCTGACAACTGCGAGCCTATGAACGGGATCACTCCCCAACACGAGTAGGCAGTACCCAAATTCAGGTAAGGCAATACGAGGAACTACGTGGGCACACCTGCACCGAGTACTCACATGTCCGCGGAGGCAGTACTTGGAGCAGGTAACTAGGTTCTGTATTTCGCGTACTTTCGACGGCCCGCAACCGCCGGCCTGACGTCCTTGGAGGGACCTCACGGCGCCCATCGCCGTCCCGCCACCAGCGTCCTGCAGTTGGCGGCTATGGTCCGCCGTAAGACAGACTGTTGCCGTGAGCAACTCTCCCCGGGCGGGCCTCGCCGTCGCCGGACTCAGTCTCGGCACGTCGCTGAACCCGCTGAATTCCTCGATGATCGCCGTCGCCCTCGTGGTGCTGCGCGAGGACTTCGGGCTCGACGTCGCCACGGTCACCTGGGTGATCACCGCGTTCTACCTCACCTCCGCGGCTGGCCAGCCGCTCATGGGCCGGCTCGCGGACCGCTTCGGCCCGCGGCGGCTGTTCCTGCTGGGCATGGCCCTGGTGGCCGTGACCTGCGCGCTCGCTCCCTTTGCCCCGAACTTCGCGCTGCTGTGCGTGGCGCGGGCCTTCATGGCCCTCGGCACTGCGACCGCCTACCCGAGCGCCGTCGTCATGGTCGCGGCGCTGGCCCGGGAGGCGAACGTGAAGTCCACGCGGCCGCTGGGCCGGATCCAGATGGCGAATACCTCGGCGGCTGCCGTCGGGCCCGTGGTGGGCGGCCTGCTGGTGTCCCTGGTGGGGTGGCAGGCGCTGTTCCTGGTCAACGTTCCGCTCTCGCTGCTGGCAATCCTCGTGGTCCGGCGCTTTGCCCCGGCGGACGGTGCCCGGGAGCGCGGCCGGGTGTCGGAACTGGTGCGGGACTCGGACCTGCCCGGCATCGGGGCCTTCATCGGGGCCCTGGTGCTGGTGATGATGGCGCTGCTGAATGTGCTGCCCGCCTACCGGTGGTGGCTGCTTGGCGGAGGGCTGGTCCTCGCGGCGCTGTTCGCGTGGCGGGAGCTGCGGTTCAGCCCGCCCTTCCTGGATCTGCGGCTGCTGGGCCGCAACCGGCCGCTGCTGCTGGTCTACCTGGGCTTCGCGCTGTTCAACGGCGTCTACTACTTCGCGTTCTTCGGCCTGCCGCAGCTGCTGCAGACCGCCGGCGGATACGATCCCGGCGTCGTGGGCATCCTCATGCTGCCGCTCGCCGCGATTTCCGTGGTCGGGACGCCGTTCGCGGTCCGCGCGATCGACATGTTCGGCGTGCGGCGGGTGCTGATCGCCGGCGTCGTGCTTCTCCTCGTCGCGTCGGCGGCGATGTGGCTGCTGACGGTGTCCCTCGCCGTCCCGCTGGTGCTCGCGCTGACCGCATTGCTGGGTGTGCCGTATTGCGTGGTCGCCATTTCGTCGAGCCAGGGCATGTACGTTTCCACCCGGCCGGAGGAACGCGGGGTGGCCGCCGGGATCTTCCAGACCTGCCGCTACTTGGGCGCGATCACGGCCACCGTGCTGATCGGCATCTTCTACGGCAGCGGGGTAACTCAGGCGAACTGGGGTCTGATGGTATTCGTGATGCTGGGGCTGGGTGCGGTGGTGTTCATGGTGTCGCTGGCGTGGCGGGAGCGGCGGGCCTGAGGTCCTGCGGGCAGCCGGCGGCGGAGCTGGCCGCGGATGCGCGAGCCGTTGATGTGCCCTGGCCGGAGTGGGAAACTTGGGCTGCGGTCTCATCCACTTTTAAGGAGTCGGAAATGGCTGACGGGACTGGATTGATCAAACGGTTTTACACAGAGGTGATTGGGGACGGAAACCTGTCCCTCATCGATGAACTGGTGAGTGATGACTTTGTCGATCACGATCCCATGCCAGGACAATCGCCCGCCAAGGACGGGGTCGCGTTCTTCGTCAATACGATGCGGGCGGCATTCCCTGATCTCAGGGCCAAGACCACCGAGCCCGTGCTGATCGATGGCAATCTGGAGGCGCAATACGTGGTCCTGACCGGAACGCATCAGGGAGAACTGATGGGCGTCGCGGCCAGCGGTCGCAGCGTCGAATTCAGCGGCGTTGACATCATCCGCATTGAAGACGGCAAAGTCGTCGAGCACTGGGGAGCCACGGACACCATGACCCTCATGCAACAGATCGGCGCGGTACCGAAGTAGGCAGCACCGAATTAAGCGACAGCTAGGGGCCCTTCCGCGCGGAAGGGCCCCTAGCCGTCATGGGGTTTTGTCGTGTCGCGGCTGGGCCGGGACCGCTGGTAATCAGGGCATCTTGACACCCTCGGAACCCCGGAATATCTTCTGCCTTAACGAGGCGTTTCGCCCAATCTCCACTGGAATCTCCACAGCAATTCTCGACGCTCCGCGCGGGCAGTTTCTGCCTGCCGAGGCGCCAGAAAAGGAGAGCCTCCTGGGGAATGGTCTGGGGGGATCTGGATTCGGTCTCTCGCCTACAAGGAGTCGGAAATGTCTGAAGGTGTTGGATTGATTGAGCGGTTTTACAAGGACGTCATTGAGAGCGGAAACCTCGCCCTCATTGATGAGCTGGCTGCGGACAGCTATGTGGATCACGAAGAGGGCCTCCCCGGGCAGCCGCCCGGCAAGGACGGCGTCAAGTACTTCGTGAACACAATGCGGACGGCTTTCCCGGACATCAAGGTTAAGGAGATCGAGCCCAAGGTGGCTGCCGGAAACCTGGAGGTATGCCATGTGATTCTCACAGGAACGCATCGTGGCGAACTGGCCGGCATCCCGGCAACGGGCAAGAGCGTCGAATTCGATTGCACGGACATCATCCGTGTCGAGGAAGGCAAGGTGGCCGAGCACTGGGGCACCACGGACAACCTGAGCCTCATGCGGCAGATTGGCGCCGTGGCCATTGCCTGAACAGGGCCTACGCACGCAGGGCCGACGCGCGCTCGTGGCCGGAAAGACCGCCGGCGGGCACAGAAAACAGGGCTGCCCACGTTTCATGGAAACGAGGACAGCCCTCCGTCCGCGGAGTTGGTCTGCGGAGAATTAATTGCGCAGCGCCCCCACGGCGTTGTTCGGCGGCAGCCAGCCGTCGTCGTTTAGCTCGCGGTCGAGTATGCCTTCGGGAGCTTCAAGCCGCGCTCTTCCACGACGGTGCGCAGGCGGGTGGGGTAGTCGGTGATGATGCCGTCCACGCCGAGGTCCATCAGCCGTGTCATGTCCGCCGTGGTGTTGACGGTCCAGGGGATGACCGGCAGGCCCAGCTCGTGGGCTTCGGCGATCATCTCGGGGGTGACGGAGCGGAAGGTGGGGGAGACGACGTCGTACCCCTGGGCTGCCGCTGCCTTGGCGAGCGAACCGCCGTAGGTGTCGATGTCGATGCCGCCGAGGTTGGGGCTGGCGCCGGGCTGGCCGACCTCGAGCCAGGCGTCGCCGCTGGACAACGCGACGAGCGGCAGCTGCGGGGCGATCTTCTTGGTCAGGTTCAGCGAGGACCAGTCGAACGACTGCACGGTGCTGCGCTGGGCCATGCCGGCGGTGTAGATCTCCGTGACCACGGCCTTGGTCAGGGCCACCATGCCCTCGCCGCCGGACCGGCCGTCCTCCACCTTGGTCTCGATGTTGAAGCGGACCTTCTTGGCGTCGGCGTCGTGGACCAGCTGGAAGACGTCTTTGAGCTCGGCGATCCGGTTGCCCTCGATGACGTCCTGCTCCGGGTACCCCTTCAGCTGGGTGAACCCGCAGTCCAGGGTCTTGATCTGGGCGAGCGACAGTTCGGCCACCCGGTCGCCGACATACGGGAAAGCCGCGTCGCCGGGAGCCGCCGGCGCGGTGTCGCGGCACTTGTCCGGCTGGATGGTGTCGTCGTGCCAGACGATGACCTTGCCGTCGGAAGTCAGGTGGGTGTCCAGTTCCAGCGTGGTCACGCCGAGCTTTAGCGAGTTGGCGAATGCGGCCAGGGATTCTTCGGTCCACTCGCCGCGGCCCCCGCGGTGGGACTGCAGGTCAAAGGGGCCGTTGCTCTCGTTGGTCTTGATACCGGCTGTTGCCTCTGCGGCAGCCGTTCCGGCAGCGTTCGACGACGGCGGGCCGGCTTCGGGGTTGGAAGCGGCGACGGCGGGGCCCGCTAGCGAGGCGATGAGCGCGGCGGCGGCCGCTGCAATCAGGGGTGTGCGCATGGTGATGGTTTCCTCCTGGGTGACGGTTACCGGCGTTGTGCCGGCGACCCGACCACCGTAGGGAGGTGAGATGGACTGTGGTGTGCGGGGAGCTGGACCGCGGGTGAACACACAATGATGCGGGAGATGCGCGGGTGGGCCCGCACCTTGGTGTTGCCAAACAGACCCGAGAAGATCACAGTGAAGTACGTCACATCGAGGCCGGGAGGCCGGCCGCGGCTCTCAGGGCCGTGTATCCGCGGTGGAGGTCAACCATGAGCACCACGTCCGACAAAGTCTTCGATGCCACTCCCGAGGGTGACGAACCCACGCTTAAGCGGGTCCTTGGACCCAAGCTCCTGCTCCTGTTCATCGTCGGTGACATCCTCGGCGCCGGCGTCTACGCCGTCACCGGAACCATGGCCGGCACGGTGGGCGGCATCGTCTGGCTGCCGTTCCTGCTCGCTTTCGTCGTCGCGACCCTGACCGCATTCTCCTACCTGGAGCTGGTCACCCAATACCCCCAGGCAGCCGGTGCGGCGCTCTACACTCACAAGGCGTTCGGGATCCACTTCGTCACCTTCCTGGTCGCGTTCGCCGTCGTCTGCTCCGGCATCACCAGCGCCTCCACGTCTGCGAACGTCCTTGCCCAGAACTTCTTTGGAGGCCTGGCGATCAACGGCTGGATGGACATGCCCGGTCGGGAGGTGATCACCGCGGTTGCGTTGGGCTTTATGCTGCTGCTGGCGGCTATCAACCTGCGCGGCGTGGGGGAGAGCGTGAAGTTCAACGTTGTGCTCACCCTGGTCGAGGTGATCGCCCTGTGCATCGTGATCGGGGTCGGCTTCTACGTGATGGCCCAAGGAACAGGGAATCCAGCAGAGATCACGGTCTTTACCGACCACCAGGACAAGGGCCTGTTCCTGGCAGTCACGGCGGCCACGTCCATCGCGTTCTTTGCGATGGTCGGCTTTGAGGACTCCGTGAACATGGTCGAGGAAACGCAGAACCCCGAGCGGATCTTCCCGCGGACCATGCTGACCGGTCTCGGCATCGCCGTGATCCTCTACATGCTCGTGGCCGTTTCCGTGGTCAGCGTGCTCACGCCCACCGAACTCGAAGGGATCAGGGAGGCCGAAGGCGCCGCGCTCCTTGAGGTGGTGCACAAGGGGTCACCGGACTTCCCCATCGACA
This sequence comes from Arthrobacter sp. Bi26, assembly GCF_918697925.1. Classification (GTDB taxonomy): domain Bacteria; phylum Actinomycetota; class Actinomycetes; order Actinomycetales; family Micrococcaceae; genus Arthrobacter. The sequence goes on from NZ_CAKKMF010000033.1 coordinate 28,359, forward strand.
AGGTGTTCCCGTTCCTCGCTGTCTTCGCCGTGGCCAACACCGCCTTGATCAACATGCTGATGGCCAGCCGTCTGATCTACGGCATGGCCCGCCAGGACGTCCTGCCGCGGCCGCTGGGACGGGTGCTCCCTGGACGCCGCACGCCATGGGCCGGGATCGTGTTTTCCACCGTCCTTGCGCTGGGGCTGATCTGGTACGTCACCAGCGACCCGGAGAGCAACGTCGTGGCGAACCTCTCCGGCACTACGGCGTTCCTGCTGCTATGCGTGTTCACCCTGGTGAACGTGGCCTGCGTTGTCCTCCGCGGCAAGAGGGACCCCAACCGCGAGGTCTTCTTCACCTCGCCGGGGCCGATACCGATCGTCGCGGCCCTGCTGTGCGCCTTCCTCGCCGGACCATGGGTGGGCCGGCCCGTTATCCAGTACCAGATCGCCGGGGGACTGATGGCGATCGGCGTCGTGCTGTGGTTCATCACCTGGTTGATCAACAGGAGGACCAACACCAGGGAGGGCGAACCGGTCGGCATCCAGAACATCGGCAAGGACGATCAGGTCCCGCCGCCGCCACCCGGCCTTTGACCACGTGGCGGACTGCGTGCGAGCCAGGTGCGGCATCTGGCCCTCATTTTCTAGGCGAGGGCGTCTGTAACCAAGCGCAGCTTCTCAAACGACTCAGTCCAGCCGCCGCGGTGCAGTTCTAGGCGTTCGTCCGTCAGGAACGGTCCCTGCGAGAGCACCAGACGCGTGCCTTTGCCGGTACTCCCGAGCGAGAGATCGACGACGGTTTCCCGGTCGTCTGGCGTCGGTTCCTCCCAGTGGAATGTGTACACCAGATGCCAAGGCGGGTCGATTTCCAGGAACTCGCCGGAGAGGTGGAAGGGTTCCCCGTCCGGTGGCGTCATGCGGAATCGGTAGCGGCCGCCTGGCGTGAGGTTCAGTTCGGCTGCAGGGATGGTGAATCCGTGCGGGCCCCACCACTTCACCAGTTCGGCCGATTCCGTCAGCATCCTGAAGACTTCCTCCGGGGGAGCAGCGAGCGTGCACTCCAGATTCAGGACCAGCGCGCCAGATTCCGCGTTCCCGGTTGCCTCATTCCCCGTTGGCTCGTTCACAGTTCAACTCTGGCACTCTGTGGCCGGTGACGGAAGTGGACCGGGCTGGCAGCGGCCTGTCACGCCGCGAGCGTCCGCAGACCAAAGTATATCGATTGACTTTCGATAGTTAATGGCTGAAGATCGATGCATGCAACTTACTCGCGTGGCAGTCATCGCCCTTCGGATTGTCCTTGTTGTGGCGTTCCTCCTGTTGGTCCTGTTCCAAGTCATGTCCCTCCCCGGGCAGTTCGCCCATATGGCGCAGGAGAATCCGGAGCGGGCTTACCTGCAATGGCCGCTCACCGTCTTCGCGATCCTGGAAGTCGCTGGCGTCCAGGTGGTGATGGTGAGCACCTGGAAGTTGCTCACCATGGTCAAGCTCGGCAGCATCTTCAGCAACGAAGCACTGCGGTGGGTGGACGCGATCGTCTGGGCCGTCGCCGCCGGATGGACCTTGCTGGCGGCACTGTCCGCCTTCGTGGTCCTTAACGCGGATGATCCGGGCCTGCCGCTCCTGCTGTTCCTGCTGCTGGTAGCCGGCGCCGCCCTGGGCCTTGTGGTGGTGGTGCTGCGCGCGCTGCTCCGGCAGGCCACGGACCTGCGCAGCGACATGGAAGCGGTGATTTGATGCCCATCGTGGTGCGCATCGACGTCGAACTGGCCAAACAAAAGATGAGCGTGGGGGAGTTCGCCGAGCGCGTGGGACTCACCCCGGCGAACGTGGCGGTGCTGAAAAACGGCCGCGCAAAGGCTGTCCGCTTCAGTACCCTGGAAGCAATGTGCCGGGTCCTCAAATGCCAGCCGGGTGACCTGCTGGAGTTCGTCGAGGAATGATCCGGTGACCTGTGACGGCGGACGTCCTCACAGGGGGCCAGTGAAACAGACCTCTGCCCGGCAGGCTCGTGGAACTGCGTCGGCTCGGGTAGTCAAAGGCCCCGGAAAAGGTCTTGTGCGCCGGGAAAACCATGGTCCTAAATGCTCCTAGTCGTCACCCTCACACATGCGTAGAATCCACAATGTCCCTACTCGGATTCACCCGCGCTGGGCGTTGCGGGGACACGATGCCCAGGACGAGAAAGCGGTCAGTCAAACACCGATGGGCCTGATCGCAGAAATCAGGAGCACGTGATGAAGACACTTCGAAACGTCGCAGCGGGCGCAGCATTAACGGCCGCTCTCGCCGGCGGCGGCATGTATCTCGCAATGGCCGCTCCGGACGGCGCGGCGACCTCCACCACACCGTCCGCTTCCCAGCACAAGGGCGGTCATCAAGCCAACGGCATCACCGAGCAGCTGCTAACAGGTGACACTGCCGCACGTGTGGAAGCGGCAGTGACGGACGCCAACCCCGGGGCGACCGTCGTCCGCGTCGAAACCGATGCGGAGGGGGCTGCCTACGAGGCGCACATCCTCAAGGCTGACGGGACGTCAGCGACAGTGAAATTGGACGCCTCGTTCAACGTCACGGGCACCGAAACGGGCAAGCAACGCTAAGAACAGCGTGAACGCCCCGCTGACCGCGGAGGGCAGGGCTGGCAGCCCTGCCGAGGGTCGGGACCCATCGTGAGGCTGGGTCCCGGCGCTGTTATGCCGTTCCGTCCTGTGGTGGGTGCGGACGCCAGTAAGCTGCACGGCATTGAACGGATCGGGATCCTGAGTAGCATTGCAGGCACTTCCAAGCTGAGGAGCGTCATGGACAGGTCCGATGATACGAACACGCCGGCCACCGGCGTACAGGGCAGGGCGTACAAACTTGCAGCCGACGAGGGGACCGCCCTGTGGTTCACGAATGCATTGGTCTTGGTCAAGGCAGGCGGCCCGGAGACGAAACAGCGGCTGACCATTACGGAGATTCTGCATCCGGCTGGCTACGCGCCACCGATGCACCGGCATCTGGTTGAGGATGAATCCTTCTACGTTATTTCGGGCACGGCTCTGTTCGAGAGCGACGGGCAGCGCTTCACCGTGCAAAAGGGCGATTTCGTCTTTCTTCCCCAAGGTTCCACCCACACATTTCTTGCCGGACCGGAAGAGTCCTTCCGCAGCCTCGTGATCACCGTGCCAGCCGGCTTTGAAACCTTCGCCGCCGAGGCAGGAGCGCCGGCAGCGCGCAGGGTACTGCCGGAACCTGAACCCGTCGACGGCCAGGCACTAACCGCGATCGCTGCACGCCACAACATCGAGATCATCGGGCCTCCGCTCACTACCTGACAATGGCGAGATTGTCCCCGACCTTGAATTCGACAGCGACTTCCTGACAACTGCGTTATGCCGCCAGCCGGCTCTGAACCTCCGCTGCGTGCTGCGGAGCCCGGGTGGCGGCGAGCCGCTTCGCCAGGTATTTGGCGTCCCGGCACACGCCGGGGAGGGTTTCAGATGCTGCGGCGAAGATGAGGTCTTTCCCCAGGAGGTACAGGCCCGGCAGGGCATCCACGATCCCGCGGTGCTGCTGCTCCCGCCAGTTCGCGGGCAGGGCCGGGATGTCCAGCCATGGGTAGGCCTCGGTGAAGCCGGTGCACCAGATGACGTTCGCCACTAGAAGGCTCTGGCCGTCGTCGAGTATTACTTCGCCGTCCTGGACTCCGGTGACCCGCGGCACCAGGTGGACGCCGGCGGCGCTGAGGTCCGCGAGCTTGGTGCGGATCAGCGGCGTAGCCATGGCAGCCATCTTGGGCAGCACCTTGCGCCCGACCGGCGTGTTGGTGTTCAGCACGTGCATCCCGGCGAAGCGGACCACCGGGATGAAGAAGCGGGCCGCGGTCCGGCCGTGCCGGAACGGGATCTCGGCACTCGGCTTGCCGGCCATCCAGGTTTCATGGGTGCGGCTGGTCTCCAGGGCGATCTCCGCTCCGGAGTTGCCCACCCCCACCACCAGGACGGGACCGGGCTTGAGCTGGGCCGGGTTCTTGTAGCTGTGGGAGTGGATCTGCACGACGTCGGACGGCAGGTCCGCCGCAAAGCCCGGCGTCTTGGGCAGCTGGCAGGCACCAGTGGCGAGGACGACGTTCGCCGCCGTCCAGCGCCGCGCCCCGGCCGTGACATGGAACCGCTGCCCGTCGTGGCTCAGCCGGGTGACGGCCGTGTTGGGCCGGACCGGCAGGTGGAACCGGGAGGCATAGTCCTCCAGATAGTCCGCCTGCTCGTCTTTGGTGGGGAAGGCGAGGCGGTCGCCGGGGAAGGGCCGGCCGGGCAGGCCGTTGTACTTGGCGGGGGTGAACAGGCGCAGCGAGTCCCAGCGGCTCCGCCACGCGTCGCCAACCCGTGTGCCGGCGTCGAGAATGACAAAGTTCCGGTGCTGCTGCACCAGGTAATAGCCCAGCGCCAGGCCGGACTGTCCGGCACCGATGATGACGGTGTCGACGGTGGCAGTGCCGACTATGCCAGTGCCGACGGTGCCGCGGGTGTCAGTTGCTGGGGTGGTGTTCATGGTGGTGCCTCCTTGGTGCTGCATGTGCAGTTGGGTGGTTATGAACGTTGTGACTGCTGTGGCGCCGGGTGGCCGGCGGGTCCGGACCGGAAGCTCAGGTACCAGATGAGCAGCAGCGCGGAGGCGACGACGTAGAAGGAGTGCAATAGCCAGATCGGCCCCGGAGGGAGGCTGAAGACGTACACGGAGTGCACTGCGTTGGCGACGTTGCTCAGCGCGAGGTAGCCGAGGCTGTAGGAGTCAAGATCCCTCGTGCGTAGTGCCTTGAGCAGCATGGGCAAGTAGCTCACCGCGAAGAGGCCGGTGGAAACCATTCCTGCGAGCACTGAAACGTTCATGCCATTAACGCTATTTTTCGCCGCATCGCGGCGAATCGGGCGAATCACCCATTTCCCGGGGAGAAATCCGGCGGGCGGGGAATGGGTAGTTTTATGCAGGGCGGGAGGTCAGGGCGAGTCCGTGCTGGTAGGCGTAGGCCGTGACCGCGGCTCGGGAGGTCAGGCCCAACTTGGTGAAGATATTGCTCAGGTGCCGGGCCACCGTTTTTTCGCTGATGAACAGCTCGGAAGCAATGTTTCGGTTGCTCAGTCCGGTGGAGACGAGCTGGACCACCTCGGTTTCGCGTGCGGTGAGCGGCCCGGCGTCGGCGGCGTGATGAACGTCGTTCCCGGTGGTTGGCGCCGGGGCTGCCCGGGCGTCCGGCGCGACGGGCACCGATTGCTCAAGCTCCGAGAGCGCCGGCGCGGCGCGCAGCTCGGAAAATACTGCCCGGGCCGCCTCAAGTTCCAGCCGGGCGGATTCCTCATCGCCGAGCGCGGCGCACAGCCTGGCCAGGAGGGCGCGGCAGCGGGCCGCTTCGAACGGTGCGTCGAGGCTGAGCCAGCGGGACCACGCGCGGCGAAGCGGGACCAGGGCAGACTGAAGGTCGCCTTCGTGGAACAGGACAGAGGCCTCGGACTGCTCGGCGAGGGCGTGCAGCAGGGGCATGTCGATCGAGGCGCAGAGCGAAGCCAGCTCCTCCGCGGCAGCCCGTGCTGCCCGTGCGTCGCCTGCTGCCAGTTCGATTTCCACCCGGGCGGCGAGCATCTGGCGCCGGTACGTGGGGTCGGCGCCGTCCATAGCCTGCCGGAGCAGGGACTGGGCCTGGTCCGGCTTGCCCTGGGCCAGACGCAGGAGCGCCAGCCCGGGCTGCGGGGGGAAACCGGTCTCCTGAGCGTGCAGGTAGGAGGCCTCGGCGGCGTCGAAGTCGCCCCGGAGCCGTTGGATTTCGCCCTGTTCGTAGAAGCCGCCGTAGGTGGCCAGCAGGTCGCCGCGGAAGGCGAGGTCCTGCGCCATCTGGGCCGCGTCGATCGCCTCGGTCCAGGCGCCGTGCAGCCGGTACAGCTCGGCCCGGTGCATCTGGCATTGGCCGCTGAAGGCCACCAGGTTCTGCTGCGCGTCGCACCACCGGTCCAGCGCCCGTGTCCACTCGTGGGCACGGCGCAGGTCGAAGGCCAGAAGGCAGGTTCCGATCACTGCGCAGTAGATGATCCCGGCCGGGACCGGCGAGATCTCCCCCACGGTGACGGCGACCATGGCTTCGTCGAGCAGGGCCAGGCCGTCCTCGAGCCGGCCCAGCATGATCCTTGCCTGCCCGAGACCCAGCAAACCGAGGGCCGCCGCGTCAGCGTCGCCACGTTCCCGTCCGAGGTCAGCGGCCCGGGTGAAGGCCTCCGCGGCGGCGGCGCCGTCGCCTCGGTAGAGGGCGCCCAGCCCGGCAGGGACGAACAGCATGCCCTCGAAGGGGCAGGGCTCGGGCAGGTCCTCGACGATCCGGTGGGCACGGGCGAGCCAGCCGGCGCTGCGGGCCGCCTCGCCCAGCAGCATGAGGTTCAACCCGGACCAGGCGGCGCAGCGGGCGGCGGCGTCGTAGTCGCCTTCGGCGAGGTACTTCAGGTGCGCCCGGGCCAGGATGTCCACTCCCTCGGAACCCCGGCCGGTGAGGATGACGGAGGTGGCCAGCTGTTCCAGATCGCTGGCCGGCAGTTCGGCGTCGTGGTCGGCAGCGGTGTACTGCCCTACGGCGTCCGGCCAGCGCCGTTCGGCATAGGCCTCCCGGCCGTGTGCGAGTGTAGACATCGCGCCTCCACGTTCCCGGTGGCGGGTCTGAGCCGGTGGGCGCTGCCCGGCCCGGCACTCGCGGAACCGGTGGTGGGCGGCGCGGCCCGTCATCTGCTTTTCAGGCTACCGCCGGGGTTAAGGGGCGGCAAGGTGCGGGGACCCGTCGGGTGATGCAGTTGCCCTCGGGCTCCAAGCCCGGTGAGGTCATCGCGGCCATGGGCCCGGTGGCGAATTCTCAGGGCATACTGCTGGCCGTGATCCTGGAGCCATAAATCCGCCGCGCTTCCATAGAGGATCGGGAGGACAATTGTGCGTAGTGAACCAGGTCCAGGCGTTCAGCCAGGGCCTTCAACGGGAGAGCTGACATGGATGATTTCGTCGCTTACCTTGATACTTCGGAGGTCCGCTCCGGCAAACTTGAGGAACTCAAGACAGCCATGGCAGAACTCGCCGCGTTCGTTGAACAGAATGAGCCTCGGATCATCTCCTACAGCGTCTGTTTCTCAGAGGACGGCTCCACCATGAGTGTCCTCCATTTCCATCCTGATCTGGCCTCGTTGGAGTTCCACATGAAAGTGGCGGGGCCTAAGTTCCCGCCAGTTGCGCCGCTTATCAAGATGAAGTCGATCGAAATCTTCGGCCGCCCAAGCGAGGACCTCGTGGCGCAACTTCGAGAGAAGGCACAGCTCCTCGGCACCGGATCCGTCATTGTCCGTGACGTTCACGCCGGCTTCGCCCGTTTTACCCGCGGCCAGCTTTCTTTGCCGTATGCCGGTTCCTGACCGGACATTTCAGGAATCTCATTTCCAAGGTTCTCTCGGTGCACTCCACACCCAAAAATCGTCCAGGGCGGGCCCCAAAGTCTTTGCCTCATCTTATGGGCGGCACTGCTTCGAAACCGCGATGGACATCACGGAACAGGCTAACGTCGATGCCCTTTCACTGATGATCAATTCGACGGGCAGCGTGCTCCCGCATCTCCAAGGAGCAGCCACACTGTTCGCGGGAACCGGCCACAGGTTAGCAAGTGCAAGTGCCGGCATCAGCGAGACGCCACTCCGGGCTGAGCGCGAGGACCTCGTTGGGGGCCGGCATATGACCTTTCAACCGGATGCCGTGCACCCTGTTTCAGCAGACCCAAATCGGTCCATAATGTCCACATAACTTCGGGAACCCCTCACGCTGGTGATAGGTGGCGCGGCGTTGAAGAGTCCCAAGTGGCTGCCCCGGCTCGGCGCAAGGGGCGGTCACGGGCTCCGGACAAGGATTCCGGGGACCGAAACCGGGGGGAGCATCGCCATCACTGCGGTCATCGACGCACTGAAGGGAATCATCATGCTCAAGGATTCAAACATCATCGCTGTCCTCCCCGCGAAGGACATCAACAGGGCGAAGGAGTACTACCGGGACAAGCTGGGAATGGAACCCTCCGAATCCATGGAGGAAGGCAGCGTCATGTACAGCTGCGGCCAAGGAACGCGCTTCCTCGTTTACCAGACAGACAATGCCGGGTCAGCCAAGAACACCCAGATGGGCTGGGAAACGGACAATCTCGAACGCGAGATGGAGGAACTGCGAGGCCGCGGCGTCGTCTTTGAAGATTACGATTTTCCCGGCCTGAAGACGGAGAACGGCATTGCCACCGCTGACTGGGGGAAGGCAGCCTGGTTCCTGGACAGCGAGGGCAACATCATCAACATCTCCCAGCGCGCGTAGGCCGGATGCCCCGATGCGCTATCACCTACGGTCGTTCTGATAGCTGAGACCAGCTGTTTAGCAGCTACAAGTGATAGCGCAACGGGTGTTCCCCGTGGAAACGTGGGCGGTCACGAACAGAATGGCCTCAGTCGCGCAGCACCCAGACCGCGTTGTTCGGCTGCAGCCAGCCGTCTTCGGCCAGCGGAGCGACGGTGAGCCTGCTCCTGGGCCTTGGTCCCCCTGAAAACTCCGCTCCGCTGTGGGCAACTGCTCCAACCGCTGCTTACAGACGAGGGGAAGCCTCAGGCCAGAGGCCGCCGCATGCGATAAGTTCAGGTGGAACCGCACGCGGCCCCGTCCAGGGGGCATCAGGACATGGAGAACAATGACGACAGCATGGATGGTCCGGCAGGGCAGAGGTGGCCTGTTCGCCGAAGACATGATCGAGGCCGGATACATGGGAGTCGACTTTGTCGGCGACTATGACCTCACCCCGCATCTGGGCGAAGGGCCGGACTCTTTCCGCTCCGCCGTGGTCCAGGTGTTCCTGGGGCAGGAACCGGACAAGGGCAAGGTCGCGGCCGGTCTCGCCGCCGGCAATCTGTGGTGGGCCTGCGAAGGGATCGTCGAAGGCAACCTCGTGCTGGCACCCAAACCTGACCGCACCTACCAGTACGGCGTCGTGACCGGCGGGTACGAATACCACCCGGGCACGGATCTGCCACACCGGCGCCGGGTCGACTGGAAGGGCTCGTTCAGCAAGGACGACATGAGCCCCGCCTTGGCATCATCTGCCAGGTCGATCATGACGGTGTTCCAGCTGGCCGCCCACACCGTAGAGCTGGCGGCGCTCACTCAGCTCACCGATGCCGCCCAGCCTATAGCCCAGGCGATCTCCTCCCAGGTCGAGGACCAGCTCGCGTTCCAGATGGAGAAGCAGCTCGAAGACTTCCTGGTCCACAACTGGCGCAGCACAACGCTCGGCCAGGACTATGACATCTACGAAGAGGACGGCCAACTCAAAGGCCAGCAGTACCTCACCGACACCGGGCCCATGGACATCCTCGCGATCAGCAAGGACCGGACCCGGCTGCTCGTGATTGAACTCAAGCGCGGTCGCGCCAGTGACGCCGTCGTCGGCCAGATCCAGCGCTACATGGGCTACGTCCAGGAAGCATTGCTCGAACCTGGGCAGTCCGTTGAAGGCGTCATCATCGCGCAGGAAGATGATCTGCGGATCCGCCGTGCACTGTCCATCGCCCGGAACATCCGGTTCATGAAGTACCGGGTGGAGTTCCACCTGGAGGCGTAGCCCGGCAGGCGTAAAGGGGGCCGGCGACGGCTGGAGTGGGCGCACAAACAGGTGAGCGCCCTCGCCGCCGGCCCCGGTATCCAAACCACGTTTCAATCCGAAACCCCCAGCACCGGGGATGCCGCCGGTACGCTCCACATTAGGACGAAGACCGTGCACGGCATACGAGTGGCCGGTACTCGCTTCCGGGCACTTTTCTGAACTGTCCTCGCGTGCTTACACTCTTCTCTTGCCCGATTCGAGATGAGGACCACCATGGCCGCCGCAGACTACTTCGTCCACCGCCACCACGACACCGAAATCCCCGAAGACCACCTCGACATCTGGCGTGCAATTCCGACCGGTGGTTTTGACGATCAGCCGAGCGTCCAGATCAATCAGGCCGACGGCGTGACGGCCTCGGTCAGCTACCGGACGGATGATGCCCGGGCTCTGGCCCGCGCCATCCTGGAGGCGGCAGGAGTCGATCCACGGGAAGCCTTCACCGGGGACCTGCCTGAACTGTACGCCGGCTGCTAACGTCGTCGACCGCCGGTCGGACGCACCTTGGTTATGGAACGAACCCGTTGCCCCAGGACGCCGCGCCGTGGGTTCGATCCGGAGCTGGCGGTGCAGACGTGTCCTCGAAGACACGCCGCTCTGTCTCCGCAAAGCTGTCGGTGCCCAGGAGGACCATGGACTCATGACCGCTCCAACAGTGGAGGCGGCGATCCATGAACTGATGGATCTCGCCTGGAATGTTGTCTATCACCTGCTCGAGGAGCAGGGCCTGCTCGGCGACGGATTGTTGGTCGATGAGTACACAGGGATCCACTCCTGGCTGGACGGACCGACCCGGTACACCGTGGTCCACTCCCGGACGGTGGCGGTCCTGTTCGTCGAGACACGGCCCGTGGACGCCATCGCCTTCCGTCACGATCTCCTGGGCGCAGCCGACGTTGCAGGCTTCTTCAAACTTCCGGGCAGCTGCTGACGGTCCGGTCGGTCCTCCTCATTACTCCTGAGAGAGCCAAGCCGATACCGTGGCGTTGAACCACTCCGGGCGTTGAAGGGGGATTCCGTGGCCACACCCATCCACAACCTCCAAGTCGCTTCCAGGTAGGGCGGCATGGATCGCAGCGGCAGAGTCACGCATCAGCCTCCGTTCACGCTGACCCACCATCACGAGGGCTTCCCCAGGGAAGCGGGACCAATTCTCAGGCAATGCGAAGCGCAGGTTCTCCCCGACGGCGGCCGTCAAGGTCGCCTTCGTTATGCCTGCACTGGTGTCGATGTACTGCTCCATCAGCTCTGGGGGTATGAACAGCTGCCGGGCCTGCAGGCGGGCAAACCATCTCCTCCGGGCAAGTGGCGCGCTCAAACCGAGAATGCCCAGGGTGAGGCCACCGTACGCCATCGGCTTCGCTTGGGCACTGACGACCATAACTCGGCTCACCAGAGGCGTATGTTGAGCCGCCAGACCGATGGATAGCTGGGCCCCGAGCGAGAAGCCGATCACTGCTACTGGCGAACCAACCCGTTGCAACACCAAGTCGGCCAGGGCATTTACGGTCGCGGAATGCGAGATGTACTCCTCGCTGGAGCTCTCTCCGTGCCCCGGGAGGTCGGGGACGATCACACGGTGCCGGTCTTCCAGGCTACGGCTCAGGGATTGCCACATCCAACCGGCGACGCCACCACCGTGCAGGAGCAAGACAGGAGGTGCGCTCTCTGGTCCGTACTGGTTCGTGTGCACCGGCTTATGCTTTCACGTTCCCAGCGCCTGCTACGTCTCTGAGAATACGAATTGGCCACCACTCCAGTAACACTGTGCGCCCTAATCGACTTCCTCAGAACCTGACCGTCCTAACCCAGATTCAGGCCGCCGGACCTTTAGTCCTTCAGCACCCAGGCAGCGTTGTTCGGTTGCAGCCAGCCGTCCTCCGCCAGGGGCGCGGCGCTGAGCAGCACGGTGCCGGCCGGGAGTTTGACCGGTTCGGTTCCCATCGCGACGGCGACGAGGAAGTGCGCGTTGCGTTCGCAGATGAGGAGGTTTCCGGCCTCGACACGCCAGCTGCCGCCGTCGTCCGCGGTGAAGACTTCGTTTTTCCACAACTGCCGGCGCAGCTCCAGCGCCGTCTTGGTGATGTTCAGGGAGGAGCCCGGAACCTGTTCCTGTTGCTCGATGGCATGGGTTCCCCAGCCAGCCGGGATCGGGAGCCACGGATCCGCGGCGGGTTCAGCGAGCGAGAAGCCATGGCTCATCGCCGCATCCGCGGTCCAGGGCAGCGGCACGCGGGCGCCGTCGCGGCAGACGCCGCCGCGGGCCCACATCGGATCCGCCCGTGCCTCCACCGGGACGTCGACCTCGGGCAGCCCGAGCTCCTGGCCCTGGTAGAGGTACGCCGCGCCGGGCAACCCGAGCAGAGCCACGAGGGCCGCGCGGGCCCGGACGCTGCCGAGCTCGCCGCCGCCGAACCGGGTGGAGCGGACAATGTCGTGGTTTCCAGCGCCCACGTCGGGGCGGCACCGTGCAACTGCCGGGCGGCCTCGAGCTCGGTCCCAACGGTTGCCCACGCGTATGCGTCCCAGCCGAGCTTCACGAACGCGAACGCGAAGGCCTGCTGCATCTCGTCGGCGCGGGTGTAGCGGGCGGCGCGGGCCGGTTCGAGGTTGACCTCGCCCACCAGCAGCCGGTGCGGCTCATACTTCTCGGCCAGGGTGCGCCAGCGGCGGTAGACCTCGTGCACGTCCTCCTGGTCCGAGACCTGCGGGTTGGACCGCAGCCCGTCCACCACCCCGCCCGTGGAGGGCGAGTCCGGCAGCCCGTCGGCCTTGAACAGGGCGGCCGCTACACGCATCGAGCTCGGCGCGACCTGCGGCGTACTCAAGGAGTGATCCCAGGACGCGGCTCTGTCAGTGCTCCGCCCTGGTCTGCGGGCGCAAGCTTCATCAACCACCTGTTGCGTCGTGACGAGAGACAATGAGAACCCTCATGTCTGTCATAGTTGAGCTTGCGTCGTGTCGTGAAACATGACAAACCACCCGTGTCTGCCATAGTTGGGCCATGACAACACCAGAGCTCCCTGGGGTGGGCTCACAGCAGACCGCGCCCCACCAGCCACAGCAATCATCTCTCGCGCAGCAGGATCATGGGGCGCCAACTCAGACGCCGCCCCAGCCGCCGAAGGCGAAAAAGCCGTTGAACGTCCTCGGGCTCATCGCTCTCATCACAGCAGCGCTCGGGTTCATTTTCGCGTGTATTCCCGGCGCTCTCATCGTTGGCTGGATACTGCTGCCGATCGCATTCGTTCTGGCTCTCGTTTCTCTGTTCCTCAAGGACAAGCCCAAGTGGATGGGCATCACCGCCCTGATCGTGTCCATCGTGGGGACGATCGTCGGGTTTGCCGTGTTCTTCTCCGTCCTTGCGACGTCGGTCGACAACGCTATCGGCAGCGGGGACACCAAAGTCGTCGAACCGTCCAACGCAGCAGGTGGCACTAGTGGAGCGGCAGAGGCAAAGCCTGCCGCCAATGCCGGAACCCGCGAGAACCCACACCCGATCGGCTCGGTTATCGAGTCTGACGACTGGCGCCTCGTGATCAATTCGGTCTCCCTCGCCGCCACGGATTCCGTTGTCGCTGCCAGCCCCATCAATAAGCCGCCGACTGCCGGGTCGGAGTACATTATCGTGAACTACTCCACTACCTACATCGGCGATGACGCTAACGGGCAAATGCCTGCCTTCGTGTCAATTGAGTACGTCACAGCGGACGGCAAGACTGTCAATGGCCTCGACAAGCTCGTCGTCGCACCGAAGCCTATCGACACCACGAGCACGCTTTACAAGAACGCCACCGCAACGGGCAACAAGGCCATTGAAGTTCCGACCGCCACGGCCGCCCAAGGCGTCCTTGCGGTCAGGCCCGGCATGCTCGCCGACAAGACTTTCGTAGCCGTTAAGTAACACTCACAGGAAAAACGCAAAGCCCCCGGCAAAGCAGCCGGGGGCTTTGCCGTGCCGCGCCGGGAGCCATGACCGCCCTGTTTGCGATCACCAACCCCGAAGAGCCCATGGGACGCTGCCCTGCCGCCCGAGGCAAAGTCCTGGGTGATGGAGTTGAACACCAGAGCCAAGACAGTCCAGAGCGTGCCTCTAAGTCCATGCATCTCGCGGGCGGCGCGGAGGCGATGGCCTCAGTCGCGCAGCACCCACGCCGCGTTGTTCGGCTGCAGCCAGCCGTCCTCGGCCAGGGGTGCGGCGCTGAGCAGCACGGTGCCGGCCGGGAGTTTGACCGGTTCAGTGCCCATCGCGACGGCGACGAGGAAGTGCTCGTTGCGTTCGCAGATGAGGAGGTTTCCGGCCTCGACACGCCAGCTGCCGCCGTCGTCCGCGGTGAAGACCTCGGTCTTCCACAACTGCCGGCGGAGCTCCAGCGCCGCTTTGGTCAGGTTCAGGGCGGACTGCGGGTCCTGCTCCTGCCGTTCGATGGCGTGGGTTCCCCAGCCGCCCGGGATCGGGAGCCAGGGCTCGGATGCCTTCCCGGCAGGCTCAGCACGCGAGAACCCGTGGTTCAACGCCGCGTCGTCGGACCACGGCAGCGGGACGCGCGCGCCGTCACGGCACACGCCCCCTCGGGCCCACATTGGGTCCACCCGGGCACCCACCGGGACGTCGACCTCGGGCAGCCCGAGCTCCTGGCCTTGGTAGATGTACGCGGCGCCGGGCAGTCCAAGCAATGCCACGAGGGCAGCCCGCGCCCGGACGTTGCCGAGTTCGCCGCCGCCGAACCGGGTGACGGAGCGGACGATGTCGTGGTTTTCGAGCGCCCAGGTGGGGGCGGCGCCGTGGAGCTGCCGGGCGGCCTCGAGTTCGTTCCCGACGGCGGCCCACGCCTCCGGGTCCCAACCGAGCTTCACGAACGCGAATGCGAAGGCCTGCTGCATCTCGTCCGCGCGGGTGTACCGGGCTGCGCGGGACGGTTCCAGGTTGACCTCGCCCACCAGCAGCCGGTGCGGTTCATACTTCTCGGCCAGGGTGCGCCAGCGGCGGTAGACGTCGTGGACGTCCTCCTGGTCCGAGACCTGCGGGTTGGACCGCAGCCCGTCCACCACCCCGCCCGTGGAGGGCGAGTCCGGCAGACCGTCGGCCTTGAACAGCGCGTGCGCCACGTCGATGCGCAGCCCGTCCGCGCCCTTGTCGAACCAGAAACGCAGCACGCCGTCGAAGTAATCGCCGACGGCGGGGTTGCGCCAGTTCCAGTCCGGCTGGCCGGCCGAAAAGAGGTGCAGGTACCAGTCCGTGTCCGTATCGGACTCGGGGTTGGCGCGGCTCCACGCCCGGCCGCCGAAGACGCTCTGCCAGTTGTTCGGCGGGACATCGTTGGTTGGATCGCCGGCGTCGGCCTCAGACGCAGAGCCGCTGCCGCCGTCGTCGGACGTGCCCAATGGACCCGGCACAAAGTGGAACATGTCCCGCTCCGGTGAGCCCGGGCCGGCAGCGAGGGCCGCCTGGAACAGCGGGTGCTCCGAGGAGCAGTGGTTGGGGACGACGTCGAGCAGGACCCGCAGGCCCAGCCCGTGCGCGTCAGAAAGCAGCGACTCGAACTGTTCCATGGTGCCGAACAGCGGGTCCACGCCGCAGTAGTCGGTGACGTCGTAGCCCTGGTCCACCTGTGGGGACGGCTGGAACGGGGTCATCCAGATGCCGTCGACGCCGAGCGCGGCGATGTACGGCAGCCGGGTGATGAGCCCGGCGAGGTCGCCCACGCCGTCGCCGTCGCCGTCGGCGAAGGAGCGCGGGTAAACCTCGTAGATGACGGCGGACTGCCACCAGTCGGGGGCCGGCGCGACGGTGGTTTCCTCGACGGGGCCCGCCGGCGAGACAGGGCTCATTTGCTCGCGCCCGCGGTGAGGCCTTCGACGATCCGTCGCTGGAAGATCAGCACCATAATGACCAACGGTACGGTGACGATCACGCCGGCGGCCATCTGCTCGCCGAACGGCGCCTGGAATTCGGTGGCGCCGGTGAACTTGGAGATCGCCACCGTGGCGGTCTGGATCTTGGGGTCATTGATCATGGACAGCGCGATGATGAATTCGTTCCAGCTGTGGATGAAGGTCAGGATCGCGGTGGTGAAGACGCCCGGCGCGGCGAGCGGCAGCAGGACCCGGCGGAACGCCTGCCACTTGGTGCAGCCGTCGATCATCGCGGCTTCCTCGAGGTCGAACGGCAGGGCCTTCATGAACGTGGTGAGGTTCCAGACCGCCAGCGGGATCGCGAAGGACAGGCTCGGCACGATCATCGCCTGGTACGTGTTGATCCAGCCGAGGTCAGTGAAGAGGCGCAGCAGCGGCACCACCACGGAGATGCCGGGGAACATCGACGTCGCGATGATCACGCCCAGGATCACCGACTTGAAGCGGAAGTTCAGCCGGGAGATCGCGTAGGCCGCGAAGACGCCGAGCAGCAGCGCGAACACCGTGGTGGTGCCGGCCACGATCAGGGAGTTCAGCAGGGCCTGGCCGAACATGGTGGAGCCGTCGAACACCTTGGCGTAGTTCTCCAGCGAGAACGGGGCCGGCAGCAGGGTGTTGTCGAAAATGTCGGCGGTGCGGCGGAGGCTGGAGACCAGCATCCAGTAGAACGGCGCCAGGCAGTAGGCGAAGATCAGCGCCAGGCCCAGGTAGACCGAGTAGGAACGCCACGTGCGCTGTGTCTTGGGTTTTCCGGGGCGGCCGACGGTGGTGCTTGAGTCGGGCGCGCCCGGTGCGCCGGTGCCGATCGCGCCGGAGGATGCGGCGGCGTTGCGGAGGTCGGAGATGGTCATCGGGTGGCCTCGGCCTTCTTCTGTTCAGCGATTGCCTGGTCAGTGTTCGCCTGCGTGCGGGTTGCCTTGGTGCGGTTCCTCTTTGAGATCAGCTTCAGTTCCTTGGCGCCGGTGACGTCGGCGCCGAGCACCTTGACGAAGACGATCGCGACGACGGCGACGTACAGGAAGAGCATGATCGCGAACGCGGAGGCAGAGCCGTAGCGGAGCTGGTTGGATTCGTCCCAGGCGAGCATGGAGAGGGTTTCCACGGATTCCTTGCCGGGGCCGATCAGCACGAAGGGGAGGTCGAACATGCGCAGCGCGTCGAGCATGCGGAACAGCACGGCCACCAGCAGGGTGGGCTTGACCAGCGGGAGGGTGATGGAGCTGAGCTGGCGCCACCAGCCGGCGCCGTCGATCTTGGCCGCCTCGTAGACTTCGCCGGGGATGACCTGCATGCCGGCGAGGACCAGCAGGCCGATGAACGGGGCGGTCTTCCAGACCTCGGCGATGATGATGGCCGCGCGGGAGGCGTTGCCCTCGGCGGTCCAGAGGATTTCGCTGCCGAGCAGGGTGTTGGCGATGCCGTCGGACTGGAAGATCCAGCGCCACAGCAGGCCGGACACGGCGGTGGGCACGGCCCAGGGGACCAGGATGCTGGCGCGCAGGAAGGACCGGCCGCGGAAGGCGCGGTTCATGGCCAGGGCCAGGCAGAGGCCCAGGACGGTCTCGAGGAACACGGTGGTGACGGTGAAGAACGTGGTGTTGCCGAGCGCGTTGAGGAAGCGCCGCCCGGTTTCGCCGACGAAGAGGTCGGCGTAGTTGGCCAGGCCGACGAAGGATTCGACGTCGGCGACGAAGCCGTCCGCGTCCAGTCCGGATTCGGCGCGGTAGAGGGACTGGTGCACCGCGGCGAGCAGCGGGTACACGATCACCAGGGCGAGGACCAGGATGGTGGGGGAGAGCAGCAGCGCGGCCATGCGGCCTTCGCCGGGAGTGCGGGTGCCGCGGGTGCCGCGGTGGCCGCGTTTGCGCGGGCTGGCTGGTTGGGGTGTGCCGGTCTGCGCGCCGGCGGGCGGGGCGGTCGTCGTCGTCATTCTGGGAACCTCACTGGGGTTGCG